>NZ_JBITFP010000009.1:60820-213369 GCF_044456245.1 Micromonospora sp. NPDC051006
CCGGGCGGGGCCCGGCCGGCCGCGGGCGGGGGGGGTGTGGTGGCCCGCCCCCCCCGGGGTGCGCTGCCCCGGCCCCGCGGGGGGGGCCCCCCCCGGCCGGCGGCCCGCGGCGGGCCGACGGCCAGGTGGGGGACCGGCTAGCCGATCAGGGACCGGACGTCCCAGAGCCAGACGTCGTCGACCCGCTGCGGCGGGCCGAGCAGGCCGGTCATCAACTCCCGCAGCACCGCCTCCCGGGGATGCGCCCCGAGCACCACCACCGACCCCCGCCACCAGCGCAGGTCCTCGACCGCCTGCCGGCGGTTCTCGTCGGTGAGCGGGGGCACCGTGCCGGAGTCCATGGTGGAGTAGATGAGGGTGCTGGTGGGGCGGTTCGGCGCGCCGAAGACGCCCTCGCCCTTCTCGTTCGGGCCGATGAAGTAGCCGCCGGGGACCGGGAACTCCTGCCCGGTCAGCGCGCTCCACCGCAGCGTCGGCAGCCCGTGCACGTTGCTCGGGATCGGCACCGGCACCAGGGTCCGTCCGGCGGGGACGTACGGCCGCCAGCCGCCGGCGGTGATGAAGTGCGGCGGCGGCTCCACCGGCTGGGCGGGCAGCGGCCGGGGCACCAGCGGCAGCACGGCGAGCGTGATCGCCGCGTACCCCACCGGGCGCAGCCAGCGCCGCCCGGTCGACGCGGGCGCGGCGACCTCGGACGAGGGTCCGTCGGCGTCGGTGGGCTCGCCGGTGCGCTGGGCGGGCACCCGCACCCGGCCGGCGGCCGGACGCCCGGCCCGGGACGCCGCGTCCCAGGCCAGCGCGAGCAGCACGCCCACCGCCCCGGCGACCACCAGGGTCAGCCGGGTCGGCATCATCATCTCGACCAGCGGCAGGTCGTCCGAGATGTAGTGCCACGGGCCGTACACCCCGGTCTCCACGCCGCCCAGCCGCACCCGCGGCCCGATCGCCGCGACGCTGAAGACCACGACCAGCACGGCAAGGATCCGGGCCACCAACGACCGGCGGACCAGCAGCACCAGGGCCGCCAGGGCCACCAGCACCAGCGGCCAGCCGAACCAGGTGTTCTGCTCGGTCAGGCCGATGGTCTGCTCGACAGCGGGCTCGCCCGCCACGGTGTCCCGGGCGAAGGTGACGAAGGCGGCCAGGTCCTCGCCCCAGTTGTGGAACACCCCGCCCTGCAACCCCCGGTAGGACTGCGGCCCGTTGAACTGGAACCAGATCGGGTAGGCGGTGAGCAGCAGGGCCAGCCCGCCGCCGACGCCGAGCGCGGCGGCGAAGGGACCGGCCGCGGCCCACGCCGCCCTCGGCCGCTGCACGGCGTACGCCAGCACGATGACCAGGCAGGCCAGCGCGGTCAGCAGCAGCATCTCCTCGTTGATGAAGATCTGGTACGCCACCAGCAGGCCGAGCACCAGCCCGTTGCGTCGCCACCGGCCCGGCTCGCCGAGCCGCAACACCCGCAGCACGATCAGCGGGAGCAGGAAGTTGGAGACGAAGTTGGGCTGCCCGTTGGCGTGGTGCACGATGCCGGGTGCGAAGCCGAGGAAGGCGCCGCCGACGAAGGCCGCCGCGCGCGAGCGCACCAGGTGCCGGGAGAGCACCCAGTAGCTGGTGCCGGCGGTGGCGGCCAGCGCGCCGCCGAGATAGAGCGCGTACATCACCTGCGGGCCGAGCAGCATGGTCAGCGGCGCCAACGGCAGGGTCACCCCGAGCAGCGAGGTGTTGGCCATCATGTTCACCCCGTCCGGGGCGTTCTGCCGGGCCGTGAAGAGCGGGTTCTCCAGGTGCCGCACCGAGTACGCGCCGTGGGCGAAGAGCCACTCGAACCAGCTGTGGTCGGTGGGCAGGTGCGAGGAGACCCGGCCCTGCACGTCTCCCCAGTAGTTGAGGCAGACGAGAACGCCGAGCAGCACATAGGCTCCGAGGGCCAACAGGTCGGCGCGACCCGGTCGGCGTCGGGGCCGCCGCGACGGCCGGACCTCGACCAGGTCGGCTTCGGCAACGGGATTCAGCGAGGGATCTACCACCGGCACAGCCACGACGCGCCATCGTACAGGCGGTAATGCGTCGCATTTGCCGGGCCGGTACGTCCACGGCCGGTTTGCCGGGGGTGTGGTTGCGGTAGGTGACGGAGGGGCAGCGGATGGCGGTCATCGACCTGGGCGAGCTGCGCGAGGGCCCGGCAACGGACGCTTCCGAGCGCCGCCTTCCGCCCGTCGGCCGTCCACTGCGGATCGTCCTGGTGCTGCTGCTCGTGCTGGCGACCGTGGCCGGGGCCGAGTCCGTCGCGGGCCGCGTCAGCGCGGTCCTGCCGGCGTCGCCCACCGCCGAGGCGTTCCTCGCCGGCGACCAGCTGCTCATCTCGCAGCCGGTCCAGGGGTTGACCGACCGCAACCGCGAACTGCTCGCCTACCCGCTGCCCGACCGGGCGACCCGCGCCGCGCAGCGACCCGCGCCGCTGTGGCGGATCCCGCTGCCGTTCACCGGCGAACTCGGGCGGGTCCAGGCCGGCAGCGGCGCGCTGGTCCTCTACGCCGGCGGTCAGGACGGCGAGCCCGAGACGATCGCGCTGGACGCGCAGACCGGTCAGGTCCGGTGGCGGCAGCCCGGATTCGGCTGGCTCGACGCGGCCGGGCGGGTCTTCCTGGAGACGCCCCCCGGCCCCGCTTCGGCGACCGTCCAGATGGTGGACGTCCGCTCGGGTCGTCCGTTCTGGTCGGCACCCAGTACGCCGGCGAGGGGTCAGTTCCGGATCCGGGACGGCGTGATCGACCGGGTCGTGCTGGTCCGGCCGGGGAGCGAGGTGGAGGTGCGCGACGGCCCGACCGGCGACCTGCTGCGCCGTGCCGACCTCGGCCCCGCCGTGTCGTCGGAGGAGCAGCCGATCCAGATGGTCGATGACCTGCTGCTGACCGGCCGCGACCAGGGGGCCCGGCCAACCCCCGGTGACCGGCGGCCGTCGCTGTCCGGGTACGACCTGGACCGGCTTCAGCCGCTCTGGACGGTCGAGCTGGCAACGACGCCATACCTGATGTCCTGCGGGAAGGTGCTCTGCGCCTACCTGCGGTCCGGCGGGATCCAGGCGCTCGACCCGGCGACGGGCGCGGTGCGTTGGAGCTCGTCGGAGTGGGCGTTCGTGCTCGCCGCCGAAGCGGACCGGCTGCTCGTCCTGCGCGAGCAGGAGATCAGCGGCAGGTTCGCGGTGCTGGACGCCGGCACCGGGCGGCTGGTCGCCGACCTGGGTACGTGGCAGCTGGCGTCGTCGAACGACCCGGACGCGCCGATCCTCGGCATCCGGCTGGCCGCGGACGGCCGGCTGGTCGTCGCCGAGCTGGACGTCGCCGCCGGGCGCGCCCAGCTCCTCGACGTGCTCACCGGCGCGGCCGGCAGCTGCCAGGCCGGCCCGGGCACCCTGGTGTGCCGGCGGTTGGACGGCTCGTTCGGCGTGTGGCGGTGGCGGGAATGAGCAGTGGGACGACGATCGAGCTGGGCGAGCTGCGCCACGAACCGGAGCCGGAGGCGCTGCCCCGGCCACCCCGGGACGCCGGCCGGCCGCTGCGCTGCGCGCTGGTGCTGCTGCTCGTGCTCGCCGGCCTCGCGGCCAGCGCCCCGGCGCAGCGCCGCAGCGCGGTGGTCGTGCCGGCCCGGCTCGGTACGGAGGCGTTCGTCGTCGGGGACCTCTTCGTGCTCGTCGAGCCGACCGTCGAGCAGGGGCGGCAGCGGCGGCTGGCCGCCTACCGGCTCCCCGGCGGGGAGCCGGCCTGGCAGGCGCCGCTGCCGGTGAACGGCCGGTTCTGGATGGTCACCGCCCTGGCCGGGACGCTGCTGGTCACCGGCTACGGCGCCACGTCGGACGGCGCGGCCAACGTGACCATGGTGGTGGACCGGGCGACCGGCGCGCTCCGGTGGCAGCAGCCGGGCGGCGCGGTGGAGCTGGCCGACGGCAACCTGCTGCTCGCTTCGGGCGACTGGGACCGGGCCGGCACGCTGCGCGCTGTCGACAGGTGCTGCGGGACGTTGCGCTGGCGCGCCGACGTCGCACCGGGGGAGGTGAACCTGCGGTTCACCGAGGCGGGGGCGGACCGCATCGTCCACAACGACGCTTCCGGCCGGGTCGAGGTGCGCGACGCCACCACCGGGGCGGTGCTCGTCACGGACGACCTGTGGGGTCCGGCGGACGGACGGCCGCAGAGCGTGCAGGTGGTCGGTGACCTGCTGCTCACGATCGGCGGCACGCCGCCGGTGGTCAGCGCCTACGGGCTGGACCGGCTGGAGCGGCGCTGGCGGACGCCGGTCGACCAGGCTCTCTACGCGATGGACTGCGGCCGGGTGATCTGCCTGCAGACCCGTTCCGGCGGGCTACGGACGGTGGACGCGGCAACCGGGCGGCCGGGCTGGACGGACGACCGGTGGGCCTCGGTGACGCCGAGTCACGGCCAACTGATAGCCAGCGCGCAGAGCAGCGCCGGGCCGGGCACCGAGGACCTCAGCCTGCTCGACGCGACGACCGGTCGGGTGATCGGTGAGTTGGGGCGGTGGGATCTGGCCCGGCCGTCCCTCCTGGATGATCCGGTGATCGGGCTGCGCCGGCACCCGGACGGGGGCCTGCTCGTCGCCGAACTGGACCTCTCCACCGGCATGGTCCGGCCGCTGGACGTGCTCACCGACGCCGCCGGGGACTGTCAGACCGGCGGCGACCGGCTGATCTGCCGGCGGCGCGACGGGTCGTACGGGGTGTGGCAGCTGCGCCGGTAGCTCGCGGTCCGGCCGGCTGCGAGGTCGGTGGATCAGCCGGCGCGGGGGCGGTCACCAGTTGGGCTGCGCGGGCGCCGGGGGCAGCGGCACCCCGGGCGGGCGGATGACGTACGCCACCCCGCCGCTGCCGCGCTGCCAGACCCCCTCGAACCGGCCCCGGTCCACCGTCCGCCGCACCGCCTCGTCGTCCGGCGCGTACGGGTCGTTGAGCACCGGGTCCCCGCTCGGGGAGAAGCCGACCAGCACCATCAGGTGTCCCCGGGTGTCGTAGTCGAGCCCGGGCACGTCGCCGACGGTGAACGCGGCGGAGACCACCAGCGGGATGCCGGCGGCGATGAACGCCTCCGCCTCGGCCAGCGAGCGCAGCCGGGTGACGAACGCGTCGACCCCGTGCAGCCCGGCGTACGCCGTGTTGAACGGCCAGTTGCCGGCGCCGGCGTAGGCGTGGTCGAAGCAGTGCCGGGCGGCGTGCACCACCAGTGGCCGGGGTCCGGGCGGGTCGACCCAGGCGTAGCGCTCGGCGGGCGGCGCGGCGTCCCAGTAGGCGAGCACCATCGAGGTGCAGGTGGGGCTGCACCACGAGTCGCCACCGCCACCCCACTGCGGGTAGGTCCCGGCGTGCAGGCGCTGGGAGTACCGGGGCACTTCAAGCACGACCCCGTGGGCGGTGCGTCGCCCGGACTCCGTGGCGGCCACCGGGTCGCGCCGGTCGGATGCGCCCTCCGGGCCGGCCGCCGTGTCCGGGCCGGAGGCGACCGCGCCCACGGTGCGCAGCAGCGGGGTCAGCGTGCTGCCGGCCGGCCGGAGCAGGGTCACCCGCACCTGCCAGCCGGTGACCGTGGCCCCGGTGACGACCAGCGTGTCGGTGGCCACCCGGGCGGCTCCGTCGCGCTGCCCGGGCACCGAGGTCGGCCGTAGCGCCCGGTCGTCGGCCGCCCAGCGGCCCAGCACGTACCAGCCGGTGGCCGGGGCGTCGTCGTGCCAGCCGCGCAGCTCGACCTCGATCCAGCAGCCCTCGGGGGTGAGCGCGGTCCAGGACGGGACCACCTCGCCGACGGCGAAGCCGACCGGCACCGGCGGCGCGGTCCAGCGACCCCACTCGTACCGCCGTTCGTCGTCGTCCGGCCCGGGCCGGGTCGTCGGGGCACCGTCCGGCTCGGCCAGCAGCAGCCCGCCCGCTCCGCCACGCAACCCCTCGGTGGTGCCGGACGCCAGGTCGGCCGGGAGGCGGAACCCGCGGTAGACGATGTCCCGGGTCCGGGGCGGGGCTGCTGCGGTCATGTGCGCGTCCGTCCGTCGAGGTGGCTGGCCGCCGGACAGCATCGCGTAAGCCCGGGGGCTTGGGCAACGGCGAGCGGACCTGCGCGGCGAGGGACGCTGGTTTGGTGGCCGGCACTAGGTTGTCGGGGGTCAGTAGCGAGGAGGCCGGCATGCGGGTACTGGTGGTGGAGGACGAGCGCAACCTCGCCGACGCGATCGCGCGGGGGTTGCGCAAGCGGGGCATGGCGGTCGACGTCGCCTACGACGGCGATGCCGGGCACGAACTGGCCTTCGTCACCCGGTACGACGTGGTGGTGCTGGACCGGGACCTGCCCGGTGTGCACGGCGACCAGATCTGCGCCGACCTGGCCGCCTCGGGCGCGTTGACCCGGGTGTTGATGCTCACCGCCAGCGGTACGGTGGCGGACCGGGTCGAGGGGTTGCAGCTGGGCGCGGACGACTACCTGCCCAAGCCGTTCGCCTTCGACGAGCTGGTCGCCCGGGTGCAGGCGCTCGGCCGGCGGGCCACCCCGGCCGCGCCGCCGGTGCTCTCGGTGGCCGACCTGGTGCTGGATCCCGCCCGCCGGGTGGCCACCCGGGGCGGCGTGCCGGTCGAGCTGACCAACAAGGAGTTCGGGGTGCTCGCCGAGTTGCTCAAGGCACGCGGCGCGGTGGTCTCAAGCGAGGAGCTGCTGGAGCGGGTCTGGGACGCCAACACCGACCCGTTCACCACCATCGTCCGGGTCACCGTGATGACGCTGCGCAAGAAGCTCGGCGATCCGCCGCTGATCGAGACGGTGGTGGGCGCCGGCTACCGCACGGCCGAGGTCGCCCCGTGAGCGCCCCCGCGCCCGGCACCGCGTCGAGCCGGCGGCCCCGGCTGCGGCCGACCCTGCGGCTGCGGCTCACCCTGCTCAACGGGGTGCTGCTGGTCGGTGCCGGCGCGATCCTGGTGCTGCTCGCCTGGCTGCTGGTCCGCGACGCGCTGCGCCCGACCGACGAGCTGCTGCCCGGCACCACCGTGGTGCTCGCCGACGGCCGCGCGCTGGACGCGGCCGAGTGGCAGCGGCAGCTGGTCGACGCGGCGTCCGGCGAGCTGCTGGCCAAGGGCCTGGTGGCGCTGCTGGCGATCAGCGTGGTGGGGGTGGCCGGCGCGTACGCGGTGGCCGGGCGTGCCCTGCGCCCGCTGCACCAGGTCACCGCCACCGCCCAGCGGCTGGGGGAGGCCACCCTGGACCAGCGGATCGGCTACTCGGGGGCGGACGACGAGGTGGCCGAGCTGGCGAAGACCTTCGACGCGATGCTGGACCGGATCGCCGCCGCGTTCGAGGCGCAGAAGCGGTTCGTGGCCAACGCCTCGCACGAGCTACGCACTCCGCTCGCGGTGATGCGGACCGAGATCGACGTGACGCTCAGCGACGACGAGGCGGACATCGCCGAGTACCGCCGGATGGCCACCGTGGTCCGGGACGCCTCGGAGCGGGCCAACGGGCTGGTCGACGCGTTGCTGGTGCTGGCCCGCAGCGAGGCGCAGGCTGGTCGCCGGCTCGGCCGGCGTACCGAGTGCGACCTGGCCACCGGCACCGCGAACGCGCTCTCGGCGATGCGCCGGGAGGTGGAGCGGATCGGGCTGCGGGTGCAGACGTCGCTGGAGCCCGCCCCGGTGGTCGGCGACCCGGGCCTGCTGGACCGGCTGGCCGGCAACCTGATCGAGAACGCGGTCCGCTACAACCACCTGCACGGGCGGCTCTGGGTGCGGACGGGCTCGGACGGCGCGCGTTCCTGGTTGGTGGTCGGGAACACCGGCTTCGAGGTCGATCCGGCGGACGTGCCGGGGCTCTTCGAGCCGTTCCGGCGCGGCGGGCGGGAGCGTACCGGCGCCCGCGGCTCCGGCCTGGGGCTCTCCATCGTCCGGGCGGTCTGCGACGCGCACGGCGGCACCGTGCAGGCGGTCGCCCAGCCCGGTGGCGGCCTTGAGGTGACGGTCACCCTGCCGTCGGCCGACGTCGTTCCGGCGGTCGCCGTGCCGGTCGAGGGGCGGGGCGGGGCGGAGCCGGCCACCGGGCACTGACCCGCGGCCAACAGGGGTTGCGGGCCGCCGGCGGTTGCGGGCCACGGGGGTTGCGGGCCGTCGGCACGGCTGCGAAGATCGTCGGCGTCAGCCTGACGACCGAGAGGGGGTGTGACTGATGTCCACCATGACCAGTCCCGCGCCCCGCGCCGGCCACCGCTGACCCTGCCGGCACTGCGGAGCGCGGTCATCCAGCTCGAAGGAGCGACCGTGAGCGCACGGATCCACAACATCGGCATCGACTGCCACGACACCTACGCCCTGGCCGGATTCTGGGCCCAGGTCTTCGAATGCCCCCGCCAGCCCGACGACTTCCCCGGGGACCCGGAGGCCATGCTGCTGCCGCCCGGTGGTCCGGAGGTGCTCTTCCTCGCCGTACCCGAGGACAAGGTGGTGAAGAACCGGCTCCACCTGGACCTGGAACCGACCGACCGAACCCGGGACGAGGAGGTCGAGCGGCTGCTCGCCATCGGCGCCACGCAGGTCGCCGACCACCGCCGGCCCGACGGCTCGGGGTGGGTCCTCCTGGCCGACCCGGAGGGCAACGAGTTCTGCGTGCTGCGCAGCGCCGCCGAGCGAGCGGCGACGCCGGCTGCCACGGCGGCGCCGGCTGCCGAGTGACGCCGGCTTCGTGACCGGCTCGACCCACGAGCGCGGGACGGCCTGACACGACGGGGCCCCTGCCACCGGGTGGTGGCAGGGGCCCCGTGTCGGCTCCGGCTCAGCCGCGCTTCTCGATCTCGCCGCGCATCGTGACGAAATCGGCCTTGGCCTTCTCGGCGGAGCTGAAGAAGACCACGACCGCGCCGACACTGCCCTTGTCGGCCCAGACGCAGACGCCCAGCGGCGCGCTCTCGGCCTTGCCGTCGCCACAGCGGGCCTCGCCGCCCAGCGGACCAGCCTCCACCGGGGTCATCTCCTTGACGCCGAGCTCGGTGCCCAGGCCGGTGACCACGTCGTCGAGTTCCTTCTTCGGATCGGCCATCAGCCCGGAGACACCGATCACCATCACCAGGTCCTGCTTGGCCGGGTCGCCGTAGAAGGCGCCGACCGCGCTCGTCTCGTTCTGCGCCGTCTTCTTCATCTCGGCGACCATCTGGTCGGAGAGCGACTTCAGCTCCGGGTCGGTGATCTTGGGTCGCCCGGCGAGCGTGGCCGGGGCCTCCACCCGGGTCCTGCTCGCCTCGACGCCCTCGCTCACCTCGTCCTTGAGGCCGAACCAGGCGACGGCGGTCCCGCCCAGGCAGAGCACAAGCACCACGGCGACCGCGATCAGGATGATCCGGCCGGTGCGGGACTTCTTCCTCGGCGGCGGCTGGACCGAGCCGGCCGGGTCACCGTACGTCTGGCCGGGCTGTCCTCCGAAGCCGTCCTGCTGCTGCGGCGGGTAGCCACCGGGCTGCTGGGCGGGCGGATAGGTCTCCGGCTGCCGCTGCGGCGGCGGGTAGCCCCCCGGCTGCTGCGACCCCGGGTAGCCCCCTTGCTCGCCCGGGTATCCGCCCTGCTGCGGACCCGGGTATCCGCCCTGCTGGGGACCGGGGTAGCCGCCGCCGCGCTGCGGTTCCGGGTAGCCGTGCTGCTGCGGTCCCGGATAGCCGCCCTGTGCGGAACGGCCGCCCTGCTGCGGCCCGGGGTGGCCGCCCTGCCCGGGGTAGCCCCCCTGCTGTGGTCCGGGGTGGCCGCCCTGTCCGGGGTAGCCCCCCTGCTGCGCCGCGGGGTAGCCGCCCTGCTGGAGCGGGGGGTAGCCGCCCGGCTGGCGGGGCGGTGGGTAGGAACCCTGCCCGGAGGGCGGGGGGTAGGAGTCGTCGGGCGGGTAGGACATGGGTCAGCTCCTGTCGAAAAAGCAGAACGGGTGATGTTAGCCAGCCAGGTGCCCGTGCCGCTGTCCCTGAACGCCAGTCGTCCGCCGGATCCGCCGCCGAGCGCAGAGACGATCGCGGGGGCCGGCGACGTCCGTGGGACGCTGCCGGCCACCGCGATGTCGGGGGAGCGGGGTGGGATCAGGCGCGCAGGCTCGCCGCCCCGCGCGGCAGGAACCGCTGGCCGGTGACCCTTTCGGCGGTGCCGGTCCGGTCCAGGTGCGGCGTGACGCCGCCCAGGTGGAACGGCCAGCCGGCGCCGAGGATCATGCACAGGTCGATGTCCTGCGCCTCGGCGACGACGCCCTCGTCGAGCATCAGCCGGATCTCCTGGGCCAGCGCGTCGAGCGCGTTCTGCCGTACCTGCTCGGCGGTGAGCGGCTGGTCGCCGACCACGAGCAGCTTGGCCACTTCCTCGTTGATCCGGTCGTCGACCACGATCGGCTGACCGGAGTCCGCGATCCGCTTGAGGTTCTCGCTCACCCCGAACCGGTCCGGGAACGCGGCGTGCAGGGTCCCGCCCACGTGGTACGCGACCGCCGGGCCGACGAGCTGGAGCAGGGCGAGGGGGCGCATCGGCAGACCCAACGGGTCCAACGCGCTGTTCGCCACGTCCAGCGGAGTGCCGGCATCGACGGCGGCGAACACCGTGCCGAGGAAGCGGGTGAGCAGCCGGTTGACCACGAACGCCGGGGCGTCGGAGACCAGCACCGAGGACTTCTTCAGCTGCTTGCCGATCGCGAACGCGGTGGCCAGCGTGGCGTCGTCGGTCCGTTCGCCCCGGACGATCTCCAGCAGCGGGAGCACCGCGACCGGGTTGAAGAAGTGGAAGCCGACCACCCGCTCCGGGTGCTCCAGCTCCTCGGCCATGGCGCTGACCGAGAGCGAGCTGGTGTTGGTGGCGAGCACCGCCTCCGGCTTGACGATCTTCTCCAGCTCGGCCCAGACCTGCTTCTTGACGGCCAGGTCCTCGAAGACCGCCTCGATGACGAAGTCCGCGTCGGCGAAGACTCCCTTGTCGACCGACCCGCTGACCAGCCCGTACAGCTTGGCGGCGGTGCCCTTGTCCATCCGGCCCTTGCTGACGGCCTTCTCGATCTGGGTGTGCACGTAGCCGACGCCCTTGTCCACCCGGGACTGGTCCAGGTCGGTCATCACGACCGGCACCTGGAGGCGGCGGGCGAAGAGCAGCGCGAGCTGGCTGGCCATCAGGCCCGCGCCGACGATGCCGACCTTGGTGACCGGGCGGGCCAGGCTCTTGTCCGGCGCGCCGGCCGGCCGCTTGGCCCGCCGCTGCACCAGGTCGAAGGCGTACAGGCCGCTGCGCAGCTCCTCGGAGAAGACCAGGTCGGCGAGGGCTTCGTCCTCGGCGGCGGTGCCGGCGGCGAAGTCCGCGTCCTTCGCCGTCTCCAGCAGGTCCAACGCCTTGTACGCGGCCGGAACCGCGCCGTGCAGCCGCTGGTCCAGGGTCTGCCGGGCGAAGTAGAGCACGCCCGCCCACATGTCCTTGTCGACCTCGGGCCGGGTCACGGTGACCTCACCGCGCACCACCCCGGCGGCCCACTCCAGCGAGCGCTCCAGGAAGTCGGCCGGCTCCAGCAGCACGTCGGCGATGCCCAGCTCGGCGGCCTGCTTCGGCTTGAGCATCTTGTTCTGCATCAGCGGGTTCTGGATGATCACCTGGGTCGCCGCCGGGATGCCGATCAGGTTCGGCAGCAGCTGGGTGCCGCCCCAACCGGGGATCAGGCCGAGGGAGACCTCGGGCAGCGCGAGGGCCGCCGCGCCCCCGGAGAGCGTCCGGTAGTGGCAGTGCAGCGCCAGCTCCAGGCCACCGCCCATCGCGGCGCCGTTGACGAACGCGAAGGTCGGCACGGTGCTGTCCTTGAGCCGGGCGAAGACCCGGTGGCCGAGCCGGCCGATCTCCAGCGCCTGCGCGCGGTCCGCCAGCAGCGGCAGGCCGGTGATGTCCGCGCCGACGCAGAAGATGTACGGCTTGCCGGTGACCGCGATGAACGCCGGGTCCGCCGCGAGCGCCGCGGTGATCGCCTCGTCCAGGCTGGTCAGCCCGGCCGGGCCGAAGGTGTTCGGCTTGGTGTGGTCGAAGCCGTTGTCCAGGGTGATCAGGGCGGCGGGGCGGTCCAGGCCCGGCACGGCCACCTGGCGCAGCAGCGCCCTGGTGACGACCTCGTTCGGTGCGGCGAGCGCGCTCACTTGTTGCCCTCCCCCTGAGCCGGCTTGCCGGACTCCGTCCAGTGCGGGTTCTCCCAGATCACGGTGCCGCCCATGCCGATACCGATGCACATGGCGGTGAGGCCGTAGCGGACCTCGGGCTGCTCGGCGAACTGCCGGGCGAGCTGGGTCATCAGCCGCACCCCGGACGAGGCGAGCGGGTGCCCGATGGCGATCGCGCCGCCCCACTGGTTGACCCGCGGGTCGTCGTCGGCGATGCCGAAGTGGTCCAGGAAGGCGAGCACCTGCACGGCGAACGCCTCGTTCAGCTCGAAGAGGCCGATGTCGTCGATGCTCAGGCCGGCGATGCGCAGCGCCTTCTCGGTCGACGGGATCGGGCCGACGCCCATAACCTCCGGCTCCACGCCGACGAAGCCGTACGAGACCAGCCGCATGGCGACCGGCAGGCCCAGCTCGCGGGCGGTCGCCTCGTCGGCGAGCAGGCTCGCGGTGGCGCCGTCGTTCAGGCCGGCCGCGTTGCCCGCGGTGACCTTGCCGTGCGGGCGGAACGGGGTCTTGAGAGTGGCGAGCTTCTCCATCGAGGTGTCCCGGGGCGCCTCGTCCACCGTGGCCAGACCCCAGGCGCCCTCGGCGTCGCGGATCGAGACCGGCACCAGGTCGTCCTGGAGCTTGCCGTTGGCGTACGCCTTCGCGGTCTTCTGCTGCGACGCGAGCGCGAACGCGTCGGTGCGCGCCTTGGTGATGTGCGGGACCAGGTCGTGCAGGTTCTCCGCGGTGGCGCCCATGACCAGTGCGGACGGGTCGACCAGCTTCTCGGCGATGATGCGCGGGTTCGGGTCGACGCCCTCACCCATCGGGTGGCGGCCCATGTGCTCGACGCCGCCGGCGATGGCGATGTCGTACGCGCCCATCGCGATGCCACCGGCCACAGTGGTCACCGCGGTCATCGCGCCGGCGCACATCCGGTCGATGGCGAAGCCGGGCACCGTCTTGGGCAGACCGGCCAGCAGGGCGGCGGTCCGGCCGATGGTGAGGCCCTGGTCGCCGATCTGGGTGGTGGCGGCGATCGCGACTTCCTCGACCCGCTCCGGGGGCAGCTGCGGGTTACGGCGCAGCAGTTCGCGGATGCAGCGGATGACCAGGTCGTCGGCGCGGGTGTTGGCGTACATGCCACCCGCCTTGCCGAACGGGGTACGGACGCCGTCGACGAACACGACATCCCGGACTTCACGGGGCACTTGAGCCTCCTCTTCGACCACATGTCGGCCGCGGTGCCGGCAGGCGGCACCACGAACCGAACGAAGGTCGCGGCACTGGCGTTTCCCTCGGATGCTACTCGCCAGTAACCAACCCCGACACCACCCCCCGTGTGGCCCACCCCACACCAAGCCCCAACCGCGCCCCGGGCCTGGCCGCGCGGTCTGCCGATCATGAGGTGGGCGGCGACTTCGATCTACAGAATCGCCGCCCACCTCATGATCACGTGGTGGGTTCGGATGGTGGGGGTGGTCCGGGGTCGGTCAGGGCGGTGGCCAGGTCGGGGTTGAGCAGGCCGATCTGCCATTCGCGGGCGCCGAAGCCGCGCAGCGTCTCGGCCACCGTCTCCTCGGTGACCTCCTCCGGTGGCACCCAGGCGAGCCGGCGCACCGAGTCGGGGGCGATCAGGTTCTCGGCGGGCAGGTTGTGCGCGCCGGCGATCCGCAGCACCACCTCCCGGCACCGGGCCAGCCGAGCCGCGGCCACCGGGTCCCGCTCCGCCCACCGGTGCGGCGGCGGCGGACCCTCGACCACCGGGGCGACCGGCAGCGCGTCCTCCGGCAACTGCCGTGCGTCGTCCAGCGCGGAAAGCCAGGTACGCGCCAGTCGACGGACCGAGCGGCCGCCGAAGCCGGGGAGGGTGAGCAGGCTCTGCTCGTCCTTCGGATCAAGCTCCGCCGCGGCGATGATCGCCGAGTCGGGCAGCACCCGGCCCGGGGCGGCGTCCCGTCGGGCGGCGATCTGGTCGCGGGCGTACCACATCGAGCGGACCCGGGCCTGCGCCCGCGCCCCGCGTACCCGGTGGATGCCGGAGGTGCGACGCCACGGCTCCGCGCGGACCCGTGGCGGACGGGCGCCGGTGCGTACCAGCGCGGCGAACTCCTCCGCCGCCCACGCCGACTTGCCCTGCCGGGTCAGCTCCTCGTCGAGCGCGTCGCGCAGGTCGGTGAGCAGTTCCACGTCGAGCGCGGCGTAGGTCAGCCAGGACTCGGGCAGCGGTCGGTTCGACCAGTCGGCCGCCGAGTGGTGCTTCTCCAGGGTGAATCCGAGCAGCTGCTCGGTCAGTGCGGCCAGGCCGACCCGCTCGAATCCGGCCAGCCGAGCGGCCAGTTCCGTATCGAACAATCGGCGCGGTCGCAGCCCCACCTCGGCCAGGCAGGGCAGATCCTGGCTGGCGGCGTGGAGCACCCACTCGGCCTCGCCGATCGCCTCGTCGAGCGTGGTCAGGTCGGCCAGCGGCAGCGGGTCGATCAGCGCGGTGCCGGCGCCGGCGCGGCGCAGCTGCACGAGGTAGGCGCGCTGGCTGTAGCGGTAGCCGGAGGCTCGCTCGGCGTCCAGCGCCACCGGGCCGCTGCCCGCGGCGAAACGGGCTACGACCTCGGCGAGTTCCTCCGGTGTGGCCACCGGTTGCGGGGTCCCCTCGCGGGGAGCGGTCAGCGGCACGGGCCCGCCGGAAGTCGGGTCGGTCCCCGCGTCCGCCGGCTCCGGCTGGGCCGACGGCGG
Organism: Micromonospora sp. NPDC051006; assembly: GCF_044456245.1. Lineage (NCBI taxonomy): Bacteria > Bacillati > Actinomycetota > Actinomycetes > Micromonosporales > Micromonosporaceae > Micromonospora > Micromonospora sp. NPDC051006. The sequence goes on from NZ_JBITFP010000009.1 coordinate 75,716, forward strand.
GTGGTGCGGTTCGTTTCCCGTACGGCTTTCGGCGGCCCGACGGCGCAGGGGTGGTTCGTCGGTCACCTGACAACCCTAGTGCGCGACACGATCCGGCGGGTGCAGCCGGTCCGGAGTGTGTCGGTCGGGTGGCGGAAGATGGCTGTTCCGGAGCGGACATCGGGGAAGACAAAGCCCGTTCGCGCCGGTACGGTCCATCGAGCCGCCGGCCAGGGTCCAGGTGACCCGGCGGCGGCACGGGCGTCAACGGGGAGGACGTGGCGATCATGACGGCTGGCTACGGTTCGGCTGGCTACGGTTCGGCGGACGGGGCACCGGCGGACGCCGGAGCCGGCGACGCCGGCACGGCGGCTCCGCCGTCCGGCCGCCCGGGGCCGCTGCCGCCACGGATCGAGCCGGTGACCGCCGGCTCACCCTGGCCGGCCCAGCCGGCACCCGGCGCGCCGTTCCCCGCCTCGGGTCAGCCCGGCGCGCCGTCAACTGGCTTCGGGCAGGCCGGTGCGTCTCCGATCGCCGGTCAGCCGGGCGTACCCGCGCAACCGACCCCGCGCGGGGCCGTTCCGCCAGCATCCGCCCCGGCCCCCTCCGGCTGGTCGACCGCCGATCAGCCGACCCCGTCCGGCGCCGGCGCGCACCCACCGGTCGTGCCGGCCGCCCGGGGCGGCTGGTCGTCCCCGCCGAACACCGGGCCGTGGGGCGGCACCGCCGCACCGGCCTCCGCCCCGCCGGGCTTCGCTGCACCGGGCTTCGCCGCGCCGACCTCCGCGGCGCCGGGGTTCGCCCCGACGCCCGGTTCGGCCCCGCCCGGCGGCCCCGCCACCGCGCCGCCGGTAGGCCCCGGCCCTTCCGCGCCGTTCGGAGCGCCGCAGTCGAGCACCCCGCCGGCCGGCTCCGGCTACCCGGCCGGTCCCGCCTGGCCGGCGGGTGGGCCGGCCTACCCGATGCCGCCGGGCGCAGTGCCGCCGGTCCGCCCCCGCCGCCGGCGCTGGCTCACCCTGACCGCCGTGCTGGTCGTGCTGGTGCTGGCCGGGCTGGCCGGCTTCCAGGCCTATCAGATCGACCGGCTCACCGGCCGGCTCGCCGACACCGACCGCCAGCTGGCGCGGGCCCAGAGCGACGACGGCGCCCGCTTCGACGGCCTGGAGCAGCGCGCCGAGGCGCTGGAGAAGCAGGCCGGGGCGACGTTCAACCCCGAGGCGGTGGCCAGCGCCGCGCTGCCCAGCGTGTTCCGGGTCCGCGCCGGTCAGTTCACCGGCACCGCCTTCGCGATCGGGAAACCGGCCGCCGGCGGCGGGACGAACCTGTTCACCAACTTCCACGTCGTGGAGGCGATCTGGGAGAGCGGCGGCCGGCAGGTCTTCCTGGAGCGCACCGACCAGCGTTTTCCGGCCACCATCGTCAAGGTCGACAAGACCAACGACATCGCCCACCTGCGGACCACCGGCAAGTTCACCGGGCTGGTCGCCGCGTCGACCGCGGTGAAGTCCGGCCAGCAGATCGTGGTGGTCGGCGCGCCGCTCGGGCTGGAGGACAGCGTCACCACCGGCGTGGTGAGCGCGTTCCGCAAGGCCGAGCCCGGTGGCCCACCGGCGATCCAGTTCGACGCGCCGATCAACCCCGGCAACTCGGGCGGCCCCGTGATCAACGGCAGCAAGCAGGTGGTCGGCATCGCCACCGCCAAGGCACGTGACGCCGAGGGCATCGGCCTCGCTGTTCCTATCAAGACCGCCTGCGACGGCTTCAAGATCTGCTGATCGGCGCCGCGCGAGAGCCACCCCCACCGCGGCCGTCTCCGGTCGCCGCACCGACACCCGTCCGGGTCGTACCACCCGGGCGGTACCTGGCCGTACCACGTCCGGTCCGTCGCGCCTGCCCGGCGTCGGGCCAGCTCACCTGGAGGAAAGAAAGATGTCCCAGCCACCGACCGGGCCGCAGGGCTTCCCGTCGGCGTACCCGGCGCAGCCGCCGGCCGCGCCCGGTCAGCCGGCGCCCGCCGGCACCCCCTATCCGCCGCGGCAGCCGCACCCGCAGTACGGCACCGGCCAGCCGGCGCCGCAGCAGCCCGGCGGCTACGGCTCTGCACACCCGGAGCCGCCCACCGCGCCGACCGTCCCGTTCTCGGCCCCGCCCGCGGACCCGTACGCGGCGCCGACCACCGCGTTCCCGACGGTCGCCGCGCCGGGCGGGTACCCCGCGCCCGCCAGCGCCCAGCCGATGTCCGCGCCGCCGGTCTCGGGTCCGGCCTATGGGCAGCCGATGTCCGCGCCGCCGGTCTCCGGTCCGGCGTACGGGCAGCCGATGTCCGCGCCGCCGGTCTCCGGTCCGGCCTACGGGCAGCCGATGTCCGCGCCGCCGGTCTCCGGTCCGGCCTACGGGCAGCCGATGTCCGCGCCGCCCGGCGCCGTCCCGCCGTACGGGCCGACCGCCCCGACCGCCGGCAAGGCCCGCCCGGTGTTGATCCTGGCCCTCGTGGCCGGTCTGCTCTTCGTCCTCGGCGGCGTGATGACCGGCCTGTACGTCACCAAGAGCGGGGAGCTGGAGCGGACCGAGCAGCGCCTCTCCGGTCAGGTCAGTGAGCGGGACGGCACGATCGCGGCTAACACCAAGGAGATCGAGAAGCTCCGGGTCGACCTGCAGGGCATGCAGGACAAGCTGGCCGACACCGAGCAGGACCTCACCGGTACCCGCAACGACCGCGACGAGCAGGCCCGGCAGAAGAAGGTCATCGCCAGCTGCCTGGACAAGCTGACCACCGCGCTCGCCGCGGCGTCCGCCGGCAACCGCAGCGAGTACGAGAAGGCCACGAAGGGCCTGAACAAGGTCTGCGACGAGGCCGAGAACTACCTCTGAGCGGCCGACCCGGGGTCAGGCCGCGCCGGCGGGGCGACGCTCCGGCAGCGCGGTCACCCCGGGCGGTGGCAGCCCGGCCGTCGAGGCCAGCAGCGCGCACCAGGCCATCAGGTGCGGGGCCAGGTCGTCGTCGACCGGCGTCCAGGAGGCGCGGATCTCGACGTCCCCCGCGGCGGGCGGGCCGGCCAGATCGCCGAACCGGGTCGACATCGTCTGGGTGACCGTCCCGCCGATGGCCCGGTGGCCGGCGTCCTGGGCCTCCAGCGCGTCGGTCAGCCACGTCCAGCCCACGCCCGGCAGCAGCGGGTCGGCGGCCAGGTCCGCCTCCAGCTCGGCGGTCACGTAGGTGACCAGCCGCAGGGTGCCCTGCCACGCCTCGTGCCCGGCCGGGTCGTGCAGCAGGATCAGCCGCCCGGTGGAGACCTCTTCCCCGTCCCGCAGCACGCTGGCAGAAAGCGCGAACGCGTAAGGGGCGAGCCGCTGCGGCGCGCCGACCTCCTCCAGCACGATCTCCGGTCGGGGCGCCGCGGACCGGAGCCCGGAGACCGCGCGGGCGAAGGTCTCCGGGAGCGCGATCGGGGGGGCCATGCCGGCAGCCTATGCCGCGCCCTCGCCACCGCCGGGACGGCGCGCCGACGCGGGCGGCGTGGCCCGTGCCACCACGGCGGGCGGTCGCCGTCGAGCGCGCCGGGCGGGACGGGTCACAAAGCGGGGCGGCGGCCGTTGGGGGCGCCCCCGCACGTGGCACGATTGCCGCGATGAGCACGGACACCACGGGCACCGCCGCCCGAGACGGAGAATCCGCCCCCGCCGGACCGGGCGACTCGCCCTTCGTCCGGGCCTGCCGGCGTCAAGCGACCCCGCACACCCCGGTCTGGTTCATGCGCCAGGCCGGTCGCTCCCTGCCGGAGTACCGGAAGATCCGGGCGAACGTGGCGATGCTGGAGTCCTGCCGTCGCCCCGAGCTGGTCACCGAGATCACCCTGCAGCCGGTGCGTCGGCACGGGGTGGACGCGGCGATCCTGTTCAGCGACATCGTGGTGCCGCTCGCCGCGGCCGGGGTCGACCTGGACATCGTGCCCGGCACCGGTCCGGTGGTGGCCGAGCCGGTGCGCGGCGCCGAGGACGTCGAGCGGATCCGCCCGATCAGCCGAGACGACGTGCCGTACGTCGACGAGGCGGTCCGGTTGCTCGTCGCCGAGCTGGGCGACACCCCGCTGATCGGCTTCGCCGGCGCGCCGTTCACCCTGGCCAGCTACCTGGTCGAGGGCGGGCCGTCGCGGACCCACGCGAAGACCAAGGCGCTGATGTACGGCGACCCGCAGCTGTGGCACGCGCTCTGCGCCCGGTTGGCCGAGGTCACGCTGGAGTTTCTCCGGGTCCAGGTGTCGGCCGGGGTCTCCGCGGTGCAACTCTTCGACTCGTGGGCCGGCGCGCTGTCCGAGGCGGACTACCGCCGCTACGTGCTGCCGCACTCGGTGACCGTGCTCTCCGGGCTCGCCAACGCGGGTGTGCCCCGGATCCACTTCGGGGTGGGCACCGCCGAGCTGCTCGGCGCGATGGGCGAGGCCGGCGCGGACGTGGTCGGCGTCGACTGGCGTACCCCGCTGGACGTGGCGACCCGCCGGGTCGGCCCCGACAAGGCCGTGCAGGGCAATCTCGACCCGGCCGTGCTGCTCGCCCCGTGGCCGGTGGTCGAGGCCGAGGTACGGCGGATTCTGACCGAGGGTCGGGCCGCGCCGGGACACGTGTTCAACCTCGGCCACGGCGTGCTGCCGGAGACCGACCCGGAGGTATTGACCCGGGTGGTCGCGCTGGTGCACGAGCTGACCGCCGGCCAGGCCGACCGGGGCTGAGCGACATGCAGCGGCCCTGGCGGGTGGCGGTGGTCGGCGGCGGGATCGCCGGGCTGGCCGCGGCCGTCCGGTTGCGCGACCGCGCCCCGGCCGGCACCGAGATCACGGTGTACGAGCAGTCCGGCGCCCTCGGCGGCAAGCTGCGCACCGGAGAGCTGGCCGGTCAGCCGGTGGAGTTCGGCGCGGAGTCCTTCCTGATGCGCGACCCGGCCGGCGGCGAGTCGGCCGCGGTGGCGTTGGCCCGCCGGCTCGGGCTGGCGGACCGGATCGTCCACCCCACCGTCGGGCAGGCCGCGCTCGCCGTCGACGGCGGGCTGCGGCCGATCCCGGGCGGCACCCTGGTCGGCGTACCCGGTGACCTGGCCAAGGTGACCACGGTGGCGACGCCGGCCGCGGACGCCGACCGGGACGACGGCCGGCCGCTGCTCGGTCCGGACGAGGACGTGTCGGTCGGCGCCCTGGTCCGGTCCCGGTTCGGCGACGAGGTGGTGGAGCGGCTGGTCGACCCGATGCTGGGCGGGGTGTACGCCGGCCGCGCCGACGATCTCTCCCTGGTCACCACGATGCCGGCGCTGGCCCGGGCGGGCCGGGTGGAGCACACCCTGGTCGCCGCGGTCCGCGCCGCGCAGGCCGCCGCGCCCCGCGCACCGGGCGCCCCGGTCTTCGGCACCCTGGTCGGCGGGCTCGGCACCCTGGTCGAGGCGGCGGAGCGGGAGAGTGGGGCGACGATCCGCCGAGACGCGGCGGTCCGCGAGCTGCGCCCGACGCCGACCGGCTGGCGGCTCACCGTCGGCCCGACCCGGGATCCGGAGCACGTCGACGTCGACGCCGTGGTGCTCGCCGTGCCGGCCCGGCCGGCCGCCCGGCTGCTCGCCGGGCCGGCCCCGGAGCTGTCCGGCGCCGTGGGCGGGCTGGACTACGCCAGCGTCGCGCTGGTGACCCTGGCACTGCCCGCGCCGGAGCTGCCCGCGCTCTCGGGTTTCCTGGTGCCGGGCACCGAGGGCCTGCTGATCAAGGCGGCCACCTTCTTCACCACAAAGTGGGGGCATCTGCGCCGCCCCGACGGGCTGGCCCTGGTGCGCGCCTCCGTCGGCCGGTACGGCGAGGAGGCGCAGCTGCAACGCCCGGACGAGGACCTGGCGGCCACCGTGCACCGCGAGCTGTCGGCGGTGCTCGGCGCCCCGCTGCCCGCACCGGTCGACGGGCACGTGCAGCGTTGGGGCGGGGCGCTGCCGCAGTACCCGCCCGGGCACACCGACCGGGTGGCCGGCGTCCGGGCCGCGCTGCGGGCCGGCCACCCGACCCTGGCCCTGGCCGGCGCCGGCTACGACGGGGTCGGCATCCCGGTCTGCGTCCGCTCGGGTGAGACGGCGGCCGACGAGATCATCACTGCACTGGGAGGATCGGCGACATGACGGAGCAGAGCAACGCGGCCCGGCTGCGGGAGCTGAACGAGAGCATCCGCTACACGATGTGGTCGGTGTTCCGGGCCAGCAGCCCGCTGCCGTCCCTGCGGGACAACGTGACGGACGAGGTCGAGGGGCTCTTCGCGGAGCTGGCCGGCAAGGACGTGGTGGTCCGCGGCACGTACGACCTGGCCGGCCTGCGCGCCGACGCGGACCTGATGATCTGGTGGCACTCGCCGTCCAGCGACGCCCTGCAGGACGCGTACCTGCGCTTCCGCCGCACCACGCTGGGCCGGGCGCTGACCCCGGTCTGGTCGCAGATGGCCCTGCACCGGCCGGCCGAGTTCAACAAGAGCCACATCCCGGCGTTCCTCGCCGGCGAGGAGGCCCGCCACTACATCTGCGTCTACCCCTTCGTCCGCTCCTACGAGTGGTACCTGCTGCCCGACGCGGAGCGGCGCGAGATGCTCGCCGAGCACGGCAAGATGGCCCGCGGTTACCCCGACGTGCGCGCCAACACGGTCGCCTCGTTCGCGCTCGGCGACTACGAGTGGATGCTCGCCTTCGAGGGCGACGAGCTGCACCGGATCGTCGACCTGATGCGTGACCTGCGCGCCTCGGCCGCCCGTCGGCACGTACGCGAGGAGGTCCCGTTCTACACGGGGCGCCGCCGGTCGGTCGCCGACATCGTCAACTGCCTGGTCTGACGACGAAGCCGGCCCAGATCAGGACGCAGGCCAGCACGGCGGTCCGCCTCGGCAGTGACCGGAGGACGTCCGCTCGGGCGGGCAGCCGGTCGTCACCGTCGAGCCGCCTCCGCGTCATGACCGCCAGCCGCAGCTGGTCGGCGCCGCACTCCGTCGCCCCGTTTCGCGCCGGCACCGGGCCGGCCGGGGCCGCGCCCGGAGGGAGTGGGACGCGACCCCGGCCGGGGATCCGATGGAGGTCAGCCGGTTCCGGTGCAGGTGAGCGCGGGTGCCGGGTTGCTGCCGCTCCACGAGCCGAGGAAGCCGAAGGTGGTGCTCGCCCCGGCCCCGAGGCTGCCGTTGTGGCCGACGTTGCGCGCGGTGACCAGTGACCCGGTGGTCGAGACGGTCGCGTTCCAGGACGAGCTGATCTGCTGGCCGTTGCCGTAGGTCCAGCTCACCGACCAGCCGCGCAGCGCCGAGCCGCCGGCGGTCACCTGGACCTCGCCCTGGAAGCCGCCCGGCCACTGCCCGGTGACCCGGTACGTCGCCGTGCAGGCCCCCGCCGGCGGCGGGGTGGTGGGCGGGGGCGTGGTGGGCGGGGGAGTGGTCGGCGGCGGGTTGGTCGGTCCGCCGGAGAAGTCGACGTCGCTGCACAGGTAGTAGGACTGGTCCAGGTGGCTGGCCTGCCAGATGGTGTAGACGACGTGCCGGCCGGTACGACCCGGCGCGCTGGCCGGAATCTCGATCGACACCCCGCCCGTCTCCGGCTTCCACTGGGACGCCGGGGTGTTGCCGATCTGGCCGGCCAGTTCCAGGTCGTCCCAGCCCGGTGGCTCGGTGAGCGGGTTGAAGCCCTGCCGGGTCACGTACACCCGGATGTAGTCGGCGCCGTGGCTGGCCTGGTCGAAGAAGCGGACCCGGAAGTTGCTGGCGACCGGGCTGGTCTTCCAGGCGCCGACCGCGTCCAGGGCGTTGTAGCGCCCGCTGGCGGTGCGGCCGCCGCTGCACAGTTGGCCGTTCGGGATGGCCGCCTGGTGGTTGCCGGCGACGCCCTCGCGGAACAGGCCGTTCCAGTTCCACATGGCGTTCGGGTCGGCCTGCCAGGCCTGCCAGCACATCGGATCCTCGGTGGCCATCCGGGGATTCTGGAAGTCGCTGCCCCAGCGTTGCCAGCAGCCGTAGTTGCGGGACGCCGGGTCGACCACCGACCCGTGTGCCGAGACGGGTCTGGCCAGGGCGGTGGTCAGCAGCAGGATGGCGGTCGCCGCGACGGCGAGCAGCCACAGGATGCGGTGTGATCGGAGTGCAGTGGACACGAGGGCCCCCGGGGGAGAGGTCGGACGACGACGCCCGGACGGCCGGGAGTTGCCCCTCCCGAGCCCGCGCTCACGCGACTCTCATGCTGGCTCCGTTGGGCAGACTCGCACATCTATCGGCATCGGTCAATGGCCGGGCTCCCGGCGCATCGGAATGTGCGGGATGCCGTCCTCGACGTACTCCGGGCCGGCGACGGTGAAGCCGTGCCGGGCGTAGAAGTCGACCAGGTAGGACTGCGCGTCCAGCACACAGGGGCGCTCGCCCACCACGGCCAGCGCCTCGGCCATCAGGCGGCCGGCGTGCCCGCCGCCACGGGCCCGCGGGGCGACCACCACCCGACCGATGCGGGCCACGCCGCCCGGGTCGGCCAGGATGCGCAGGTACGCCAGCGGACCGTCGCCGCCGGTGAGCCAGAGGTGCCGGGTGCCGGGCTCGACGTCCCGCCCGTCGAGTTCCGGGTAGGGGCAGTCCTGCTCGACCACGAACACGTCGATCCGCAGCTTGAGCAGGTCGTGGAAGGTGCGGGTGTCGAGGTCGGCGAAGGCGGCGGTGCGTACCTCGATCGTCTGCGACGGCATCCTGCGATGGTAGGCCGCCCTCGCGGACGGCCCGACGCTACGTCGCGCCGCCCGGGCCCTCGCCGCCCTCGCGCCCTACGGCGGCGAGGCGGCCGGGCGGCGCGGCGGGCGACGGGGGTTGCGCCGCGGGTCGCTCCGGCTCCAGGTACGTCGCCGCGACCGCGGCCAGCAGCAGCACCCCGCCGATGATCACCGGGGCCGGCAGTGGCTCGTCCAGCAGGGCGACGGCGAGCGCCGCCGCGGTCAACGGCTCCACCAGCGTCAGCACCGCCGCGACGCTGCCCTCGGTGGTGCGCAGCCCGGCGTAGAAGAGCGCGTACGCCAGCGCGGTGGTGACCACCCCGAGGTAGAGCAGTTGGGCCACCACCTCGGGACGGGCCGGAACGGTCAGGCCCACGGCCAGGGCGGGTGGTGCCAGGGCCAACGCGCCGACGGTGGTGGAGATGGTGGTCAGCGTCATCGGCGCGGTGTGCTGCGAGACGTGCCGGCTGACGATGGTGGTCGCGGCGTAACCGAGCCCGGACCCGGCCGCGGCGAGCAGTCCGAGCAGCGGTCGGGGCGCCGCCGCGGTGGGCTGCGTGGCGGCTCCGGTGATCAGGACCAGACCGGCGACCGCGGCCAGCAGCGTGCCCAGCCGGAGCGGCCCGGGCATCCGCCGGGCGCGGACGGACTCCCACGCCGCGGTGAGCACCGGGGCCAGGCCGAGGCTGACCACGGTGGCCACGCCGACCCCGGCCAGCGCCACGGCGGCGAAGTAGAGCGCCTGGTAGAGGCCGAGCCCGACGCCGGTGAAGAGCAGCGGCAGCGGTGCCGCGCGCAGCGCGGCCAGCATCGGCCGCAGCCGGGTCGCGGCGAAGGCCGAGAGCACGAGCGCGGCGATCGCGAGGCGATGGAAGCCGATGGCCACCGGGTTCAGCCCGGTGCCGTGGTGGACGAGGTGCACGACGATCCCGGTGGTGCCCCAGAGCACTCCGGTGACGGTGATCTGGATCAGGCCGGTGCGGACGTGCGCGCCGGGGGTGGCCGCCGAGCGACGGGCGGACGGCGTACGACGAGAGGACATGCGGGCGCTCCGAGAGGGGTGAACCGCGGACTGGGGACCACGTCGGCGGAGCGCGTACGGCGAGGTGACCGAGCCGGGTCAACCGGTCGGTCGGAGGCGCGGCGCTCCGGTCAGGAGCGCGGCGGGGGCAGAACGCCCGTGAACGGCCGCATCGGACGACCGTACCCCAGGCTGCCGCCTCAGGCGGGGCGGGCGCCGACCGCGTCTCGGATCTCGGCGCCCTGGGCGCCCTCGACGGCCCGGGCGCAGTGCCCGGAGCAGAAGAACCGGCCGGAGACCTCGACGCCGTGCCCGACGATCTTGATCTCGCAGTGTTCGCAGATCGGCGCCAGCCGGTGGATCGCGCACTCGAAGCTGTCGAACGTATGCACGTCACCGCTGACGGTGCGCACCTCGAACGACATCCAGTAGTCGTTGCCGCAGCTCTCACAGGTTGCCACGAGAAACCCCCCGAATCAGGACATGTGCCCTCAGCCTGCGCCACTCCTCGTCCCGGGCGGGCGAAATGCCGCAAGCCGGTCCGCCCGGTGCGGCGTGTCGGCTCCGGCGTGTCGGCCGTTAGGCCTGGTGACGGCCCCGAAGCCCGCTGGAGGTCCCCCCGTGATCAAGCGCAACAAGCTCTTCGGCAACCTGACCCGGATCACCTTCTGCCTGCCCCGGGACACCCCGCCCGGCGCGGTCAGCGTGGTCGGCTGCTTCAACGACTGGGAGCCCGGCCGGCACGAGCTGGTGGCCCGCCGGGACGGCACCCGGACGGTGACGGTGCGGCTCCGCCCCGGCGTGTACCGGTTCCGCTACCTGGCCACCGGCGGGGTCTGGCTCGACGACGACACGGCCGACCGGGTCGACGAGCGTGGCTGCACCCTGGTGCTCTGAAATCGCATCCGTGATTACCGATGCCTTTTATCGACAGGGGTCTTTACTGTTAATAAAGTTTAATTTATGTTGGGGGCATCGTCACCAGGCAACGGAGGTGCCACCATGCGTCGAAGAATCACCGTCCCGCTCGTGGCGGCGGGTGCCGTCCTGTCCTCACTCGCCATCGCCGCCCCGGCCCAGGCGCACGGCTACGTGTCCTCGCCGGCGAGCCGGCAGGCGCTCTGCGCGCAGAACCGGGTTCCGGACTGCGGCCAGATCAAGTACGAGCCGCAGAGCGTCGAGGGCCCGAAGGGGCTGCGCAACTGCCACGCCAACATCGCCCACTTCGCCGTGCTCAACGACGACAGCCGGGGCTGGCCGGCCACCTCGGTCGGCAGCACCGTGACCTTCACCTGGGTCAACACCGCCCGGCACGCCACCAGCAACTGGGAGTACTACATCGGCAACACCCGCGTCGCCGTCGTCAACGGCGGGGGCCAGCAGCCCGGCGCCACCGTGTCGCACACGGTGAACCTGGGCGGCTTCTCCGGCCGGCAGAAGGTCCTCGCCATCTGGAACATCGCGGACACCGCCAACGCGTTCTACTCCTGCATCGACCTGCAGATCGGCGGCGGCGGGTCGACGCCGCCTCCCACCACCCCGCCACCGCCCCCGCCCACCCCGACGCCGACGCCCACGCCGACCAACCCGCCGGCCGGCGGCACCTGGACGGCGGGCCGCGCCTACCAGGTCAACGACCAGGTCACCTACGGCGGGCGGAGCTACCGCTGCCGGCAGGCGCACACCGCCATCGCCGGCTGGGAGCCGCCGAACGTGCCGGCGCTCTGGAGCCAGCTCTGACCGTACGGGCGCGGCCCGTCCGGGCACCGGGCCGCGCCCCCGTCCCCTTCCGCCGGAGTTCGGAGGACGGCATGACCCGCCGCTGGGTGCCGCTGCTCGTCCCCCTGCTGCTGTCCGCCGGCTGCGCCGCGGGCCCGGCGTCGCGGCCCGCGGTGTCGCCGCCACCGACGTCCGCCCCGTCCGCCGCCGCGACCGCGCCGAGCGGCCTGGACGTGCTCTTCCTGACCATGATGGTGGCGCACACCGAGCAGACCCTGGAGATCGTCCGGCTGGTCCGTGACCGGCTCACCGACGCGCAGCTGCGGACCCTGGTCGCCGCGATCGACGCGACCGAGGCGGACGAACTGGCCACCATGCGCGCGTGGCTCGCCGCCGCCAGCCCGCCGGCCGGCTCCGGGCGGCACGTGCACGACGGGCACGGTGTCTCCGCCGACGAGCTCGCCCGGCTGCGGACGGCCACCGGCGCCGAGGTCGACCGGGTGCTGCGCGAGGTGCTCACCGCCCACCAGCGGGCGGCGGCCGACCTGGCCCGGGCGCACCTGGCCGCCGGCACCGACCCCCGGATCCGCGACCTGGCCCAGCGCATCGAGCAGTCCCGCAGCGCCGAGGTGCGGCTGATGGCGGCGCCCGCCGCCGGCTGACCGGCGCGGGGGTGACCGCCGCCGGCTGTCCGGCGGCCCGCCGTGGGCCGACGGGCGGTTCGGTGCGGTCAGCGGCGGCGGGCCAGCCGGGCGACGTCGGTGCACGGCCGCCGGGGGAGCCCTGTGGTCAGCGCGGCTCCAGCCGGATGGAGACCGAGTTCACGCAGTGCCGGGTGTCCTTCGGGGTGAAGCCCTCACCGTGGAAGACGTGCCCCAGGTGGCTGTCGCACCGGGCGCAGCGGATCTCGGTGCGGGCCATGCCGAGGCTGCGGTCCTCGATCTCCTTGACCCGCCCCGGGATGGCGTCGTCGAAGCTCGGCCAGCCGCAGTGCGAGTCGAACTTGGTGTCGCTGGAGAAGAGCTCCAGCCCGCAGGCCCGGCAGTGGTAGACCCCCGGCGTCTTCGTGTCCACGTACTCGCCGGTCCACGGGCGCTCGGTGCCGGCCTCGCGCAGCACCCGGAACTCCTCCGGGGTCAGCCGGACCCGCCACTCTTCCTCGGTGCGGGGCAGTTCAGTGTCGTCAAGACTCACCCGCCAACGGTACGCCCGACGTCGCACCCGTCGCATATGGTCGCCAGATGGGCGGCACCACGAAGGCAAGCGTCACCGAGATCGAGGTGGCCGGGCGCACCGTCCGGCTGACCAGCCCGGACCGGGTGATCTTCCCGCAGCGGGGCTTCACCAAGGCCGACGTCTTCCACTACTACCTCGCCGTGGGCGACGGGATCATGCGCGCCCTGGGCGAGCGACCCACCACCCTGCAGCGGTTCCCCGAGGGCATCGAGGGCGAGATGTTCTTCCAGAAGCGGGTGCCCACCCGGGGCACGCCCCCGTGGCTGGCGACCGCCGAGATCAGCTTTCCCAGCGGCCGCAAGGCGGCCGAGCTCTGCCCGGCCGACCTGGCGCACGTGGCCTGGGCCGCGCAGATGGGCACCGTCGTGTTCCACCCGTGGCCGGTCCGCGCGGCCGACGTCGACCGCCCCGACGAGCTGCGCATCGACCTCGACCCGCAGCCCGGCACCGACTTCGCCGACGCGGCACAGGCCGCCGGTGAGCTGCGTGCCCTGCTCGACGAGCTGGGCGCCACCGGCTGGCCGAAGACCTCCGGCGGTCGTGGCATGCACGTCTACCTGCGCATCCACCCCCGCTGGACGTTCGTCGAGGTACGCCGGGCCACCATCGCGCTGGCCCGCGAGCTCGAACGGCGTCGGCCCGAGCTGGTCACCACCGCTTGGTGGAAGGAGGAGCGCGGCAGCCGGGTCTTCGTCGACTACAACCAGATGGCCCGCGACCGGACCATCGCCTGCGCCTACTCGCTGCGGGCCAACGCCCGGGCCACCGTCTCCACCCCGGTCAGCTGGGACGAGCTGCCCGACGTCGACCCGGACGACTTCGACCTGGCCAGCGTCCCCGGCCGGCTGGCCGAGCGGGGCGACCCGCACGCCGACATCGATGAGACCCCGTGGGACATCACCCCGCTGCTCGAGTGGGCCGAGCGCGATGCCGCCGCCGGCCAGGGCGACCTGCCCTACCCACCGGATCACCCCAAGATGCCCGGCGAGCCGAAGCGAGTCCAGCCCTCCCGGGACCGCGACCGCCCCCGCTGACACCCCGCCCGCTGACCAGGCGGGCTGCCGGTTTCCGGCCGGGCGGCCGACCGCAGCGCCGACGCCGCGCGGCCGGTGACGCCGGTCACGCACGGCTGTCCGCCGGCTCCACACCGGAATAACGATCAAGTAACGGGCGCGAACCTTTCCGGGCGCGTGACCGCTCTCCCTGATCGTCGGCCCGACCGGGGCCAGGGGAGGGCGTCGGATGAAGCTGGTGTGGAGGCGGGCCCGCGAGGCACGGGGGTTGCTGGCAGCGGCAGTGGTAGCCGCGTTGGTCGCGGTCGCGTTGGTCACCGGTCTCGCCGACTACAGCCGCCGCTCGGTGGCGGCCGGCCAGAAGGCGTTGCTCGCCGGCGCCCCGGTCGAGGAGCGCAGCCTGCTGGTGAGCGGCTCCGGCGGCCCGGACGCGGCCGAGTTCGCCCGTCGTGACCGGACCGTCCGGGACGGCTTCACCGCCAGCTTCGGCGGAGCGCCGGTCGCCGTGGACGGCGCCCGCTACGGCAGCGGCCGGGAACTCACCGGCTCGCTGGGCTCCGTGAGCCGCAGCGGTGACGACCCCATCTTCGCGAACCTGGCCACCCTGGACGACCTGCCGGCGCACGCCGAGCTGACCGCCGGCGCCTGGCCCAACCCGAAGGCGACCCCGCTGCAGGTCACCCTGCCGGAGAAGGTCGCCGGCGCGCTCGGGCTGACCGCCGGCGACCGGGTGCCGATGCTCGACCGCCGCTCTGGTCGGCCCAGCGAACTGCTGCTCGCCGGCACCTGGCGGCCGGGCGACGCCGCCGACCCGTACTGGCGGCTGGCACCCGGCGTGGGCGCCGGCAGCGCCGCCGAGTCCACCACGTCGTACGGACCGTTCGTGCTGGACCCGGCCGACTTCGCCGCGACCTTCCCAGGTTCGGTCTCCGCGGCCTGGGTCGTCGAGCCGGACCTCACGGCCGTGCCGGCCGACCGGCTGCCCAACCTCTGGGCGACGGTCAACACTGCGATCGCCGACGTGCCCGACGCGGCCGGTCTGGGCTCCTCGGCGCAGGCGGTCACGGCGATGAACCGGCTGTTCGACCGGACCGCCCGGGCCGACCTGGTGGGACGCTCGTCCCTGGCCACCCCGCTGCTGCTGATCGTGGTGCTCGGCGGGTACGCCCTGGTGCTGGTCGCGGCGCTGCTGCACGAGGACCGGCGCAGCCAGACCGCGCTGCTGCGGGCCCGGGGCGCGGCGCGCCGGCAGTTGGCCGGACTCACCGCCCGGGAGGCCACCCTGGTCGTGCTGCCGGCCGCCCTGCTCGGGCCGCTGCTGGCCGGCGAGGCGCTGCGGCACGTCGACGCCGGATCGACCGCAAATCTGACCCTCGCCGGTGGTGACCCGACCCTGCTCTGGGCGGTGGCCGTGGCCACCGCGGCGGGCTGCCTGGTCGCGATGGTCGCACCCACCCTCCGCGGGGCGGGAACCTACGTGGCCGACATGGCGGCCCGGTCCCGGCCCAACCGCGCGGCAGTCGTCCAGCGGGCCAGCTTCGATCTGGCGCTGGTCGCGCTCGCGGTGCTGGCCTGGGTGCAGCTGCGCCAGTACGACTCACCGCTGGCCGGCGCGGGGGAACGCCTCGGCCTCGACCCGCTGCTCGTCGCCGCGCCCACGCTCGGCGTGCTGGCCGGCGCGGCGGTGGCGCTGCGGCTGCTCCCGCCGGCCACCCGCTTCGCCGAGCGGTTCGTCAACCGTCGGCTCTGGACGGCGACCATGTTCGGCATGTGGCAGGCCGGCCGGCGCCCGCACGCCGGGCCGGTGCTGCTGCTCGCCCTCGCCGTCGGCGGCAGCACCCTCGCCTGGTCGCTGGTGAGCACCGGGGAACGGTCCCAGGTCGAGCAGGCCAGCCACAGCGTCGGCGCCGACCTGCGGCTGACCGAACGCGCCGGGGTCGCGCCGCTCGGCCGGGCCGGCGAGCTGGCCGCGCTGCCCGGCGTGCAGCAGGTGCTGCCGGCCTGGCGCGACGAGATCCGCCTCGGCCGCGACAGCCTGTCCACGACGGTGGTCAGTTTGGACACCGCGAACGCGGCCGGGCTGGTGCCGCTCAGCGATCGGCTGGCCGACGAGCCGGTGTCGGCGCTGTACCAGCGGCTGGCCCGAGAGCGCGGCGCCCTCTCCGGGGTCGAACTGCCGGCCGACACCCGGATGTTGACCGGCACCGTGCGTACCCCCGTGCGGGACGCGGTGCAGCCGCAGCAGATCGCCGTCTCGATGCTGTTGACCCGGGCGGACGGCCTGGCCTTCCGACTGCCGGTGGTCACCGCCCCGGGCAGCGGTCGGGCCGTCCCGTTCCGGGTCACGCTGCCCGAGGTCGGTGGCGAGCTGCGGCTGGCCGGGTTCGAGGCGGACGGCGGCGTCGCGGCCGGCACCGCGTACCGGCTCGACGTGAGCGACCTGCGGCGGGTCGGCGCCGACGGCGCGGCACAGCCGCTCCAGCTCGGTGACGGGTGGACGGCGACCGACGGTGACCCCCGTAGCGTCACGAAGCTGTCCGCCACGCCCACCGGGCTGAGCGCCGAGTACGAGGTCAACCTGATGGCGGGCGGGCGGTTCGCGTTCCAGCCGCCGTCCCGGTTCGCCGTCGTGCCCACCGGCGAGAGCCCGCCGGTGCCGGCGCTGATGACCCCGGCGGTCCGCGACGCGCTGAGCCTGCGCACCGGAGACACCGTCAACCTCGCCCTCTCCGGCGCGTCGGTGCCGGTGAAGCTCGTCGGGGAGATCAAATCGGTGCCGACCACCGCCGGCAACGGCATCCTGCTCGACCTGCCCGCCGCGGTGGACTGGCTGATCCGGGCCGAGGGCACCGTCCGGCCGGTGCCGGAGTGGTGGCTGGGCACCGACGACGGCGGGCACGCCGCAGCGCTGCGCGCCGTGGCCGAGCTGCCGCAGACGACCGTCATCGACCGGCACGAGGTGGCCGAGGCGTCCGCCCGGGACCCGTACTGGCGGGGGGCGCGGACCGCGCTGCTCGCCGCCGCGCTCGGGTCGGTGCTGCTGGCCCTGGTCGGGCTGATGGTGGACGTGTGGGCCACCGCCCGGCACCGGCTGTCCGAGTTCGCCGTGCTGCACACGCTCGGCGCGACCCCGCGGCTGCTGGCCCGGGCGCTGCTGGCCGAGCAGACCTTCCTGGCCGGGATCGGGGTCGGCGTCGGGCTGCTGCTGGGTGCGGGGGTGGGCGCGACCATGGCGCCGCTGGTCATCCTCACGCCGGCCGCCGGCCGGCCCGTGCCCGAGGCGGCCTTCACGCTGCCCTGGACGCCGATCGGGCTGACCGCCCTCGGCCTGCTGCTGGCGGCGCTCGCCTGCAGCGCGTTCATCGCAGTCGGCATCCGGCACCGGGTGGCGGCGGCACAGCTTCGGATCGGGGGAGATCGGTGACCGGGTGCAGCGGACGGACCGGACGCGCGGGGGTGGCGCGATGAGCATCGGCGCGGTCGCCCGCCGGGTCCGGGCGTACGGCGGGCAGTTCCTGCTCCTGGCGGCGCTGACGGCAGTCGTCACGCTGCTGATCAGCGGCGTGCCCCGGGCGGTGAACCGGCTCGCCGAGCAGGGCCTACGTGAACAGTTGGCCGCCGCGCCGCCGGCGCAGCGTGACCTGACCTACTCCACCGAACCTCTCACCGCGGCGAACAACGGCACCTCCCTCATCGAGGCTCAGCAGCGGGAACTCGCCACACTGCAGTCCCAGATGCCGCCGATCGTGGGGGACCTCGTCGACCAACGGTGGTTCGTCGCCGACGGCGAGCCCGGCCGGTTGACCGGCCCGGACCTGGCGGCCCAGAAGCTCCTGGTCGACCTGGTCCCGCGGGCGATGCCGGGGGTCGAGGAGTCCGGCACGCTCGTCGACGGTCGGTGGCCGCAGAGTGGGGCGGCCGGGCAGCCGCTGCAGATGGCGCTGGCCGACGACGTCGCCCGCAAGCTCAACCTGCGGGTCGGCAGCCGACTGCGCCTGGCCTCCCTGCAACGACTGGCCGGCGGCCCGCCCACCGCGATCACGGTGGTGGGCGTGTTCCAGCCCCATGACCGCGCCGCCGGCATCTGGGACACCCTGCCGCAGACGCTGCGGGTCACCGAGCCGAGGGGCGACGGCGAGCCGTTCGACGCCGTCGGGGTCGTCCACCCGGCCGCGCTGGACCAGCAGGCCGCCGCCGGGTGGCCGACCCGGTTCAGCTGGCGCTACCGGCTGGGAGTGGACGGTCTGGACGCGCGTCGACTGGACCAGCTGATCGACGGCATCGGGGAGATGTCCCGGACCGCCCCGGAGAGGCAGAGCCTGGTGCAGGGCGTGGACGTGCCGCTGCGGGCGTTCGCCGCCGCGCTCGCCTCCGCCCGTACCATCCTCGCGGTCGTCGGGGTCGGGGTCCTGGCGACCCTGGCCGGGCTGGTCGTGCTCGCCGCCACGCTGGCCGTGCGCCGCCGACGCCACGAGTTCGTCCTGCTGCGAGCCCGCGGCGGGGCGGCCGCCGCCGGTGTGCGCCGGAGCCTGGCCGAGTCGCTGCTGGTCGTCCTGCCCGCCGCCGCGATCGGGTGGCTGCTCGGCGGGTTGGTCCCGGGCCCGTCCGGCAACACCCTGCCGGTCGCGGTGGCCGCGACAGTGCTGCTCACGTCGGCCCTGCCGGTGGCCGCCCTGGTCGTCGGGACCGGGGCCACCGGGCGGAGCGACCTGATCCGGCTCCGCCCCACCGCGCGCCGGGTGCTGGTGGAGGTGTGCCTGCTCCTGCTGGCCGGACTGGCCGTCGTCCTGTTGCGCCGCCGGGGTCTCACGCTCGGCGAACTCGATCCGCTGCTGCTCTCGGTGCCGGTGCTGCTGGCGGTCGCTGCGGCGGTGGTGGCGCTGCGCGCGTACCCGTGGCCGCTGCGGCTGGCCAGTCGGCTCGCCGCCCGGACCCGCGGCAGCGTCGCCTTCCTCGGCACCGCCCGGGCGGGCCGGTCGGTCGCGGCCACCCCACTGGTCGTGGTCGTCCTGGCGATCGCCACCGCGGCGTTCTGCGCGGTGGTGGCGGCCGGCGTCGAGACGAGCCGGGACCGGGCCGCGACCCGGTCGGTGCCCGCGGACGCCCTGATCCAAGGCGACCGGCTCGCCGCGGACACCGGCGCCCGACTGGAGGAGCTGCCCGGAGTGAGCGCCGCAGCGGCGGTCGCCTACCAGCCGGGACAGCGCCTGCTGACCGACGCGAGCGGTACGGACGCTCAGCTCGGCGTGGCCACCGTGCTGCTGGTCGACGGTCCGGCGCTGCAGCGGCTGGCCCGGCAGAGCGGCACCGATGTGTCGGTGCCCGAGGCGCTGCTGACCCCGCGCGGTCCGGGCGGCCCGGTGCCCGCGCTGGTCTCTCCGGCGCTCGCCGCCGACCTGGCTCACGAGGGGCTGGACGGCTCCGCCTTCATCGGCATACAGAGTCTGCGATACGAGTTCCGGGTGGCCGAAACGGTGGCGGACTTCCCGCTGCTCGGACCGGAGACCAATCGCTTCGTCATCCTGCCCTGGCAGGCGCTGCCCGAGCGGAGCAACGCCCCGGCGCCGACCGGCTTCCTGGTCGCCGGCGACGACCTCGACACCGAGACGCTGCGGCGGGTCGGCGACGAGGGCCAGTCCCGGTTCCAGAACAGCGGGACCGTCACCGGCGGCGAGCGGCCGCTCGGCGTGGAGGTGCTCACCTGGGAGCAGGCGCGGCGGCAGGTGGGCGGTGGCGGCGTGAACGGTCTGCTGGTCTTCGCCTTCGTCGCCGGGGCGGCCGGCGGAACCGTGCTCGGCCTGCTCGCCATCGCGTTCACCGTGCTGGCCGGGGCGCGAGCACGCGGGCAGGTGCTGTCCCGGCTGCGTACCCTCGGCCTGTCCCGCCGGCAGTGGCGGGGCCTGCTGCTGGTCGAGTTGGCCCCGCTGGTCGGTGTCGCGGTGCTCACCGGCGCGGTGGTGGGTGCGCTGCTCCCGCTGCTGCTCACCCCGCTGCTCGGCCTGTCCGCCTTCACCAGCGGCATCCCGGTCCGGGTGGCGTTCGAGCCTGGTCTGGTGGCCGCGGTGGTCGTGCTCGGGGCCGTCGCCCTCGGCTTCGCGATCGCCGTCGAAGCCCTGAACAACCGCCGGCTGCGCCTCGGTGAGGTGCTCCGGCTCGGAGAGGAGACCTGAGTTGACCGCTACCGCCGAGACAACAGCCGTACCGGACCTGGCGGCCCTGCAACAGCGGGCCGCGCAGCGCGCGGCCGAGCGGGCCGGCGGCCGGGACCGGCTGCGCGGCCACATCGTCTGTGACGGGCTGGTCCGCATCTTCAAGACCGAGGGGGTGGAGGTGGTCGCCCTGCAGGGACTCGACCTGGTCATCGACCGGGGCGAGCTCGTGGCGATCGTCGGCGCCTCCGGCTCCGGCAAGTCCACCCTGCTCAACATCCTCTCCGGGCTGGACACCCCGACCGCCGGCATCGCCCGGGTGGCCGAGTACGACCTGCTGAACCTCTCCGCCCGCCGGCGGCTGAGCTACCGGCGGCAGAAGGTCGGCTTCGTCTGGCAGCAGACCGGTCGCAACCTGCTGCCGTACCTGACCGCGTTGGAGAACGTGGAGCTGCCGATGCAGCTGGCCGGCCGGCGCGGTGGCCGGGCCCGGCGGCAGCGGGCCCGGGAGCTGCTCGACATGGTCGGGGTGGGCTACTGCGCCGACCGGCGGCCGGGGCAGCTCAGCGGCGGCGAGCAGCAGCGCTGCGCGGTGGCGGTCGCGGTCGCCAACGACCCGGAGGTGCTCTTCGCCGACGAGCCGACCGGCGAGCTGGACGAGGCCACCGGCGCGGAGGTCTTCACCGCGCTGCGCACCATCAACGCCGAACTGGGCGTCACCATCGTCGTGGTCACCCACGACCAGGCGGTGGCCGGCCAGGTCCGGCGGACCGTCGCGATCCGCGACGGCCGGACCGCCTCGGAGGTACGCCGGACCGCGCGGATCGGCGCGGACGGCAACACCGAGCTGGTCAGCGAGGAATACGCGGTGCTCGACCGGACCGGACGGATGCAGCTGCCGGCCGCCTTCGTCGAGGCGCTGGCGATGCGGGACCGGGTTCGGCTCAACCTGGAGCCGGACCACGTCGAGGTGCGGCCCGGTGACCAGGCCCGCGCCGAACGGGAGACGGAAGCATGAGCGTGCGTAGCGAGCGAATAATCAGGCGCAGTGCGGTCGAGCCTCTCGCCGGCGCCGACCGAAGGGAGGTGCCGGCATGAGCGCACGGAACGTGGCGGCGACCGGGCAGGCCCACGCCGGGATCGGCACGGCGACGACCGGGGCGGCAGGGCCGTCGACCGGTTTCGTCGGCGAGGCCGGGCACCACGACGAGGTGCTCCGGGTCGAGGGGCTGAACCGGACCTTCGGCCGGGGCGAGCGCGCCGTGCACGCGGTGCGGGACGTGTCGTTCGTCGCCCGGCGGGGCGAGCTGCTCGCCGTCCGGGGCCGCTCGGGCGCGGGCAAGACCACCCTGCTGAACCTGGTCGGCGGGCTGGACCGGCCGGACAGCGGCCGGGTGGTGGTGGCCGGGCACGATCTGACCGACGCGGGCGAGCAGGAGCTGCTCGAGCTGCGCCGTGGCACCGTCGGTTTCATTTTCCAGACCTTCGGCCTGGTGCCGATCCTCTCCGCCGCGGAGAACGTCGGGGTGCCGCTGCGGCTGGCCCGGGTGCCGGCGGCGGAGCGGGAGGAGCGGGTGGCGATGCTGCTCGAACTGGTCGGGCTGGGCCGGCACGCGGCGCAGCGGCCGTACGAGCTCTCCGGCGGGCAGCAGCAGCGGGTGGCCGTGGCCCGGGCCCTGGCCAACGAGCCGGACCTGCTCATCGCTGACGAGCCGACCGGTCAGCTCGACTCGGAGACCGGCCGGTCGATCATGGACCTGCTCCGGGCGGTGGTACGCGCCCGGGGCACGACCGTCCTGGTCGCCACGCACGACCCAGCCCTGATCGAGCTGGCCGACCGCACTCTCACCCTCCGCGACGGCCGCCTGGTCGACGCCTGACCGCTTCCATCGTCGATCATGCAGTTGTGGTGGGCGGTGCACACCGTTTCGCGGCTTGTGCGCGGCACCACAACTGCATGATCGACGCGGGTCAGTCAGAGCGGGAGCTTCATGCCTTCGTGGCTGGCGACGAAGCCGAGGCTCAGGTAGAAGCGGTGCGCGTCGTGGCGGGACTTGTCGGTGGTGAGCTGGACCAGGCCGCAGCCGCGCTGCCGGGCCTGGTCGATGGCCCAGGTCATCATCTGCCGGCCGAGCCCGGCCCCGCGCAGGTCGGAGCGGACCCGGACCGACTCGATCAGTGACCGCTCGGCGCCGTGCCGACCGAGGCCGGGGATGTAGGTGATCTGCAGGCAGCCGACCAGCTCACCGTCCGCCTCGGTCACGATCAGGTGGTTGCGCGGATCGGCGGTGACGTCCGCGAACGCCCGCTCGTACGGGGCGTCGATCTCGGTGACGTCGCGGGTCCTGCCGAGCACGTCGTCGGCGAGCAGGGCGAGCACGGCGGGCAGGTCGGCCCGGACGGCCTCCCGGAAGATCACGTCAGCCATCCGCTGAGCCTGGCACAGCGGTCAGGGTCGATGGGCACACGCCGGTTGACCTGAGCGGGCAGCATGACCGGCATGGACGTCCTGCTGCTGCCGTTCCGGTGGGTCTACCGGGCGCTGGTCTGGTTCGCCAACTCCCCTCGGACGCTGATCGGCTCGTACCTGCTGATGATCGTGGTGGCCGGGGTGATCTACGGCGAGGTGGAGGCGCGCAGCCCGGCCGACGCGGTCTGGTGGGCGGTGGTCACCGCCTCCACCGTCGGCTACGGCGACATCTCACCGACCACCTGGCAGGGACGCACCCTCGCCGCACTGCTCATCTCGACCATGGTGCTGCTGGTCATCCCGCTGATCACCGCGCACTTCGCCAGCCGGCTGATCGTCGACGACGACGCCTTCGAGCACGAGGAGCAGGAGCAGCTCAAGGCCGACGTGCGCCGGATGCGCGCCCTGCTGGAGCAGTTGGCCAGCAAGCACGGCATCGAGCTGCCGCCGGAGCCGCCAGCCAACCGGCCGGTCAGCGGGCCGGGCAGCGCAGCCCCTGTCTGGGAACGGTCAGCTCGATCACGTAGGCGTCGACCGCGTTGGTGATGCACGCCGTCTGCGGGTAGGCGGTGTGCCCCTCACCCTCCCAGGTGAGCACCCGGCCGACGCCGAGCATCGAGGCGAGCGCCCCGGTCTGCTCGTAGGGGGTGGCCGGGTCGCCGGTGGTGCCGACGACCACGATCGGTGGCGCTCCGGCCGCCGCGCCGGTCGGGTAAGGGTCGCGCCCGCCGGGCCACTCGACGCAGCTGAGCATCCCCACCGCCAGGGCCGGCCCGAAGAGCGGATATTTCTCCCGCCACTCGGACTGCAGCTGGCGGATCCGCGCGAGGCTCGGCTTCTCGTCCTCGTCCGCGCAGTTCACCGCGAGGTTGGCGTCGAACAGGTTGGAGTAACGACCGTCGTCCTCGCGCCCGGCGTACGCGTCGGCGAGCCGGAACACCTCCGCCGGGTCGCCGCCCTCGAGCCGGTCGATCGCGCGGGCCAGCTCCTGCCAACCGGTCTCCGTGTAGAGCGAGGAGATGATCGCGTAGAAGACCCAACCCGAGGTGGCCTCCCGCCCGTTCGCGCCCCGGACCGGTGAGACCCGGGCCTTGTCGATCGCGGAGGTCACCGCGGCCCGGGCGTCGGGGGCGATCGGGCAGCGCCCGGCGTTCGCCGCGCACCAGCGGCTGAAGTTGCCGAATGCCCGCTCGAAGCCCTTGGCCTGGCTCTCCGAGCCGGCCACCAGCCCCTGCCGCGGGTCGACCGCGCCGTCGAGCACCAACGCCCGGACGCGCTGGGGGTAGAGCTGGGCGTAGGTGGCGCCGAGCAGGGTGCCGTAGGAGTAGCCGAGGTAGGTGAGCTTGTCGTCGCCGACCGCGGCGCGGACCGCGTCGATGTCGCGGGCGGCCTGCTCGGTGGCGTAGAGCGGGAGCTGGTCGCCGTAGCGGTCGCCGCAGCCCTGGCCGATGCGGCGGTTGAGCGCGACGAATTCGTCGAAGGTCGACTGACTGCGTGGGTCGGGGTCGGAGCCGAAGCTGGCGTCGAGGTCGGCGTCGGCGATGCACTTCACCGGGCTGGACCGGGCCACCCCGCGCGGGTCGAAGCCGACGATGTCGAACCGGTCGGTCACGGCGGCGGGCAGCCCGCCGAACGCCGGCCCGAACGAGAGGTAGACGGCGGTGTCCACGCCGGACCCGCCGGGACCCCCCGGGTTGATCACCAACGAGCCGATCCGGTCGCGCTGCTTCGTCGAGCGGGCCCGCAGCAGGGCGATCTCGAACGTCTCGCCGGCGCCCGGGCCGGTGGTGGCGCCGGTGCCGGCGCCCCAGTTGCGCGGCACCGCGATCCGGGCGCACTCGTAGCGCATGTCTGGCGCGCCCCGCCCGACGAGGTCGTTGGCGACCTCCGGGCAGGCCTTCCAGGTCGGCGCCGTGCCCGGGGCGGCCGCCGCGCCGTCGGGCTCGGTGCGCGGCGCGAAGGTGGGCAGCGTGCAGCCGGCGGTGAGCAGGAGCACGACGGCGAGGCCGGCGATGGTGCGGCGGACCCGGCGGATCCGGTCGGCGGTGCGGGACACGTGGGCCTCCGTGATCGTCTCGCCGACAGGCTACGCGGGGCCGGCGCTGGCCGGCGTCACGGTCGCCGTCGGGTCGCCGCGCAGCACCTGGTCGACGTCGAACCGGACCGGACGGTCGAGCTGGTCGTAGCCGCAGGAGCGGGGATCGCGGTCGGGCCGCCAGCGTACGAACTGGGCGGTGTGCCGGAACCGGTCGCCCTCCATCGCGTCGTAGCCGACCTCGAGCACCAGCTCGGGACGGATCGGCTCCCACTCGAGGTTCTTGGTGCCCGTCCACCGGCTCACCCCGCCAGGGATGCGCTGGCCCCGCTCGTGGTCGCCGTGCACCCACGGGTGCTCCCCGCCGGTGTCCCGGTAGGGGGCCAGCTCGTCGAGCAGCTCCGCACGGCGGGCCATGCTGAACGACGCGCTCACCCCGACGTGGTGCAGCAGGCCGTCGGTGTCGTAGAGGCCGAGCAGCAGCGAGCCGACCACCGGACCGGACTTGTGCCAGCGGAAGCCGGCGACCACCACGTCGGCGGTGCGGGCGTGCTTGACCTTGAACATCAGCCGCTTGCCCGGCTCGTAGGGCAGGTCGGCCGGCTTGACGATGAGGCCGTCGAGGCCGGCGCCCTCGAAGACGTCGAACCAGCGGTGCGCGGTCTCCGGGTCGGTGGTGACCTGGGTGACGTGCATCGGCGGGCGGACGTCGGCCAGCGCCGCCTCGAGCCGGGCCCGGCGCTGCGGGTAGGGCTGGTCGATCAGCGTCTCGTCGTCGATCGCGAGCAGGTCGAAGGCGACGAAGTCGGCCGGGGTGGTCTCGGCCAGCAACTTCACCCGCGACGCGGCCGGATGGATGCGCTGGCCCAGCAGCTCGAAGTCGAGCCGCGGCTGCCCGCCCGGACCGTCGCGGCGGATCACGATCAGCTCGCCGTCGACCGCACAACGCGCCGGCAGCTGCCGGCGGGCCTGCTCGACGACCTCAGGGAAGTAGCGGGTCATCATCTTGCCGCCGCGGCTGGACAGCTCCACCTCGTCGCCGTCGCGGAAGATGATGCAGCGGAAGCCGTCCCACTTCGGCTCGTAGGTCATCCCGGGTGCGGTGGGGATCCGCGGGACGCTCTTGGCCAGCATCGGCTCGACCGGCGGGTTGATCGGCAGCTCCACGGCGACCAGTCAACCAGACGCTACCGACAACCGTGAGGCAGATCACCGCCCGGCGCGCGGCGCGGTGTCCGCCGCCGTCCCGCCTCGTCACCGCCGGGCGAATCAGGAAACCGCAGGTCAGAGCTACTTTCGCGGAGTGTCGGAGTGGACGTGCGGCTGCTGCGGGCGCTACCGGGTCAGCGTGGAGTTGATCCGGGGCCGGTACCGCTACCGGCTGGTGCACCGGTATCCCCGACACTTCGGCGGCGGCAAGAACGTGCTCGGCGAGGTCGGCTCGATCGCCGAGCTGGCGGAGCTGCTGCGCCGTCGTACCCCGCTCACCCTCGCCGACCTGCGGGAGGCGGCCGCCTGACCCCGCGCGGGGCGCGACCCGGCGGCCGTACGCTGGCCGGCAGGCGAGCGCGGAGGTACCCGGTATGCCGGCACTGACCTATCCGAACGTCGGGGCGACCCGCACCGGTGCGCTGCCGAACGGCTGGCGGCACGTGCGCCACCGGACCCGGCTGCCGGACGGGTGCTTTCCGGCCGCGGCCGCGGCGGTGCTGGGCTGGCGGCTGCACCGGGCGGCCGGGATCCGGATCGAGGCGGACGCGCCCCGCGCGGCCCCCGGCGTACGGGTCGTCTCCGGTCTGGGCCTCGGTCCGCTGCGCCTGCCCGCCCCGTGCGAGGTGGTCTGGGCCGCCGACGACGGGCAACGGGCCGGCTTCGGGTACGGCACGCTGCCGGGGCACCCGGCGCGCGGTGAGGAGGCGTTCGTGGTCAGCCGCGACGACGCCGGCCGGATCTGGTTCGAGGTGATCGCGTTCAGCCGTCCCGCCGGGTGGCTGATGCGGGCGGCCGGGCCGCTCGGCCGCGCCTTCCAGCACGGCTACGCCTGGTGGCTCGGCCGGACCCTGCGCCGGCTCTGCGCCGCAGCCTGATTCCGAGCGGTCGACGGGCGGGAAGGCCGGCTCTGCGCCGGCGGCTGATCCTGCCCGGTCAGAACCGGGCGAAGGAGCGGATCGGGGCGCGCGGGCCGTACTTCGGCGCCTGGATGCCGGCGGCCTCCAACAGCACGCAGACCCGCCCGCGGTGACCCCGGAACGGCTCCAGCAGCGCCAGCATCCGGGCGTCGTCGCCGCGCGGCTCGCCCGCGAGGGCCCAGGCCACCGTGTTCGGGACGTGGTAGTCGCCGACGCTGACCGCGTCCGCGTCGCCGTACGCCACCCGGACCACCTCGGCGGCGGTCCACACGCCGATGCCCGGCACGGCGGTCAGCCGGCGGGTCGCCTCGGCCGAGTCCGCGCAGCGCTCCAGCCGGTCCGCGACGGCGGCGGCCCGGCGCAGCGTGTCGGCCCGGCGCTGCTCCACCCCGAACGGGTGGAAGACCCAGTAGGGCGCGGCGGCGATCGCCGCCGGCTCCGGCGGGAGCAGCAGCGGCTGCAGGGGCCCCGGTGCGGGCTCGGCGAAGTGCCGCACCGTCGCGGCGTACGCGCGGTACGCCTCCTTGCCGGTGACCTTCTGCTCGAAGACCGCCCGGAGCACCCGGGGGAAGACCAGTCCGGTGGCCGGCATCCGCAGACCGTGGTGCTCGCGGGCCAGCCGGGCGACCAGCGGGTGCGTCGCGGCGAGGTCGGCGAAGCCGGACAGGTCGTCGCGGAGCCCGGCCACCGCGTCGGCCTGCGCCACCACCCAGTCGGCGCCCGGGCCGTACCCCTCGGCCAGCAGATCACCCGCGACCAGCCGCAGCGTGAGCGTGGCCGGGCCGTCCGGAGTGCGGGTGGCCCACCAGAACGTGCCGGCCGCGATCCGGGCACACGGGTCGTACGGGCTGAAGGTCAGGGCGCGGACCGAGCCGGCGAGGCGGTAGCCGGCGGGCGGGTGCAGCACCCGGCGCGCGGTGGGCTCGGTCCCGGTCATCCCGCAACTGTGCCAGAGCGACGACCGGGGCGGGCCCCACGGGCCGCCCCGGTGTGTCCGGCATCCCGGCATGACGATGGCCGGCCGCGCCCTCCCCGGCTACGACCGGCCACCGTGTCTCGCGGGATCAGTACGAGTAGTCGGAGCTGCCCGCGTCCGAGCCCGCCTCGCTGTCCGACGGCGGGGCGACCGGCTTCGGGGTGCCCTTCGGCAGGCAGGACAGGTTCTTCTTGCCGTCCGGCGCGACCACGAACCAGGTGCCGCCGACGCCCTGGCCCTTCCACTGGCCGGGCTTCTTGTCGCCGATGTAGCGGTACAGCGGCCAGCCGGCGAGGGTGAGCTGCCGGGTGCCGTCCTGGCGGGTGACCGTGCCGACCTTGTCGTCGGAGACCCCGCTCAGCTGCGGATCACCGTCGGTCAGCGCCGGCGGCCACACCTCGGCGCACTTGTCCACGCAGTTCGACGACGGCGGGTCGGCGGTGTCCTTGTCGAACCGGTACAGGACCCAGCCGTCCTGGTCGGTCACCACCTTGCCCATCCGGGCCACGCTCTTGCCGACGAGCTTCTCGGTGAGGTCCACGTCGGCCGGCGGCGCGTCGGCGACGGGGGCCTCCGCGGAGGCCTCGGGTTCGGCCGACGCGGTGGGCTCGGCCGCGGCGACGGCGACCGGCTCCGCCGCGCTCTGGTTCGCTGGGTCATAACCCGCGGGAGCGCAGGCCGTCAGGGCGACCATCGCGCCCGCGACGACAATGACCGTCCGCTTCATCTGTGCCACGTGCCCTCCTCGTTTCTCGGCAGTTCGCCCATGAGTACGGAAGGGAGGGTGTCAAGGTTGAACCACTAACAGTGGTCAATTTCATAAGATTTCGTTGAACCGTTTCGCAGTCCGCTGCGTGGGCCCTTTTCGGAGGCTGTCAATCGGGAAACGAGTCATCGGCGCCGGTCTTTGTCGATGACCGGCGCCGATGCTACGGGCAGCGCTACGTCAACTTCACCGTGACCAGCGGGCTCGCCACCCCGTTGGCGTCCACCGACTCCACCTGGAACTGCTTGATGTCGGCCAGCCGGGCGGAGGTCGACGCGCTCAGTTCGAGCCCCTGCGACCGAGCGTTGGTGCCGTATCCCTCGTCCGGGACGGACCAGGTGGAAATCACCTCGGTGGTGGCGTTCTTGCGTACCACCACGAGCCGGCAGACGCGTGGGCCGGGCAGTTTCCGAAGAATGAAGCTGACTTTGGTGCCGTAGTCCTTGGTGGCCAGGAACATCGTGGTCTGCACGCCGGTGGTCGGGTCGGTGGCGTCGAACTGGTCGCCCTCCTCCTCGTTGCCGCCAACTCCCGGCCCGGTCGCCGGGGCGGTGGGCGCGGCGGTCGGCGGCTGATCGATCGGCGCGTCGCGCGTCGGCTCGGCGACCACGTCGGTCGGGCCCGCGTCGCTGATCACGTTGCTGAAGCCGATCCCGGTCAGACCACCCAGCACCACCACCGCGGCCGCCGCGGCCAGCAGCTGCCGGAACCGGGTCCGTCGCCGGTCGGCGCGCACCGCGACCAGTGTGCGGTCCAGCAGCCCCGGGTCGGTCGCCGTCTGCTCCAGCGCGGTCATCGTCTCGCCGTCGATGCCGGAGAGCAGCCCGACCACCGGCACCATGGTCTCCAGCTCGGCCGCGCACGCCCAGCAGGTGGCGAGGTGCTCCTCGAAGCGCTCGGTGTCCTGCTCGTCGAGCACGCCGAGCGCGTACGCGGCGACGTCCATGTGGTCCGGCCGGCTCATTCCGTCACCCCCCGCTCCTGCAGAGCCGTGCGCAGCGCGCGCAGTGCGTAGTAGACCCGCGACTTGGCGGTGCCGAGCGGGAGGCCCAGCTCCTCGGCCGCCTCGGGCACGGTCCGCCCCCGGAAGTACGTCGCGATCAGGATCTCGCGGTGCGACTGGCTCAGCGTACGTAGCGCGTCGGCCACGGTCATCGTGCGTAGTACCTGGTCGGTGCTGTCCGACTGGGCGAACGCGGTCAGGTCCCGGTCGTACGTCTCCGCCGGTCGGGCCTGCTCGCTGCGGTGCTCGTCGATGGCGATCCGGCGAGCCACGGTGACCAGCCAGGGCCGCAGCGACCCCTGGCCCTGGGTCCCCAGCCGGTGGGCGTTGCGCCAGGCCCGCAGCAGCGTCTCCTGGACGATGTCCTCCGCGCGCTGCCGGTCCCCCCCGGTGAGCCGCATGACGAACATCAGCAGTGGCCCGGCATGCTCGGCGTAGAGCTGCCGGACCAACTGGTCGGAGTGGCTGGCCTCGGTGGACGTCGCCTGGTGGCGTCCGGGCGCCGGTCGCGGCGTCACCGGACCATTCTGGCGAGGCGCCGGGCGGCCGTCGACCCCCCGTGAAGTTGGCCGCGACTGGGATCGCGCGGACATCCAGTCCGCCCGCACCACATCGCCGTGCCAACCGGCCGCCACCGCATGCATGCAGACCTCCGGGTTGTCCTGTGACCCCAACGGCCCACCCAGGCGGGCCGCCCGGTGGTACGCACCGTCGGCGCGAGCGGATCAACAACGAGCGAAGAAATTTCGGCGGCCGGCGCGGCGGGAGGCCGCCGCCGCTCGGTGGCCGGCCGAGCAGGCGGTCGGTCGGTGGTGGTCAGTGGCCGGTGGAGAAGAGGCCCGGTGGCGGCGGGGCGGAGCCGGTGGCGTCCGCGTCCCGGACGATGCTCGCGCCGCCGGCGAACCGGTCCAGGTCCGCCCCCGCGACCACCCGCCCGGGGAACCAGTCACCGGCGGCCCGCCGGGTTAGCTCCGGCACCGGCGGCTCGACCCGGCCGGCCAGCAGCACCAGGTTGCCGTACCGGCGTCCGCGCAGCACCGCGGCGTCGCCGACCATGGCGGCACGGGGGAGCACCGAACGGACCGTGGCGACCTGGCCGCGGGCGTGCCGCAGCGGTGGGCCGTCCGCCAGGTTGGCCAGGTACCAGCCGGTGGGGTGGAGCACCCGGGCCACCTCGGCGGCGTACTCGACCGAGGTCAGGTGCGCCGGGGTGCGGGCACCGGCGAAGACGTCGGCGACCACCACGTCGTAGCTGGCGTCCCGGCTGCCGGTCAGCACGGCGCGCGCGTCGGCCACCCGTACCCGCAGCCGGGGGTCGGCCGGCCAGGGCAGCACCCGGCGGACCAGCTCGACCAGCGCGCCGTCCACCTCGGCCACCCGCTGGGTAGAGCCGGGTCGGGTGGCCGAGACGTACCGGGGCAGGGTGAGCGCGCCTCCGCCGAGGTGCAGCACCCGCAGGGGGGCGCCGGCCGGGGCGATCAGGTCGACCGCGGCGGCCAGCCGCCGGACGTACTCGAACTCCAGGTGGGTCGGGTCGGTCAGGTCGACGTGCGACTGCGGCGCGCCGTCCAGCAGCAGGGTCCACGAGCCCGGCCGGTCCCGGTCCGGCACCAGCTCGGCCCGCCCGGTCTCCACCTGCTCGGCCACCCGGTCGGCGGCCCGCTTCCGTCCCACCCGCCCAGTATCCCGGGCCGCCCCGAGCTGCCCGCCCGCGCCTCCACCTGGCCCGCCGCGTGGTGGAAGGTCAGCCGCGCACGGTGCCCGCGCGGGCGGCGGCGGTGAGCGCCCGGTGCAGCAGTCGGGAATCGCCGAGCAGCGCCCGCAGTCGGCGCTCCAGGCCGGCGATCGGGATCAGGTTCTGCGGGGCCCGCGGATCCTTGTAGGGCGTGGAGGCGAACCGGGGCAGCGTCACCAGGGACAGGTCGGCCAGCTCGACCGCCTCGGCGATGTCGAGCTCGGCGGAGCACTCCAGCCGGACGATGCCCGCCCACGGCGCGCCGGCCGCCACCGGCAGCCGCAGATACCAGGACCAGCCGCCCCAAGCGGTGCCGACCCGGAACACCGGGCAGCGCTGGCCGGCGGCCAGGCCGGTCACCACCGCGGTCAGCCGGGCGTCCAGGTACTGGCTGTGCTGGGTCTTGATGTAGCCCAGGGTGCGGGGCAGCTGCCGGCGGCTACGCAGCGGACCGTCCACCACCAGCAGGTCCCCGTCGGTGCGGGCGGCGTCGGAGACCGCCACCTCCAACGCGGTCAGCGGCCCCTGCACCGCCGCCGGCAGCTTGGCCAGCTCGCCGGTGCCGCCCACCCGGTGCACCGGGTAGCGGATCGTCCCGGCGACCACCTCCTCGGCCGACGGGCTGGCGGTGAAGAGGCCCCGGCCCACCCGGGTGCCGGCCAGCTGCGCCGCGCCCCGCTCGAGGTCGCAGCGGACCACCCCGGCGGCGTAGGAGGCGGCCAGGCCCGGGAAGGAGCCGCCGTCGGCCTCCGCCGTCCAGATGCTGGCGTCGATCCGGCGGACCCCGTCGACCAGCAGCACCACGTCGGGAGCCCGCACCCCGGGTTGTACGTCGATCGCCCGCCACTGCGCCGCCGGCAGCTCGGCGTCCGTCTCCACCTGCGCGCTGCTCGGCGCGGCCGGACCGGTGGCGGACGCCTCGAACGAGGCACCGTACGACGGGTCCCACGCGTCGACGAAGAACCGCCCCGCTGGCGTGCTCACCGGCCGGTCCGTTCGACGCGGGCCGAGCGGGCGTCCTTGCGGACCTCGAATCGGACCGGGATGCGTTCCGCCAGCGCCGGTACGTGGGTGACCACGCCCACCATCCGGTCACCCCGGGCGGCGAGGTTCTCCAGGGTGGCGGCGACCGTGTCCAGAGTGGCCGCGTCGAGCGTGCCGAAGCCCTCGTCCAGGACGATCGACTCCAGGCTCGCCGCCGTGGTGGACATCCCGGCGAGCTGCTCGGAGAGCGCCAGCGCCAGGGCCAGCGACGCCTGGAACGTCTCGCCGCCGGAGAGGGTGCGCACGGCCCGGCGCAGCCCGGCGTCGTGGTGGTCGACGACGAAGAACTCACCCTTGTCGTGCATCAGGTCGTACTGGCCGCCCGAGAGTTCCCGCAGGATCCGGGACGCTCCGTCGACGAGCAGGTCCAACGCCTCGGCCAGCAGCCACCGCTCGAAGTTGTTGGCCCGCAGGTGGCTGGCGAGCGCCCGGGCCACCTGCGCCCGGCGCTCGTGTCCGGCCCGCTGTTCGCGCAGCTCGGCGGCCTGTTCGCGGCGTTCAACCAGCCGGCGCCGGTCGGCCTCGGCCCGCTCGAGCGCGACCGCGGCGGCACGCACCGGGTCGTCCGGGGCGGGCAGCCCGGCGTCGGCGAAGATGCCACCGATGCGCTGCGCCACGGTCGTGGCCGCGCCGTCGGCCTCGGCGACCGCCGCCGCCAGGCCATCGCGCTCCGACCGGCGGCGCCGCGCCTGCGCGTCAGCCCAGTCGGCTAGGGTGCGCCACGCGCCGGCGACGTCGTCCCGGTCGGCGGCCGGCGGCCCGAACCGGGCCAGCCCGTCCCGGACGGAGTCGAAGCGCCGCCACGCCGCCCGTAGCCGCTCCTCGGCGGTGTCCACCGCGCCGCGGGCCCGCCGCGCGGCGTCCCGACCGGCCCGCACCGCCGTGGCCGCCTCGTCCAGCGCCCGCCGTAGCCGGGCGTGCTCGGCCAGCTGATCTCGCAACGCCTCGGCGGTGGCGGCCCCGGCGAGCTGCCCGTCCAGCTCGGCGAGCCGGGCGTCCAACTGCTCCTGCCGGGTCCGGGCCTGCACCAGCACCCGCTCCAGCTCGCGGGCGGCGGTGTCGCGCTCCTGCAGCACCCGCTTGGCCGCCTCGCTGGCCACCCGGGCGGCCTTGCCGGCCTCGACCGCCCCGGCCACCGCCGAACCGGCCGGCACCGCCGGCACCCGGGGGACGACCTGCTCGCAGACCGGGCAGGGCCCGCCGTCGACCAGGTGCGCCCGCAGCGCCACCGCCTGATCGGTGGCCTTCGCCTCCTCGTGGGCCCGGAACGCCGCCGTCAGCCCCTCCTCGGCCCGCTCGGCCGCGGCTCGCGCCTCGGTCAGCGCCCGGACGGCCGCGTCGTGCTCGGTGGTGGCCGCGGCCATCGCCGCCCGGACCACCTCCGCCTCGCCGGCCAGCTTCTCCCGGTCGGCGTACCCGCGCAGCTGCAGCCGCAGGGCGCTCTCGTCGCCGGCGGCGGCCAGCTCGCCGCGGAGCTTCTCCTCGCGCTCCTCGGCCAGCGACACCGCGTTCGCCGCCGCGTCGGCCTCGGCGCGCGCGTCGGTCACTGCCCGGGCCACCTCGGCGACCCCGGCCGGCGCCCGGACCGCGTCCAGCACGGTCAGCTCGGCGTCGAGGGCGGTCAGCGCCGCCGTCGCCTCCCGCGCCGCCGCCCGGGCCGCCTCCAGCTCGGGTACGGCGGCGGTCACCGCCGCGGCCAGCTCGCTCATCCGCTCGACCTGACCGGTGGCCCGATCGAGCGCCTCGTCGTCGACGTCGGTGAGCCCGGCCAGTAGTTGGTCGACCCCCTCCAGTTTCGCCTCGGCCTGCGCCGCGCGGGCGGTGGCCTGCTTCTGCACCTCCTCGTAGACGCCGAGGCCGAGCAGGTTGACCAGGATCTGCTGCCGGGTGGCCGGCTTGGCGTGCAGGAAGTCGGCGAACTGGCCCTGCGGCAGCACCACGCAGCTGGTGAACTGCTCGTAGGGCAGCCCCACCGCCTCCAGCACCGCCTCGTCCATCTCGGCCGGGGTGCCCGCCACCACCTCACCGAGATCCTCCGGGCTCAACCCGGTCTCCAGCTTGGTGACGTCGAAGCCGGGCGGCATCAGCTGCAACCCGGCGTTGGCGGTCTTCACGTTGCCCCGGCTGTCCCGCCGGACCACCCGGGTGGCCACGTAGCGGGCCCCGCCGGACTCGAAGACCAGCCGCACCCGGGCCTCGGCCGTCGACGGCGCGAGCGCGTTGCCCAGGCCCCGGGTGCCACCCCAGCGGGGCACCGTGCCGTAGAGGGCGAAGCAGATCGCGTCCAGCACCGTCGACTTGCCCGAACCGGTCGGGCCGACCAGCGCGAAGAAGTCGGCGTCGGTGAAGTCGACGGTGGTCTCCTCGCGGAAGACGGTGAAGCCGGCCATGTCCAGCCGTATCGGTCGCATCAGCGGTCGACCTCCTCGAAGAGCTCGTCGAAGAGTTCCTGGACGCCGTCGTCGGCGTGGCCCCGGCTCTGCAGGTAGTCGGCGAAGAGCTCGCGCGGTGAGCGCCCGGAGCGTTGTGCGACGCGGGTGCCACTGCCCGGTGCGGGCACCAGCTCGGGATCGATCCGGATCTCCAGCGCCCGGGGCAGCAGCTCCTGCACCTCCTCGCGCAGGCCCGCCCGGGGCTGCTCGCGGACGAAGACCCGCAGCCAGGCGTCCGGCTGCTCCACCTCGGCGAGCTGGGCGAGCGTGCCGCGGACGGTACGCAGGGTGGCCGCCGCGCTCACCGGCACCTCCCGGACCCGGGCGGCGGTGCTCGCGGTGACCTCGACGATGGTCACCGACGGGACGTTCTCCTGCTCGCCGAAGTCGACCGCGAGCGGGCTGCCGCTGTAGCGCACCGGGCAGGGGCCCTCGACCCGCTGCGCGCGGTGCAGGTGGCCCAGCGCGACGTAGTGCGCGGTGGCCGGGAAAACCGTCGCGGGCACCGCGTAGCCGAGCACGGTGTGCGCGTCCCGCTCGCCGCCGCCGGCCGCCGCGCCGGTCACCGTCAGGTGCGCGGTGACCAGGTGCACCCGGTCCTGCTCGTGAAAGCCCTCGGTGAGCCGGCCGAGCACCCGGCCCAGGTGGTCGGCGTACGTCTGGTTCGCCTCGGCGGCGGTCAGCTCGTACATCTCCACCGCGCGGACGGCATAGCGCTGGGAGAGGAACGGCAGCGCGGCCAACCGCCACCGCTCGCCACCGGCGGTGCTGCCGTCGATCACATGCTCGTCGGGACTCTCCCGGACGCTGCCGCGCAGGGTGATCCCGGCGGCCTCGGCCCAGGGGCGCAGCGCGTCGAGCGCGGCGCCGTTGTCGTGGTTGCCGCCGATCGCGACCACGTCCGCGCCGGTGCGGCGCAACGCGGTCAGCGCCCGGGTCACCAGCCGGGTCGCCTCGGGCGTCGGCGCGGCGGTGTCGTAGAGGTCACCGGCGACGATGACCAGGTCGGGCCGTTCGGCACGGGCGATCTCGATCACGCCGGCCAGCACCGCCTTGTGCTCCTCGGCCCGGGACTGGCCCTTGAGGACCTTGCCGACGTGCCAGTCCGAGGTGTGCAGGATCTTCACCGTGCCCGCCCTTCGTTCGCGCTCACCGGTGCCCGCCCTCCGCTGATGCTCACCTAGAACGGGATGTCGTCGTCGCTGCCGCCGCCGGTGCCCACCACCGCGAACGGGTCCGCGGACTGGGTGATCGAGCGGAGGGTCTGCGACGGTGCCCGGCCCGCCTCGCTGACCCGGGTCGCCCAGGCCGGGAACGGGAACTCCAGGCAGAGCGGCACCGGGATGTCCGGTTGGTTGACGAACATGGTGCCCGGCTTGGCCAGCAGCGCCCGCTGACGCTGGGCCGGCGGCAGGAAGCCGTATTCCGGTCGGGACGCCTCGGCCGGGTCGAGGCGGCCGACCACCCGGATCGCCGAGTTGGTGACGATGCGCCGCTCGACCTCGCTCGCCGTCTGCTGCGCGCCGACGAGGATCACGCCCAGTGAGCGGCCCCGCTCGGCGATGTCGAGCAGCACCTCCTTGATGGGGGAGGAGCCCTCCCGGGGGGCGTACTTGTTCAGCTCGTCGAGGACGACGAAGAGCAGCGGCTTGGCGGTGCCCGCCTTCTCCTTGCGCTCGAACTCGCTCTTCAGCGTCACGCCGACCACGAACCGCTGGGCGCGGTCGGGCAGGTTGTGCAGGTCGACCACGGTGACCTGGGCGCTCTCGGTGGTGTTGATGCTGTGCGGGCGGCGGGTGGCCAGGTCGCCCCGGATCAGCCGGCCGAGGTCCTTCTTGCTGCCGATCAGCCGCCGGGCGAACGCGTTGACGGTGCCGAGCCCGACCGCGCTGCCGGCCCAGTCGGAGCGGGTCTCGTCGTCGTTGAGCTGCTCGACGACGTGGTCGACCAGGTCGGCGTAGGTGCCGAGGCGGACCCCGTCGATGCTCACCCCGCCGTCGGCGGGCTGGGCGTAGCGGGCCAGGTGGGCGGCGACGGAGTGGACCACCATCGTGTACTGCTGGCGTTCGTCGTCGGCGTCGGCGAAGACGTAGGGCAGCAGCCGGTCGGCGCAGAACTCGCTGAGCGTCCAGTAGAAGCTGTCGACGCCGGTGAGCCGGCTGCTCACGTCGGGGGTGCCCGACGAATCGCCGACCCGGGGCGGGGCGTAGACCCGGACGTCGGGGAAGGCGCCGGCGTCGAGCCCGAGCTTGGCGTAGCCGGCGCGGGTGGCGTCGTCGAGCCGGGTGTTGGGGTGGTCGAGGAAGAGCAGGTCCTCGCCCTTGACGTTGAAGATGAGCGCCTTGGCGTTGACGGCGTCGCCGCCGAGCACGCCCGAGCGGAAGACCGAGTAGAGCAGGAAGGTGGCGAAGCTGGTCTTGGTGGCCACGCCGGAGATGCCGGAGATGGAGACGTGCGCGCCGCGGCTGCCGTCGAGGAAGTCGGCGTTGAGGTAGACCGGCACCCCGTCGCGACCCATCCCCATCGGGATCCGCCGCTCCATCCGGTCGAAGTGCAGCGCCCGGGCCCGGGCGTCGCCTTCGGCGCGGTGTACCACCGCACCCGGCGTCGGCGGTACGTAGAACTCCGGGTCGACCCGGGTGGTGGTCACCTCGGCCGCCTCCTGCACCTGGGCGGGCAGGGTGCCGTCGGCGATGGCGAAGACGTCGGAGTCGAACTGGGCGCCCTCGTGCCGGGCCCGCACCTGGGTGACCACTCCGGCGATGGTCACCGGCTCCCGGTCGGGCAGCTCGCGCCGGGTGACCACCACGTCGTCGAGCTGGAGGTAGCTGCCGGGTGCCACGGCCGTCCAGAACTGCAGCGGGGTGGCGTCGGCGGTGCCGAGCACGCGGCCGACCACCTCGCCCGGGCCGTCGAACCCGTCATCGGTCATCAGGCAACTCCGGTCGGCTGGTCATCGCGGTCGGGGCACACGTCCTGCATCCTGCCCGAGTAGTACGACAGGTTGCCACGCGACGCGGCGGACGCCACGCCGGTGCGCGGCCCCGCCGGTCGCAGCGTCACGAGACCGGCACCGTGCGTGCCGATCCGGGTACGGCGACCGCCGCGCCGTCAGTGCCGGGCGTAGCGCAGCATCAGCACCCCGTCGCCGGCGGCCAGGACGTGCCGCAGCGCGAGACTGCGCGGCGGGGAGGCCTCGCCCGCGGTGATCCGGCCCGGGCCGGGGCCGGCGAGCAGCGGGGCGACGGTGAGACACAGCTCGTCCACCAGGTCGGCTCCGGTGAGGGCGCCGAAGAGCTGCGGCCCACCCTCGCAGAGCAACTGGTCGAGGCCGCGCCGCCGCAGCTCGGCGAGGCCGGCGACGAGGTCCACCCGGTCGGTGCCGCAGCGCACCAGGTCGGCCACCTCGGCGAGCCCGGGCGGAGGTACGGCGTCGGCGCGGGTGAGCACCACCGGCCGCACCGGCGCGTCGGCGAAGACGGGCTGGGTCGGATCGAGGTCGAGCCCGCCGGAGACCACCACCAGCGTCGGGTACTCGGGCAGGCCGTGCTCGCGACGCCAGGCTCGGCGTCGCTCGTCCAGCCGCAGCGCGCGGTAACCCTCGTGGCGCAGCGTCCCGGCGGCCACCACCAGCGCGTCGCAGAGCATCCGCAGCAGGCCGAAGATCCGCTTGTCCGGCTCGCCGGAGAGCCCGGCGGAGTAGCCGTCCAGGGCCACCGCGCCGTCGAGGCTGGACACGAAGTTCACCCGAAGGTGCGGCCGGTCGGCCCGTCCGTAGAGGGTGGTCAGCGCGGCGTCGTCGAGCGGGTCCGAGGCGCCCGCCGGCCAGATCCGGTCGATCGGGATTCCGACGCTCATTCGCTGGCCGGACCGGTGACCGGAGGGGTCGGTCGGGGGGTACGGTGCTGGCAGTCGCACCAGTTCCGACCCCGACAGTCGCCGTGCCGCTTCGCCCGGCACGCTCCGCAGATCATGCTCGCAGCTTAGCGAGGGGGGATGAGACAGCATGCCGCGTCAGATCTTCCAGCTGAGGATCTCCCTGGCCGGGGTCCGTCCGCCGGTGTGGCGCCGGGTGCTGGTGCCGGCCGGCTACACCCTCGACCGGCTGCACCGGGTGATCCAGCACGCGATGGGTTGGCGCGACTGCCACCTGCACTCGTTCGAGATCGACGGGCTCCAGTACGGCGAGCCCGACCCGGACGGCGAGCTGGCGCTGCACGACGAGCTCGACGTCCGGCTCGACGCGGTGCTCGGCAAGGGCAGCCGGTTCCAGTACACCTACGACTTCGGTGACTGGTGGGAGCACGACCTGGTGGTCGAGGACGCGGTCACCGCCGACCCGGAAGAGCGCTATCCGACCTGTCTGGACGGTGAGCGGGCCGGCCCGCCGGAGGACGTCGGTGGTGCGCCCGGCTACCAGGGGCTGCTCGTCGCGCTGGCCGATCCGGGCCATCCGGAGCATCGTTCCATGCGGGACTGGGCCGGCGCCGGCTTCGATCCGGGCGCGTTCGACGCCGGGCGTGCCGGCACCCTGCTGCGCCGCTTCTGCTGATCCGCTGAGCACGGCCGCCCCGGTGGCGGCCGGTCCCGCGTGCCCTCGGCCGGTCACCGCGCGCGGCGGGTGCCGGTAACAAATTGGGAACGCTCCCAAGGCTCTATTGACACTCTCGACACGTGCCCGCAATCTCATGGGAGCGCTCCCGATGCGTGAGCGTCAGCACTGCCCGATGCGCGGCTCGGGGGCGGGCAGGTAGCCGCCACGCGGGTTCAGCGACCGGAGAGCCCGCACAGCCAGGCACCGGAACCACCACACGAATCACCCACCTGAGAGGGGTCAGGGATGAGCGTCATCAGGCGCCAGCTCCGCACTGCCGCGGTCGTCGCGATCGCCGTGGGCGTGGCCCTCGGCAGCACCGCGTGCAGCAAGAAGAACGACGACGGGGCAGGTGGCGAGAACGGGCAGGTCAAGCTCGTCCTCCAGACCTTCTCCAACTTCGGGTACGACAAGGCCATCAAGGACTTCGAGGCGGCCAACCCGAACATCAAGGTCGAGCACCAGAAGATGGGCGAGCTGCGGGACTTCCAGCCGAAGCTGGTGCAGTGGCTCGCGGCGGGCAGCGGCGCCGGTGACGTGGTCGGTCTGGAAGAGGGTGTGCTGCTCCAGTACGTGCAGAACCACGACAAGTTCAGCAACCTGCTCGACCTCGGCGCCAGCGAGTTGAAGTCCAACTTCCCGGAGTGGAAGTGGAACAACGCGATGACGCCGGACGGCAAGAAGCTGATCGGGCTCGGCACCGACGTCGGCGGCCTGGCCATGTGCTACCGCAAGGACCTGTTCCAGCAGGCGGGCCTGCCCACCGAGCGGGACGCGGTCTCCCAGAAGATCAGCACCTGGGACGACTACGTCGCGCTGGGCCGTCAGTTCAAGAACAGCGGCAAGGTCAAGGCGGCGTGGCTGGACAGCGCCACCAGCCTGATGCAGCCGTACGTCATGCAGAACTCCGAGACGTTCTTCTTCGACAAGGAGAACAAGTTCATCGGTGACACCAACCCGGTCGTCCGCAGGGCGTGGGACCTGGGTCTGCAGATGGCCGCCGACGGGCTGACCGCCAAGGCGCAGCGCTGGAGCGCCGACTGGGACGCCGCGTTCAAGAACAACGCCTTCGCCACGATCCCCTGCCCGGCCTGGATGACCGAGGGCATCATCGCCCAGCGTTCCGGCCCGACCAACGCCGGCAAGT
Organism: Micromonospora sp. NPDC051006; assembly: GCF_044456245.1. Lineage (NCBI taxonomy): Bacteria > Bacillati > Actinomycetota > Actinomycetes > Micromonosporales > Micromonosporaceae > Micromonospora > Micromonospora sp. NPDC051006. Next base: position 115,902 of record NZ_JBITFP010000009.1, read on the forward strand.
GGGACATCGCCAAGATCCCGGGCGGCGGCGGCAACTGGGGCGGCTCCTACCTCGCCGTCCCGGCGCAGACCAAGCACCCGAAGGAGGCGTACCTGCTGGCCAAGTACCTGACCAGCAAGGAGGGCCACCTGGCGGCGTTCAACGAGGCCGGCGCGATGCCCTCCAGCATCCCGGGCATCGAGGACCCCGCCTTCAAGGGCAAGACGAGCGAGTACTTCAGTGGCGCCCCGATCGGTCAGATCTTCGGTGACAGCGTCAAGAACATGAAGCCGGTCTTCCTCGGCGCCAAGCACCAGCAGGTCTGGGAGACCATCGTCGAGCCGCAGATGCAGGCGGCCGAGCGCGGCCAGACCAGGTCGGACGCCGCGTGGACCAAGGCGATGAACGAGGCCAAGAAGGCCGTCGCCTGATCCGCCGGTGACCCGCCGGCTCACGGACACGACGTGCCGTGAGCCGGCGGCGGCGCTCGGTCCCCGGCAGGGTGTGGGCGCCGCCGAGGCCGCTCCCCTTTTCCCGGAAGGACCTGCCATGAGCTCCACTGTCGGCGCGGCGCCGCCACGGCGGACCGCCACGCCACCCCGCCAGCGACCAGAGCCCCGCCGCTCCTCGTACCGGCTCGGCCGCTGGGACCTCAAGTACTCGCCCTACCTCTACGTCGCGCCATTCTTCGTCCTGTTCGGGATCTTCGGTCTCTTTCCGCTGCTCTACACGGTCTACGTCTCGCTCTTCGACTACGAGCTGCTCAGTGGCACCCGCGAGTACGCGGGGCTGGAGAACTACCGCGACCTGCTGGTGGACGCGCAGTTCTGGAACGCCGCGTACAACACGGTGGGCATCTTCCTGCTGAGCACGGTGCCGCAGCTCATCGTGGCGCTCCTGCTCGCCAACCTGATGAACCGTCAGATGCGCGGCCGCACCCTGCTGCGCATGGGCATCGTCGTCCCGAACATCACCTCGGTCGCGGCGGTCGGCATCATCTTCGCGCTGATCTTCGCCGACCGGTACGGCCTGGTGAACTGGCTGCTCGGCAGCGTCGGCGTCGACCCCGTGGCCTGGCGCGACAACCGGTACGCCTCCTGGCTGGCGATCGCCTTCATGGTCGACTGGCGCTGGACCGGCTACAACGCCCTGATCTACCTCGGCGCCATGCAGGCCATCCCGAAGGACCTCTACGAGTCGGCCTCATTGGACGGCGCCTCGGCGTGGCGACAGTTCTGGCAGATCACCGTGCCGCTGATCCGCCCGACCATCGTCTTCACGGTCATCATCTCCACGATCGGTGGCTTCCAGATCTTCACCGAGCCGCTGATGTACGGCCACGGAATGGTGCGCGGCGGCGCGGAGCACGAGTTCCAGACGTTGGCCATGTACATCTACGAGCAGACGTTCACCGGCAACGCCGAGTACGGCTACGGCGCGGCGATGTCCTGGCTGCTCTTCCTGATGATCGTCATCTTCGCGCTGATCAACTTTGCGCTCGTCCGGCGCTCGGTGAAGGGGGAGAAGAAGTGACCACCACCCAGGCCCTCCCTCGATCTGTCGCGCCGCTACCGGAGGACCCCAAGCGCCGTCGACGGCGCGGCACGCCGGGCGGCAGGCTCTGGCAGGCCAGCCCGCTGACCTACTTCGCGCTGGTCATCGGCTGCGTACTGTCGATCTTCCCGATCGTCTGGTCGTTCATCATCGCCTCGCGGGACAACAGCGCCGTCTACGAGATGCCGCCCACGCCGGGCGGAATGCTCTTCGAGAACATCGAGCGGATGCTCGCCAACGAGGACGCCGCGTTCATCTACGGCCTGGTCAACTCGGCCGTGGTGTCGAGCATCGTCACCGTCTCGGTGATCTTCTTCTCCAGCCTGGCCGGCTTCGCGTTCGCCAAGCTCCGGTTCCGCGGCCGCAACGGTCTGCTCCTGGTGATCGTGCTGACCATGATGGTGCCGACCCAGCTCGGGATCATTCCGCTCTACCTGATGATGGTCGAGCTGGAGTGGACCGGCACCCTGCAGGCCGTCATCGTGCCGTTCCTGGTCCAGGGCTTCGGCGTGTTCATGATGCGCCAGTACGCGATGTCCGCGATCAGCGACGAGCTGATCGAGGCGGCCCGCCTCGACGGCTGTTCGACCTGGCGGATCTACTGGAACGTGGTGCTGCCCGCGCTGCGTCCGGCCGCGGCGATCCTCGGACTGCTGACCTTCATGCAGACCTGGAACGAGTTTCTCTGGCCGTTCATCGTGCTGACCCCGGACACCCCGACGGTGCAGTACTCCCTCAAGATCCTCTCGTCCGGTCTCTACCAGACCGACTACACCGCGCTCTTCGCCGGCACGGCCCTCGCGACCCTGCCGTTGCTGATCGTGTTCGTCCTGTTCGGCCGCCAGATCATCGGCGGGATCATGGAAGGTGCCGTCAAGTCGTGAGCAACCCCGCCAGCCCGCCCGCCGTCGGCGTTCTCGACCACGGGCCGGCGCTGAGGTTTCCGCCCGGCTTCCGGTGGGGCGCGGCGACCGCGGCGTACCAGATCGAGGGGGCGGCCGCCGAGGACGGTCGCACGCCGTCCATCTGGGACACCTTCAGCCACACCGCCGGCCGGGTGGTCGGCGGGCACACCGGCGACGTGGCCTGCGACCACTACCACCGGCTCGGCGAGGACGTCGCGTTGATGGCCGGGCTGGGCCTCAACGCGTACCGGTTCTCGGTTTCCTGGCCCCGGGTGCAGCCCGGCGGCGCCGGCCCCGCCAACCCGGCCGGGCTCGACTTCTACCGCCGGCTCCTCGACGAGCTGCTGGGGCACGGGATCGAGCCGTGGCTGACCCTCTACCACTGGGACCTGCCGCAGCCGCTGGAGGACGCCGGGGGATGGCCGGCCCGGGACACCGCGGCCCGGTTCGCCGACTACACCGCGCTGGTCGCGGAGGCGCTCGGCGACCGGGTGCGGCACTGGACCACCCTCAACGAGCCGTGGTGCTCGGCATTCCTCGGCTACGGCTCCGGGGTGCACGCGCCGGGCCGTACCAACGGCGCCGAGGCGGTCCGGGCCGGGCACCACCTGATGCTCGGCCACGGCCTGGCCGTGCAGGCGCTGCGCGCGGCCCGGCCACAGGCCGAGGTCGGCGTGACGGTCAACCTCTACCCGGTCACGCCGGCGAGCGACGCGCCCGCCGACCGGGACGCGGCGCGGCGGATCGACGCGCTGGCGAACCGGTTCTTCCTCGACCCGCTGCTGCGCGGGGCGTACCCGGCGGACCTGCTGGCCGACCTGCGCGAGGTGACCGACTTCGGCCACGTGCGCGACGGTGACCTGGCCACCATCGCCAGCCCGCTCGACCTGGTCGGCATCAACTACTACAGCCGGCACGTGGTGGCCGCGCCGGTCGCGCCAGCCTCGTCGGCCTCGTCGGCCTCGTCGGCCGAGCCGGGCGGGCCGGCGGCGTCCTGCTGGCCGGGAAGCGAGGACGTCCGGTTCGTCCACCGGGGCGTGCCGGTCACCGACATGAACTGGGAGATCGACGCCCCCGGCCTGGTGGAGACCCTGCGCCGGGTGCACGAGGAGTACACCGACCTGCCGCTCTACGTGACCGAGAACGGCTCGGCCTTCGTCGACGAGGTGGTGGACGGGCGGGTCGACGACATCGACCGTCTGGCGTACTTCGACGCCCATCTGCGTGCCGCGCACGCCGCGATCGGCGCCGGCGTGCCCCTGGCCGGCTACTTCGCCTGGTCATTGATGGATAATTTCGAGTGGGCCTGGGGTTACACCAAGCGGTTCGGCATGATCTACGTCGACTACGACAGCCAGAACCGCATCCCCAAGTCCAGCGCCAGGTGGTACGCCGAGGTGATCCGACGCAACGGTCTGGCCGCACAATAGGCGAGGGCCAGCCACCAACGGGCGGCCCCGACGTCCGCCCCCGCGCGGGTGGACGTCGGGACGACCCGACGTCGGAGGAGCAGACGATGACAACGCAGCGCACCCGGTCGCTCGGGCGCCCGACCCTCGACGCGGTCGCTGCCCGTGCCGGTGTGGGGCGCGGAACGGTCTCCCGCGTGGTCAACGGCTCCCCGCAGGTGAGTCCGGAGGCCCGGGCCGCGGTGCAGCAGGCCATCGCCGAGCTGGGGTACGTGCCGAACCGGGCGGCCCGGGCGCTGGTCACCCAGCGGACCGACTCCGTCGCGCTGGTCGTCTCGGAGTCCGGCGAACGGATCTTCACCGAGCCGTTCTTCGCGGCGATCGTGCGCGGCATCAGCTCCGCCCTGCTGGAGACGCCGATGCAGCTCTGGCTGGCGATGGCCCAGTCGCCGGTGGAGCGGGAGCGGGTCGAGCACCACCTGACCAACCAGCACGTCGACGGCGTACTGCTGCTCTCCCTGCACGACTCCGACCCGCTGCCCACCCTGCTCGAGGAGCGGGGCCTGCCCGCGGTGCTCGGCGGGCGGCCGGCGCGGATGCTGCAACCCGAGGCGCAGCCGGCCTGGTTCGTCGACGTCGACAACGTCGGCGGCGCCCGGCACGCGGTGGAACACCTGGCCGGCCGCGGCCGGCGGCGGATCGCCACCATCGCCGGCCCGCAGGACATGGGCGCCGGCCTCGCCCGCCTGACCGGCTACACCGAGGCCGTCCGGGCCGCCGTGGGCACCGTCAACCCGGACCTCATCACGTACGGCGACTTCAGCGAGGAGAGCGGCGCGGCCTGCATGCGCCGGCTGCTGGAGGTCTGTCCCGAGCTGGACGCGGTCTTCGTCGCCTCCGACCTGATGGCCTTCGGCGCGCTGCGTACCCTGCGCGAGGCCGGTCGACGGGTGCCGGAGGACGTCGCGGTGGTCGGCTTCGATGACGCGCCGATCGCCCGGCAGGCCGACCCGCCGCTGACCACGGTCTTCCAGCCGGTGGAGGAGATGGGTCGGCAGATGGCCCGGCTGCTGGTCGCCCGGATCCGCGGTGACGAACTCCCCGCCCCCCACATTTTGCTCGACACCCAACTGATCGAACGCGCCAGCGCCTGACCCCGCCCCCGCGTCTGCCCCGACCCCGGCCGCTGATCATGAGCTTGCCGGCGACGGATCGGGCATATCGCGCCGCAAACCTCGGGATCGCCGGACGCTCGGCCGAAGATCGCGCTCGATCCTGGATGTAGTGGGGTGCTGCGCGGGCCGAGGCCACTACATCCGGGATGCAGCACGATCTTCCGGGGCGGGGCGGGGCGGGGCGGGGCGGGGCGGTGTGGCTGTTCGGGGTCAGGCGGGGGTGGGGGACCAGCGGCGGAGTTCGCGGCGGGCCAGGGAGGCGCGGTGGACCTCGTCGGGGCCGTCGGCCAGGCGGAGGGTGCGGGTCTGCGCCCAGAGGGCGGCGAGTGGAGTGTCCTGACTGACCCCGGCGCCGCCGTACCCCTGGATGGCCTTGTCGATCACCCACTCGGCCATCGCCGGCGTGGCGATCTTGATGGCCTGGATCTCGGTGTGCGCGCCCTTGTTGCCGACGGTGTCCATCAACCAGGCGGTCTTGAGGACCAGCAGCCGGGCCTGCTCGATGCGGACCCGGGACTCGGCGATCCACTCGCGGACCACACCCTGCTCGGCGAGGGGCCGGCCGAACGCGATCCGCTCGGTGGCTCGCCGGCAGAGCAGCTCCAGCGCCCGCTCGGCCATCCCGATCAGGCGCATGCAGTGGTGGATCCGGCCCGGGCCGAGCCGGGCCTGGGCGATGGCGAAGCCGCCGCCCTCGGCGCCGACCAGGTTCTCCACCGGCACCCGTACGTCGGTGAAGTCGATCTCGGCGTGCCCGCCGTGCGACGCGTCGGAGTAGCCGAAGACCGTCATGCCCCGCCGCACCGTGACGCCCGGGGTGTCCCGGGGGACCAGCACCATGCTCTGCTGGCGGTGCCGCTCGGCGTCCGGGTCGGTCTTGCCCATCACGATGAAGATCTCGCAGCGCGGGTCCATCGCCCCGGACGACCACCACTTCCGCCCGTTGATCACGTAGTGGTCGCCGTCGCGGGTGATCCGGGTGGCGATGTTGGTGGCGTCCGAGGAGGCGACGTCCGGCTCGGTCATGCAGAACGCCGAGCGGATCTCCCCCTCCAGCAGGGGCAGCAGCCAGCGCTCCCGCTGCTGCGCGGAGCCGAACTCGGCGAGCAGCTCCATGTTGCCGGTGTCCGGCGCGGCGCAGTTGAGCGCCTCGGGCGCCAGGTGCGGGCTGCGCCCGGTCAGCTCGGCGAGCGGGGCGTACTGGAGGTTGGTCAGCCCGGCACCGAAGCGCCGGTCGGGGAGGAAGAGGTTCCACAGCCCGCGCTTGCGCGCCTCGACCTTCAGCTCGGCGAGCACCGGAGACCGCGCCCACGGGTCACCGGCCGCGGCAACCTGCTCGGCGTGCACCGGCTCGGCCGGGTAGACGTGCTCGGTGAGGAAGGCGGCCAGCTCGGCCCGCAGCTCCTCGGTGCGGCTGTCGTACGCGAAGTCCATCAGCGCTCCCCGGCGGCGGTCAGCCCGTACGCGACCAGCGGTGCCACCATCTCGCCGATCCGGTCGAATCCCTCGCCGAGCGTCTGCCCGAGCGTGTGCCGATAGTGGATCCCCTCGCAGATCACCGCGAGCTTGAAGCAGCCGAGCGCGATGTGCCAGTGCAGCGGGCCGACGTCGACGTCGCTGCGACCGGCGTAGCGCTCGATCAGCTCGGCGCCGGTGGGGAAGCCGGCTCGCGGGCCGAGCCCGTCGGCGACCGGGTTGCCGGCGGCCGACTCGCTGCCGCCGAGCACGTCCCAGTAGGTCAGCAGCAGGCCCAGGTCGGCCAGCGGGTCGCCGAGGGTCGCCATCTCCCAGTCGAGCACCGCGCGGACCGCCACCGGGTCGACGGTGGCCAGGAGGTTGTCGAGCCGGTAGTCGCCGTGCACGATCCGGCCCGCGTTGGCGCCCTCGGGCACGGTCGCTGCCAGCCGGTCACGCAGTTCGTCGATGCCGGGCAGCGGCCGACTGCGGGAGCGGTCCAGCTGCCCCGCCCACCGGCGCACCTGACGCGCCAGGTAGCCCTCCGGGCGGCCAAAGTCGCCGAGCCCGACCGACGCCGGCTCCACCCGGTGCAGCGCGGCGAGGGTGTCCATCATCGACATCGCCAGTTCCCGACGCCGCTCGTCGCCGAGCGGGTCGGTCTGTGCCCGGGTGCGCAGGACCTCGCCGGCCACCCGCTCCATCAGGTAGAACGGCGCGCCGATCACCTCCGGGTCGGCGCAGAGCAGCAGCGCCCCGGGCACCGGCACGTCGGTCGGAGCCAGCGCGGAGATCACCCGGAACTCCCGGCCCATGTCGTGGGCGGTGGCCAGCACGTGCCCGAGCGGCGGGCGGCGCAGCACCACCTCACGCTCGCCGACGCGCAGCAGGTAGGTGAGGTTGGATTTGCCGCCGGCGATCAACTGGGCCCGCAGCGGGCCGCCGGCCAGGTCGGGCCGGTGGGCGGCGAGGTAGCGGGCGAGCCGGTCGAGATCCAGCCCGGCCGGCGTCGCGGCCTCGCCGCTGTCGCCCGGATCGGTGGCGGCCGATCGGGAGGGGTCGGCACCGGTGGGGGTGGCGGGGGTGGCCCCCGGCCGGAGCGCGTCGACGGCCGGATCGCTCATCCGAATAGTTGATGGCAGCTCCGCCATGTTGTCAAGGTCGGATTTTGCTCCCGGGACATGCCGCGGCAACAGGGACGAAATGGGCAACGAGCAGGCTGGTGCCCAGCCTGCCGGCCACCACCGCCGGCCCGCCGAGCGGAGGGACAACCATGCTGCTGCGTCTTCGGGTCACCCTGCCGGACCGTCCCGGCACCCTCGGTCAGGTGGCCCGCACCCTGGGCGTCTCCGGTGCGGACATCGTCCAGGTGGTGGTGCTGGAACGGCTCGGCGGGCGGGCGGTCGACGACTTCACCGTGGTCTGGCCGGGCGCCGCCCGGGTGGAGCGGATGCTGGCCGGTCTCGGGGCGATCCCGGGCGTCCGGGTGGACGGGGTGTGGCGGGCGATCGGCGCGCCCACCACCACCGGCCAGGACGCCGAGCTGCTGGCCCAGGTCGCGGCGAACCCGGCCGACGGGCTGGCCACCCTGGTCGACGCGGTGCCCGGGCTGCTCGCCGCCGACTGGGCGGTGGCCGCGGTGGTCCCGGTGGACTGGGCGTCCCGAGCCGGTGGCGGGGACGCGACCGTCGGGCACGCCAGCTGGCGGGCCCCCGTACCGCCGCAGCTGCCGGAGGTGACGCCGCTGCGCGCCCGGTCGATGACGACGCCCGACGGCACCCACTACGCGGTCGCGCCGTTCGGGCGGGCCGGCCTGGTCCTGGTGGTGGCCCGCGAGCACACCGACCCGCTCACCGCCGCCGCGTTCCACTCCACCGAGGTCGACCGGCTGGCCCAGCTGGTGCGGGCCAGCGCGGTGATCCTCGGCGACCGGCTCGACCTGGTGGGCACGCCGTCGGTGACCGTCGGCTCCTGAGCCGGTTCGCGCCCGCGACGTGAGCTGTGCCACCGGTCGGCAGCCGTCACCCCGGAGCAATCGGCCGGCAACAGCCGGCGGCCATGGTGGTAGCGGGGAAGGGAGCCAACCATGACGTTGTGGCGGATCCGAGCGACCGTGGACGACCGACCGGGCTATCTGTCGGTGCTCACGGCGAGCCTGGCCCTGCGCGGGGTCAACATCCTCGCCGTGCAGGTGCACACCACCGAGCGAGGCGCGGTCGACGACTTCCTCGTCGACGCGCCGGACGCGCTGGGCGAGGCCGAGCTGGTGGCCGCCGTCGAGCGTGGCCGTGGGCGGGACTGCTGGGTGGCGCGCAGCGAGGCGCGCGGGCTGGCCGACCAGCCCACCCGGGTGCTCGGCCTGGCCAACCGGCTGGTCCGCGACCCGGACGCGACGGGCGAGGTGCTGCGCGCGCTGCTCGGCGCGGACACGGTCACGTGGCGACCGGACGAGGCGGCCAGCGCTGGGATCACCGACACCACGATGCGGCTGGCCGACCCGGGCGGCGGCACGTTCACCCTGCGCCGGGCGGCGCCGGAGTTCACCCCCGCCGAGTACGCCCGCGCCCAGGCGCTGGTCGAGCTGGCGGCGAGCGTGGTGCGCCGGGCCGCCGAGCAGGTCACCGTGGTCCTGCCCGACGGCGCCGAACTGGCCGTACGGCCGGCGGTCGCCGACGACCTGCCGGGCGTGCTCGACCTGCACGACGGCTGCTCGGCGCGCAGCCGGCAGCGCCGTTACCTGGGCGGCGCCGCGCTGCCCGCGCCGGCCCGGCTGCGCCGGCTGCTGGAGCCGGCCCGTGGGTTGACCCTGCTCGCCACGACCACCGGCTCCGACCGGGCGGCGGAGTCGGTGGTCGCCATGGCCAACCTGCTCGGCGAGGGGGACGAGGCCGAGGCGGCGCTGCTGGTGCGTGACGACTGGCAGCGCCGCGGGCTCGGCTCGGCGCTGCTGCGCCGGCTGGTCCGGCACGCCGACCGGTCCGGGTACGCCGCGCTGGTGCTGCACGTGCAGGCGGAGAACGGGCCGATGCTGCGGACCGTGCGCCGGCTGGACCGGCCGACCGCGACCGACCGGGACGGCTCGGTGGTCACCCTCACCGTTGCGCTGGCCGCGCCGGCCCCCGCCCGCCGTTGACCCACCTCGGCCCGGGGCGCGCGCCCCGGGCCGGGCCCTTCGGTGTCAGGTGGTGGGGTAGCTGCTGTAGTCGGGGAAGTTGCCGTAGAGGCGTCCGGCGCCGCCCTGGGTGACGGCGTGCACCAGCAGGTCGCCGCCGACGAACGCGCCCTTCCAGGAGGCGCCCCGGCCGCCGAAGGGCTCGTCGCGGTCGCCCCGGGAGCGGGGCTTGTTGATCCCCACCTTGAACGCCTGGAGGTCCACCGCCAGCTTCGCGGCCTCGTCGGTGTCGTCGCAGGCGAGGCTGGCCACCAGCGCGCCGTTGGAGGCGTTCATCGCCGCCAGCAACTCGTCGGTGGTGTCCACCACGACGATCGTGTCGACCGGGCCGAACGGCTCGGCGTGCATCAGCCGGGACCGCCCGGGCGGGGCGAGCAGCACCGACGGCGCCACGTACGCCGAGGTGTCCTGCCCGTCCAGGAACGGTGCGCCGGCGAGCTTGCCCCGGTGCAGCGGCACCGCGCCACCGCGGACCGCCTCGTCCACCTTGCGGCGCAGCTCGTCGGCCTTGGCGGCGCTGATCAGCGGCCCGAAGTCCAGCTCGGGCAGCGGGTCGCCGGTCGACCAGTCGTCGCCCACCGCGAGGGGGTGTCCGAACCGGACCGAGCGCACGACCGGCAGGTACATGTCGAGGAACTCGTCGACCAGGTCGCGCTGGACCACGAACCGGGGGTACGCGGTGCAGCGCTGCTTGCCGTACTCGAAGCCCTTCTTCAGGTGCCCGGCGAGCAGGTCCCACTGGGAGAAGTTCCAGATCCCCCAGGCGTTGAGCCCTTCCTGCTCGATGAAGTGCCGCTTGTCGGAGTCGAGCAGCGCGGCGGCCACCTTGCCACCGTTGGACCGGCCGCCGACGAAGGCCACCGCGCCGATCTCCGGTGCCCGGACCAGCACCTCGGAGAGCTCCTCGCCGCCGCCGGACACCAACGTCGCGGGCAGCCCGGCCCGGCGCATCAGCGCGTGCGCGACGGTCAGGCAGACGGCGCCACCCTGCGACGGGGTCTTGGCGATGACCGCGTTGCCGGCCAGCAGCTGCACCAGCTCCGCGTGCACCAGGACGCTCATCGGGTAGTTCCACGAGGCGATGTTGCTGACCGGGCCGGGCAGCGGCTCGCGTCCGTCGGCGAGCATCCGGTCGATCTCGCCGACGTACCAGCGGACGCCGTCCAGCGCCCGGTCCACGTCCGCGCAGGCGAGCCGCCACGGCTTGCCGATCTCCCAGACCAGCAGCAGGGCGAGCAGGTCACGGTGGTCGGTGAGCGCGTCCAGGGCGTCGGTGACGCGGGCCTTGCGCTCGGCGAGCGGGGTGTCGGCCCAGTCGCGGTGCGCGGCGGCCGCGTGCGCGACCGCGGCGCGGGCGGTGTCGGCGTCGAGCCGGGCCAGGTTGATCAGGACGGTGTTGTCCACCGGGGTACGGGCCGGCGTCGGTACGCCGACCGCCCGCCACTCGCCCTCGACGAGATTGTGCAGGGTGCTGACGCCGTCGACGGGGGCGCCGAACGCCTCCGGGGTGGCGGCCACCGCGCGGGCGAGGGTGTCGGACCAGGCGGTGCCTTCGGCGAGTCGTAGGGCCATCGCGTTCTCCTCAGGGTTGACCGGGGAGCGGCGGCGTCGATGGCACCGCTGGTGTCGGGTACTGTCCCGCGTTGCGTGACGGCCCAGCAACCGTACGTTCGTACGGCGGGACGCGTCGCGCCGCCGCCTGTGCGGCTCCCGGCCCAGCTCTGTCCATGCTGACCTGGGCGGGACGCGGTGAATCTATTTATACCCGTCGATTATGTGAGCTTCCCCCGGGCGTCGTCGGCCAGTTACCCGTCAGTACGGATCTCCGGTCGTGGCGGATCAACCCGGCCCGGAAACGGCAACCGGCCGCCGGACCGATGTCCGACGGCCGAGCCCCGATGGTGTCTCTCAACTGGTGAAGGTGATCCGGTCGCGCCGACGGCGCAGCCAGGTCAGCGCGAAGCCGCCGCCGATGAGGGCGAGACCGGTCAGCGCGATGCTGGTCGCCGCCACTCCGGTGATCGGCAGGCTGCCGCCGCCACCCCCGCCGCCGTTGCCGCCACCACCGTTGCCGCCGCCACCGTCGCCGCCTCCGGGCGTGGTGGGCGGCGGTGTTCCGGGCGTGGTCGGGGGCGGGCTGTCCGGCGTCTCGCACGGCTGGAGCCAGAACACCTTGTGCTTCGCGTCGGACGATTTGCCGTCCACCAGGTCCACGTCGAGCTTGAGGTGGTAGCCCTGCTTGGGGTGGGCGGTGAGGCCGCCGAGCGCCAGGTCGGTGGCGGAGAGGCGGATCACCTCGTCGTGGTCGTTCTCCGCGCCGCCGGCCGCGTCCGTGCTGATGACGCGGTTGCGGACCGACCAGACCACGATGTCCTTCCCGGACGGCGGCTGGGCGGTCAGCGTGATGTCGGCGGCCTGGTTGGCGTCGAAGTTGAAGAACTCCAGTTCGAAGTCGCACGTCACGTGCGGCTGGTTGTCGACCTTGTCGCTGAACGGAGCGCCGTCGATCTTCACCGTGCCGTTGTCGCCCGGGGGATTGTGGCCGCCCGGCGCCTGGGACAGGGCCGCGGCGTTGGCCCACCCCGGAGCGGCGACGGCGAGGCAGGCAGTGGCGGCGGCCGCGGTGAGGGCGGCGCGCGCCACATGCCGACGTTGAGGCATGAGGAATCCTCCGAGATCGGTAGAGGGGACGGCACATGATCCCATGAGCGGGATCGGCAGGCGACATCGGACGATCGGTCTGAGCTGGGACAACGCGCGGGCTCGACGGCAAAACAAGGCCGAACTTTCCGCCGATCCTCGGTGTGTCGGTGTAACACGTACGAGCCGCCAGACGCTGCGCCGTCTCCGAGTCGACGAGGCGAGATCTTGGACAGTTACCGTTCGCCGTTAACGGCAACTGTCCAAGATTCAGGGATTCAGTCGACGAGTTCGTCGGCGAGCAGGTCCATCAGCAAGCCGTCGTGCCAGCGTCCGTCCGCACCGCGCTCATAGCGGCGCAGCACCCCGACCGGGCGGAAGCCGACCTTGGCGTAGCTGCGGATCGCCGGGGTGTTCGCCGCCGCCGGGTCGATGGTGAACCGGTGGTGGCCGTACGCCTCGATCAGGTGCCGGACCAGGGTGCGGATCGCGTCCGGGCCGAGGCCGCGGCCCTGCACCGCCGGGTCGAGGAAGACGTCCAGGCTGGCGTGCCGGTAGTCCGGGTCCTCCTCGGCGTACCACTGGATGGCGCCGACCACCTGCCCGTCGTGTCCGATGGTGTAGACCGTCAGCGACTCGTCGGTGAGGTCGGCGCGCACCGCGGCGGCCAGGTCGTCGTCGCCGCGCCACCAACGGCGGACCGTCGGGGCGGCCCGGATCGCCGCGAGGGCCGGCACGTCGGCCGCGGTGGCCGGCCGCAGTGTCACCGCGCGACCCCGCAGCTCCGACATCCGGGTCAGCCCCGGATCTCGCCGTGCTCGACGCAGACCGCCGACCAGCCGACCGGCAGCACCTGCACCTTCATCCGGCGACGGCAGTGTGCGCAGAACCGCGGCGGCTCCAGCGCCCGGGCCCGGGCGCACGCGCCGTGCGCGCCGACCCCGGCCGCCTCACCGCAGCGGTCGCACCAGGTCGGCGCCGTGCCGTTCGTCACCGCCGACCCCGCAGCGTCCGTCACCGTCGAACTCCTCACAGCGTCGCGGAGAGCGCCTTGACCGGCATCTTCAACTCGTCCAGCATGGCCAGGTCCTCGGTGGCCGGCCGGCCGAGCGTGGTGAGGTAGTTGCCGACGATCACGGCGTTGATGCCGCCGAGCAGGCCGTCGCGGGTGCCCAGGTCGCCGAGGGTGATCTCCCGGCCGCCGGCGTACCGGAGGATGGTGCGCGGCATGGCCAGCCGGAACGCGGCGATCGCCCGCAGCGCGTCCTTGCCCTCGACCACCGGCTGGTCACCGAGCGGGGTGCCGGGGCGCGGGTTGAGGAAGTTCAGCGGCACCTCGTGCGGGTCAAGTTCGGCGAGCTGCGCGGCGAACTCGGCCCGCTGCTCGACGGTCTCGCCCAGGCCCAGGATGCCGCCGCAGCAGACCTCCATGCCGGAGTCGCGGACCATCCGCAGCGTCTCCCACCGCTCCTCCCAGCTGTGCGTGGTGACCACGTTCGGGAAGAAGGAGCGGCAGGTCTCCAGGTTGTGGTTGTAGCGGTGCACGCCCATGTCGACCAGCTCGTCGACCTGCTCCTTGCTGAGCATGCCGAGCGAGGCGGCGACCTGGATGTCGACCTCGGCCTTGATCGCGGCCACGCCCTCGCGCATCTGCTTCATCAGCCGGGCGTCCGGGCCGCGCACGGCGGCGACGATGCAGAACTCGGTCGCCCCGGTCGCCGCGGTCTGCTTCGCCGCCTCGACCAGCGAGGGGATGTCCAGCCAGACCGAGCGCACCGGCGAGGTGAAGAGCCCGGACTGCGAGCAGAAGTGGCAGTCCTCCGGGCAGCCGCCGGTCTTCAGCGACACGATCCCCTCGACCTCGACCTCCGGACCGCACCAGCGCATCCGCACCTCGTGGGCGAGCTGGAGGGCGGCGGGCAGGTGCTCGTCGGGCAGGTTCAGCACGGCGAGGACGCCGGCCTCATCGAGGCCGACGCCGTCACCCAGGACCTGGGTGACGGCCTGGTCGAGGATCTCTGGCATGGCTCGTACCCTACAAGGCCGGCTGGGCGGCGGACACGAGCGCGCCCGCCGGTGGCCCGGCCGTCGAGGCGGCGAGTCCGGTCCGCGCGCGCTGGCGCCGGTCGGGTCGGCGGCGCCGCGACCGGGCGGTGGGCAGGCTGAAGTTTGGTTGAGGTCAACCACACGTACCGAGTGGATGCGCCGGCCCGCTGGTGGCGGGTGGTAATTTCGCCCGGCGGGACGGTCGGCTCGACCGGCGCGGGCGTTGGGGAGGGTGACGGTGGCGGACTGGCTGGCGGCGCTCGACCGCCGCGCCGAGCTACGGGCGAAGGCCGGGCTGACCCGGCGGCTGCACCCGCGTCCGGCCGGGGAGGCGGTCACCGATCTCGCCGGCAACGACTACCTCGGCCTGGCCACCCATCCGGAGGTCGTCGCCGCGGCCGCGCGGGCGCTCTCGGCGTACGGGCTGGGTGCGACCGGCTCACGGCTGGTTCGCGGTTCCACCGACGCCCACCACGCGCTGGAGGACGCGCTCGCCGACTGGCTCGGCGCCGACCGGGCGCTGGTCTTCTCCTCCGGCTACCTGGCCAACCTCGGCGCGCTGCGCGCCCTGGTGCAGCCCCGTACGCTGCTCGTCTCCGACGCGCACAACCACGCCTCGCTGATTGACGGCTGCCGGATCTCCGGCGCCGAGACGGTGGTCACCCCGCACGCCGACGTGACCGCGGTGGCCGCCGCCCTCGCGGTGGCACCGGGCCGGCCGGCCGTGGTGGTCACCGAGTCGATCTTCTCCGTCGACGGCGACCTCGCCCCGCTGGCCCGGCTGCACGCGGTCGCCCGCCGCTACGGCGCCCTGCTGCTCGTCGACGACGCCCACGCGCTCGGCGTCACCGGCCCGGCCGGCGCGGGCGCGGTGGCCGCGGCCGGGCTCGCCGGCCAGCCGGACGTGGTGGTGACCGCCACCCTGTCCAAGGCGCTCGGCGGCGCGGGCGGCGTGGTCGCCGGTCCGGCCGAGTACGTCCGGCACCTGGTCGAGACCGGGCGGACCTTCATCTTCGACACCGCGCTGCCGCCCGCGGTCGCCGCCGGCGTGCACGCCGCGGTCGTCCTCGCCCGCGCGGGCGACCCGCTCCGCGCCGAACTGGCCGAGCGGGTCGCGCTCGCGGTACGGCGGCTTCGCGACGGCGGTCTGACCGTCTCCACGCCCGACGCCGGGGTGGTCTCGGTGACCGCTCCCGGCCCGGAGGCGGCGACGGCGTGGGCCGCGCACTGCCGGGACCGGGGCGTGGCGGTCGGTTGCTTCCGGCCGCCGTCCACCCCGGACACCCGCTCGCGCCTGCGGCTGACCATCAACGCCGGGGTGCCCCGGGCCGACTTCGACCGGGCCCTGGACATGATTCTGGAGTGTGCGCCATGAGCGCGGGTGTGCCGTGGCGGGGGACAGTCGTGGTGACCGGCACCGACACCGAGGTGGGCAAGACGGTGGTGACCGCGGCGATCACCGCGGCCGCGCAGGCCGCCGGGCTGCGGGTGGCCGTGGTCAAACCCGGCCAGACCGGTACGGCGACGGGTGAACCCGGCGATGTGGACTCGGTGCAGCGGCTGGCCGCCCCGCTCACCGGCCGCACCCTGGCCAGCTACCCGGATCCGCTCGCCCCGCTCACCGCGGCCCGGGTGGCCGAGCTGGAGCCGCTGGAGCTGTACACCGCGGTCGACGCCGTCCGTGAGGAGGCGGAGAAGCACGACCTGGTGCTGGTGGAGGGGGCCGGCGGTCTGCTCGTACCGATGGGTCTGCGTCCCTCCGGCGAGCCGTGGACGGTGGCCGACCTGGCCGTCTCGCTCGGTGCGCCGGCGGTGGTGGTGGCCCGGGCCGGGCTGGGCACGCTCAACCACACCGCGCTGACCATGGAGGCGCTGGACCGCCGCGCGGTGCCCGCCGGGGTGGTCATCGGCGCGTGGCCGAACGCGCCGGAACTGGTGCACTGGACCAACCTCAGCGACCTGCTGCCGAACCTGCTCGGCGCCCTGCCGGCCGGGGCCGGCGCGATGGACCCGGGAGTGTTCCGGCGCTCCGCGCCCGGCTGGCTCACCCCGGCGCTGCACGGCGTGCTGGACGACTGGCGCGCCTGGGCCGAGGAGATCGGCTGAACACCTGACTTTCGTCGGTGCCCGCTCCGTCCGGCGGTGGGTAGCGTGGCCGCCGTGACCAGCTGGAGGTGGGTGCGCGAGGCCCGGCACGCGATGGCCGATCGGCCGCGCGTGGCGCGGGACGTGCTGCTCTGGGCGGTGCTCGCCGCCCCCGTCGGGTACGCCCGGATCACCCCGCCCCACTCGTGGCGCGCGCTGTGGCTGCTGGTCGGCGGGCTGCTGCTGCTCACCGCGGCGGTGGCGGTGAGCCGGAGGCGTCCGCTGGCTGCCCTCGTGCTGGTGGTGCTCGGCTCACTGGTGGACGGCAACTTCGTGTTCGCCATCCCGGTCTTCAGCTACCTGACCGGGCGGCGCAGCGCCGGCGCCGGCCCGGCCGCGGTGGTCTTCGCCCTGATCGCGGCCGGCGGCACGGCGCTCAACCTCGGCCTGCTCGGCTCCGGCCCGGCGACCTGGTTCCTGCTCGCCTCGGTGCTGCTCTTCGCCGGGGTGTTCCCGTGGCTGGTCGGCCGCTACCGGCGGCAGCAGCACGAGCTGGCCGAGGCGGGTCGCCGGCACGCCGACGCCCTGGTCCGCGAGCAGCGCGGCACCGCCGAGCGGATCCGGCTGCGGGAGCGGGCCCGGATCGCGCAGGAGATGCACGACTCGCTGGGACATGAACTCAGCCTGATCGCGCTGCGGGCCGCCGCCCTGGAGGTCGCCGCCGACCTCGACCCGCGGCACCGGGGCGCGGCGGGGGAGTTGCGGGCCAGCGTCGCCACCGCCACCGAGCGGCTGCACGAGATCATCGGTCTGCTCCGCGAGGAGGGCGGCGCCAGCTCCACCCGGCCGTCCGACGAGACGGTCGCCGACCTGGTCGACGGCGCCCGCGAGGCGGGCATGGTGATACACCTCGACGACGCCCTGGACGCGCCGCAGCTGCCGGCGCTGACCGGGCACGCCGCGCACCGGGTGGTACGCGAGGCGCTGACCAACGCGGCCCGGTACGCCCCGGGCGCGCCGGTCGAGGTGCGCCTCTCCCGCGCCGGTGACCGGGTCGAGGTCGCCGTCGTCAACGCCCCGCCGCAGGCCGGGCCGCCGCCCGTCGGCAAGTCGCACGGCAGCGGACTGCTGGCGCTCGGCGAGCGGGTACGCCTCGCCGGCGGGACGGTGGCGGCCGGTCCGTGTCCCGACGGTGGTTTCGCCGTGCGGGCCTGGCTGCCGGTCACCGGCCCGACGCCGAGGCCCGCGACCGGTCCGGCGGACGAGCGGGTGGACTCACCGGTGGTCCCCGATTCGCCGGGGCCGGAGCTGCGCGAGGCCCGCCGGCGGGTCCGGCGCAGTCTGCTGGTGGCGTTCGGCGCGCCGGCGGGGCTCGCGCTCGCCCTGTCGCTGATCTACTACCCCATGGCGACCGCCGGCACGGTGCTCGACCGGGCGACCTTCGACGGGATGCCACTCGGCGCGCCCCGGGCCGACCTGCCGGGGCTGCCCCGCCGCCAGCTCGACCGGCCCACCGGAGCCGACCAGGCCGGCTGCGAGTACTACACCGACGGGAACTTCCCCCTGGCCCAGCCGACCTGGCGACTCTGCTTCGCCGACGGCCGGCTGATCAGCAAGGAGCGGATCGACCAGTGAGCACCGACAGCGCCGAGGACGTCCCGGTCCGGGTCGTCCTGGCCGACGACGAGGCGATGATCCGGGCGGGTGTTCGGGCGATCCTGGCCGCGGACCCGGGGATCGAGGTCGTCGCCGAGGCGGGCGACGGCCGCGCGGCGGTGGAGCTGGTCCGGGCGCACCGACCCCAGGTCGCCCTGTTGGACATCCGGATGCCGAGGTTGGACGGGTTGAGCGCGGCCGCGGAGATCCGCCGCCTGGTGCCGCAGACCGCCACGATCATGCTCACTACCTTCGGCGAGGACGACTTCGTGGCCCGGGCGCTCGGGCACGGGGCGAGCGGCTTCCTGCTCAAGTCCGGCGATCCGCGCGAGCTGATCGCCGGGGTGCACGCGGTCGCCGACGGCGGGGCGTACCTGTCGCCGCGGGTGGCCCGCCGGGTGATTGAGCTGGGCGGCGGACGGCTGGCTCGGCGACCGGCGGCCCGCGAGCGGACGGCCGGCCTGACCGACCGGGAGCGGGAGGTGCTGGCGCTGGTCGGAGCCGGGCTCTCCAACGCCGAGATCGCGCGCCGGCTGTACCTGGTCGAGGGGACCGTGAAGGCCTATTTGACCAGCATCTTCACCCGGCTGGAGGTGCGTAACCGGGTGCAGGCGGCGATCGTCGCTTACGAGGCGGGGCTGGTCGAGCAGTGACCGCGCCCGGTCAGTTCACGTAGTCCTCCAGCAGCGCCGGGGTGAGCCCGGAGCGGTAGATGGCCTTCAGCGCCCCGAGCAGGTCGTCCATCAGCGCCGGCCGGAAGTGCATCAGCAGCACGTCGCCGGGCTGCACCACCTTCGTCGGGGTCTGGTAGCGCACCTTGCCCTTGTCGACGGTCTGGCTCCAGTGGAAGACGGCCTTCATGCCGCAGTCGTGCGCGGCCCGCAGCGTGCTCGCGTCGCGGTTGCCGAACGGTGGGCGGAACAACGTCGGCCGCTTGCCGAACAGCTCCGCCAGCTTCTCCGCCGCCCCGCAGATCTCGTGCTTCTGGAAGGCGTACGACCGGCCCGACAGCGACGTGTGGGTGATCGTGTGGTTCTCCACCACCCCGCCCGCGGCCTCGATCTGCTTGAAGTAGTCGGTGTGCGCCGCCGCGGCCGGGGAGTTCAGGAACATGGTCACCGGGATGCGCGCCTCCCGGATGAAGTCGATCGCGGCGGGCGGCCGGGCCAACCCACCGTCGTCGATGGTGATGAAGGCGACCTTCTGCTCGGTGGGTACCCGGTGCCAGAACGGGGCCGCGCCGCTCGCGGGCAGCGGCACCCGCTGCGGGGGCGGGGCCTCGGGGAAGTCCGGGACCTGGGCCAGGTACCAGGCCAGGCTCTTGTAAGCGGGCGGCACGCCGGCCGACGGCGAGGTCGACGGCGTCCCCGTCCGCCCCGCCGAGGGCTGGGGCGGGGCGGACGGGCCGCGCTGGTCCGCGGTGAAATGGCGAGCGGTGTACGTGGGGCGGGCCGCGCAGCCGGTCACGGCGAGCAGAGCCAGGAGCGGGAGCACGGCAAGGAGGCGACGAGCGGGGGCGGATGGCACGCCGGCAACCTATCGGGCGAAGGTGAAGATCTGTCAGCCGGACGCCCCGGGCCCGGCCGGTTCAGGCGTCCCGGCGGCGCAGCGCGGCCCGGCCGAGCACGAGCGCGGCGAGCGCCCAGCCGGCGAGCAGCAGCAGCCCCACGACCGCCGGATAGGGGTCGGTGTCGCCGGCCAGGAAGTGTCCGCCGGCCACCCCCGGGAAGCCGTCCGCGACCCGGTTGAGCACGGTGATGTCCGGCTCCTGGAGCGAGAGCGGCACGATCATCAGGACGGCGACCAGCACGGTCAATGTGAGCACCGCGCTGCGCAGGGCGGCGCCCAGGCCGAGCGCCAGCACCCCGATCAGCGCCAGGTAGCCGGCGACCGCGAGCACGTCCCGTGCCGTGCCGGCCGCCGGGGCGGTGCCCCACTCGCCGAGCACCGGCCGGGCGACCAGCGCGCCGACACCGCCGACCAGCAGCCCGACCAGGAACGTCACGGTCCCGGTCACCACGGCCTTGGCCAGCAGTACGCGCCCGCGCGACGGCGTGCAGCGCAGCGTCGTACGGATGGTGCCGCTGGTGAACTCGCTGGTGATGGCGAGCAGCCCGAGCGCCAGCACGGCGTACTGGGTCAGCTCCATCGAGCCGATGACGATGTGCCCGACGGTGACGATCCCGGCGTCGTCGGCCGGGTCGTCGTTGGTGTTCGCGTTGGCCGCGTAGATCGCCAGTTGTCCGGCGGCGGCCACGGTCAGCACCAGCGCCGCCAGCAGCGTCCACCAGGTGCTGCGCACCGACCAGAGCTTGGTCCACTCGGCGGCGACCGTGCCGCCGAAGCCGGCGAACCCGGCCGGCCCGGTGGGACGCGTGGTGGGTCGGGTGCGGGTGAGGGTGCTGCTCATCGGGCGGCCTCGCTTCCGGTCGGTACGCCGGCGTACTCGACGCTGTCGGCGGTGAGTTCCATGAAGGCCTCCTCGAGCGAGGCGCCCTGCGGGCTGAGTTCGTGCAGCCGCAGCCCCAGCTCGTAGGCCAGGTCACCGACCCGGTCGACGCCGGCGCCGGTGACGGTCAGCTCGTCCGGGCCGGTCGCGTCGACGCCGGCCCCGGTGGCGGTGAGCCGCCCGGCGAGCGCGGCCAGCCCGTCGGGGTGCGGGCTGCGGACGCGGACCGCGACCGGGCTGCCCGCGACCACCTCGTCGACGGGCGCGTCGGCGAGCAGCCGCCCCCGGCCGATGACGACCAGTTGATCGGCGGTGAGCTGTACCTCGCTCATCAGGTGGCTGGAGACGAAGACGGTGCGGCCCTGCCCGGCCAGGGACCGCATCAGCTGCCGGACCCAGCGCACCCCGTCCGGGTCGAGCCCGTTCACCGGCTCGTCGAACATCAGCACCGCCGGGTCGCCGAGCAGCGCGCCGGCGATGCCGAGCCGCTGGCCCATGCCGAGCGAGAGGGTGCGCCCCGGCTTGGCCGCGGCCCGGTCGTCCAGCCCGACGGCGGCGAGCACCTCGTCGACGCGGCGGGCCGGGATGCCGTTGCTGCGTGCCATCGCCAGCAGGTGCGCCCGGCCCGAGCGGGCCGGGTGGATCGCCGTCGCGTCGAGCAGCGCCCCCACCTCGTACAACGGGTGCCGCAGCTCCCGGTACGACCGGCCGCCGATCAACGCCTGCCCGGCGCTGGGCCGGTCCAGGCCGAGGATCATCCGCATGGTGGTGGACTTGCCGGCTCCGTTCGGGCCGAGGAAGCCGGTGACCCGGCCGGGCGCGATGTCGACGGTCAGGTCGTCGACCGCGGTCGTCCCACCGAACCGTTTCGTCAACCCACGTAGTGTGATCATGCGCTGACGCTAGGCGCGCGGGCCGCCGTTTCGCCGTGCCCGAACGGCACCACGGCACCCTGACTTTCGTCAGCCCCGGGCCGGGTCGAGGGTCGCCGCCGCCTCCGTTCGTTCGCTCGCTCGCTCGCTCGCGATGCGAGCCGGGTCGAGGCGCTGCCGGCTGTCGAACTGCCCCATATCTGGGCCGGTGTCGGGAGCGCCGGGTGGCCGCCGCGTCGGATTCGGGGGCCGTGCCGGGATGGGCCGTTGCGTCGGACCAGCTCCGGGCGGTGCACCATCTCCTGCCCGGTCGGCCACCTACTCGGACATGGGGCAGTTCGACAGGAGCACGTGCCTGGTGTCGGGTCCGCTCGGCTGGCTGCTCGCCCCGGGTGGACCCGTGTCGGCCGGCCGGGGCCGTGCAGATGGTGGCGGTCGCTCGGTCGCGCCGACCCGGCGGACGACGAAGGCGTCGGGCATCCGGAAGGTGAGGTTGTCCGGGCACCACGGCGGTCGGACGACCGTCACCCCGTCCAGCAGCGGCGCGGCCTCGGCCACCACCACGGCCGCCTCCATCCGGGCCAGCACGTCGCCGACGCAGCGGTGCGCGCCGGCCCCGAACGCCAGGTGCCGGCGTGAACCGCGCTGGCCGGGGCGGAACTCGTCGGGCGCGTCCACGGTCGCCGGATCGCGGCCGGCCCGGGCCAGCCAGAGCACGACGCTGCTGCCGGCCGGCACCGTCGTGCCACCCAGCGTGGTGTCCACCGTCGCGACGCGGCGCCAGGTGACGATCGGCGGTTCGAGCCGCAGCCCCTCCTCGACCACGTCGGCGACCGCGACCTCACCGGCGCGCAGCCCGGCCCGCACCGCGGGCTCACCGGCCAGCCGGTGCAGCAGCAGAGTGAGGAACTGCGAGGTGGTCTCCTGCCCGGCCACCAGCAGGAAGAAGAGCGCGCCGACGACCACGTCGGGCGAATGCCCGGCCGCGCGCAGCTGGGCGGCCAGTCCGCCGCCGGTCGCCGCGAAGCCGCGGAGCACCCCGTGGAACCGCCCGACCTCGGTGGCGAGCGCCAGTTGCCGGTCGGCGTCCAACGGCGCCCAGAACAGCTCCAGGGCCGCACGGGCGAACTCCTTGACCGCACCGACCGGCGCGTCCGGCAGTTCGACCAGCCGGGCCAGCACCAGCAGCGGCAGGTCGGCGGCGAGTTCCGCGTAGAGGTCGACCGGCTCGCCGGTGTCGAGCGTCGCGCTCAGCCGGGTGACCCGCTCCCGGACCAGCGCGGTGAGCCAGGGACGCTGCGCGGCGACCCGGGAGGGGTGCAGCGCGTCGGCGACGATGGCCCGGATCTCCGGATGGCTGGCCCCGGAGTTGTTCGCCAGCGTCGGCGGCAGCCGGAACCGGTGTCCGGCCAGCACCCGCAGCGCCGTCACCGGCATCGGGGTCACCGCGTCGAGCGCGTTGTCCGGCCGGAAAGTGACCGGGTCGGTGAGCACCTGGCGGACCAGCGCGTGCCGGGTGACCACGAGATGCTCCACGCCGACGTGGTCCGCCACCCGGGCCACGTCCGGCCACCTGGTGTCGGCGACCTGCGCCCAGCTGCGGAACAGCACGCCGACACGCTAGTCGGCGGCCTTCGGCAGGCCGGGCCGCAGCTGCCAGACCGTGGTGCGCTTCACCCGTACGGTCTCCAACGCCGGCGGGACCGGCACCTCGTAGACGGCCAGCTCGTCGAAGCGGTCCCGGGGCAGGAACGCCCGGCCGGGGTCGCCGACCAGCACCAGCGCCCCGGCGCGGGCGGCGCGCAGCAGGAACCGCAGCACCCGGTTGGCCATCGCCTGGCTGTAGAAGACGTCCCCGGCGAGCACCACCTGCGCGTCGCCGGCGTCGCCGTCGAGGATGTCGGCGAACTCGGCGTCGACGCGTACCGCGTTGGCCTCGGCGTTGAGCGCCACGGCCGCCACCGCCAGCTCGTCCACCTCGACGGCGCGGACGGCGGCCGCGCCGGCGCGGGCGGCGGCGATGGCGACCAGGCCGGAGCCGGAGGCGAGGTCGAGCACCCGGCGCCCGGCGACCAGCTCCGGGTGGTCTGTCACGTAGCGGGCGAGCGCCTGGCCGCCGGCCCAGGCGAAGGCCCAGAACGGCGGCGGCCGGTCGCTGCTGAACTCACCCTCGGTCAACTCCCAGAGCCCGATGGGCTCGTCCGCCTGGTGCAGCCGCACCTCGGGGACGAACGCCACCGGGGTGAGCCGGGCGTGCAGCCGGACGAAGGCGCTGGAGAGTTCGGGCATCCGGCGATTCTCTCCCACCGCGTTTCGCTCGCGTGGAGAGAGTGTCGGGTGACCGGTTCACCACGTTCGGTGAAATCAGCCCTTCTCCTTGGCGACCGGTGCGAAGACACCCGTCTGGCCCGCCCACCCCGGTGCTCCTAGCGTTCCCGGGAGGGACGAGGAGAAGTGAGGCGGTGGTGATCGTGTGGCGGTACGCGCTGCGGCTCGGGGTGGTGCTGGCCTGCGTTACCGGGGCGGCGCTCGCCCAGGCCGGGCCGGCGCAGGCCGCCTTCAGCACCCGGCTGAGCGGGCTGCCGGAACGGTTCACCGCCGGCGGCGAGGTCCGTACCGTCTCCGCCGTGGTGTCCCGCACCGACGGCGGCTGCGTGAAGGTGCGCTGGTCGCTCGTGCTCACCGTGCGGGACATCCGGCTGGACCAGGTGAAGGTGGACCGGGTGGAGGAGGACGGGTCGTTCCCGCTCCAGATCCGCACCGACGGCGACGTGGCCCGGCTGACCGACCGTCAACTCGACCCGGGCACGCTCTGTCCGGGTCGGACGGTCACCGCCCGCTACCGGGTGGCCTTCGCCGAGGACATCGACCGCGGCCGGGTCACCCTCGCCGCGGAGGCGTACGACGCCCGGCTGCGGCTGCTCTCCCGGCAGGCCGCCACCCGGACCGTGGTCGGCGCCGAGGCGACGCCGAGCGAGTCGGCACCGGAACCGACCGGGAGCGTGGCCGAGCCGACCGAGCCGGCGAGCGCGGGGGGCGACGAGGAGACCGGGGCGAGCGAGGAGCCGCTGGCCGCGGAACCGGCGGCCGGAGCGGGCCGGTCGGTGTCCGGGTCCGGGGGCTTCGGGACGGTGCAGGCCGCCTTCCTGCTCGGCGGGCTGCTGCTCTCCCTCGGGCTGGGTCTGCTGCTGCGGCTGCGGCACCTGACCCGTACGTCCGGCGCCGCGGACGAGGACGAGGCGGTGCCGGACGGCCGGTGGCCCAGCCCTGGCGGCTACCGCAGGCGGGAACCCGTCCGCTGGTGAACGGCCGCCGGCCCGGGCGGAATCCGCCCGGGCCGGCGCGAGGTGCGTCGCCGGGGCCGGCCGTGGCCGACCCCGGCGGGAGTCACTTCGAGAACGCCTGGAACTCGGCGATGCGGACCTGGTCGCGTGCCGGGCTGGCGGTCGCGCAGTCGGTCGTGGTCGCAGGGTCGTTGTCCTGCTCACCGGCGTACGCGGGACCGCCCGTGCACTGGCTGTCCAGCACCTCCAGCCGCAGGTGGGTGGCGAGGGTGGTGGGCACCGGGAACGAGCGCAGGTTGATGTCCCGGGTGTACGCCCGGTACGCCCCGCCTGGGAAGGCGTCCGCCGCGCTGGTGTGGATCCGCCGGAAGTTCGCCGGGTTCGCGCAGTCGGTCGTCTTCGCGTTGCAGGCCAGCACCGCGAACGACCGCAGCGCGCTGAGCGCGTTCTGACTGCCGGCGTCGGCGTCCCCGGTGATCGCAGGGCGCAGCATGGCGCTGACGTTCACCCGCTTCACCACCTGCGGCGCGTCCCCGGGCAGCGCCACGGTGACCTGCTTGCCGGTCACCCCGTCCAGCGCGGCCCAGTTCGTCGCCTCGGTGTCGTCGCCGAGCCGGTCCAGGTTGACCCCGTCGCCGCTGATCGTGGCGCCGGAGGCCGTCGAGGCGAGGTTGCGGCTCATCCGCAGGTCGATGTAGCCGTCATGATCGGCCTTGGCGACCACGCTGAGCCGCTGGTGCCCGAACCCAGGCGCCACCGCGAGCAGGTCGTACGTGCCGGCCACCAGCTCCACGGTGTCCGGCAGCGGGGTAGCCGGGTCGGTGTCCGCGATCGGCGTCGCCCGGGCCTCGTACACCCCGACGTAGAGCCGGATCGGCGCCTCGGCGCTGTCCCCCCGGGGGCGGAGGGTGAACGTCGCGTTGCCGCCCTGCGGCGCGGCGAAGCTCGGCGTCGGGTCGGTGTCCGCGGCGCCGTTGGTGACGGCGTCCCGGCCCATCCCGGAGCGGGCGAACTCGGCCCAGATCAGGTCCTGGTTCGCGCCGCCGAAGCGGAGCTGGTCGGCGGTCAGCATGTTGTCACGCATGTCGAGCATGCTGACCTGGCTCGCCGCCTGCAGCAGGAACGAGTCGAAGACCAGCTGCGACCAGCGCCGGTTGCCCGGGCACTTGTCCGCGGCCACCTTGCCCTGCGCGCACTCCAGCTGCCGCTGGGGCGTGCCGAGGCCGTACCGCTTCACCAGGGCGGAGCGGACGCGGTAGTTGGTCGCGCCCCAGATCTCCCCGTCGGCGTGCACGGCCGGGCCGCCGGTGTTGTAGCCGACGTCGGAGTAGTTCAGCGGGCTGCGGCTGAGGTCGTAATTCCGGATGCCGCTGACCAGGTTGCCGGTGACGTAGCCGCCGATGATGAACGGCGTCTCGCCGGGGGCGCGCAGGTTGTGCTGGAACAGGTACTCGGCGGCGAGCAGGTCGCTCCACGACTCACCCATCGACCCGCCCTGGTGGCCGCCGATCCCGCTGTCCGGGCCGGCGATCATCCGGTTGCTGATCGCGTGGGTGTACTCGTGGCCGATCACCGTCATGTCGTAGTCGCCGTCGACGCAGGGCGGGTAGGGCCCGCCGGCCTGCGGCTGCCACAGGTACATGTTCGTGGTGGGCGGCAGGCCGTCGCGCGGCGTGCCCTGGTTGGCGTTGTTCCGGTTGCCGCTGAGCGCGCCCTGCTGGGCCCGACCCTGCTCGGCGTCGTTGCCCAGGCCGTCCGGGGTCAGGTTGACCGCCTGCAGGTTCCAGGCCGACTCGGTGAAGCCCAACTGGTATGCCCAGTCGTGCATCCGGTTGTGCATGGCGAAGAGGTTGCTGATCGCGGCGTCCGCGTCGTTGCGCTGGGCGGAGGTGAAGACCTCCGGGTTGCACTTCGACTGGTGCCACTGGTCGGTGAACGGGTACTCGTAGCGCCGCTCCGGGCTGGTCGTGGCCGGCACGGCCGGGGTGCCAGCGCCCCAGGAGACCACGTTGTTGGCGGAGTTGCCGCGCGAGGTGAAGGTCGGCGTGCCGGTGGCCAGGTCGACGTCCCACGGCTGGCCGCTGGCCGGGTCGCGGAACGCGGCCTGGCAGCCGGGCGCGGGGTCGCCGCACCAGCGGACCCGCGGGTCCTGACCCGGGCCGAGGTCCCGGGGCGGGGTGGCCGGGAAGACCGCCCAGCTCGGATTGTCCGAGTCGAAGTCGACCAGGTCCTCGCGGACCAGCACCCGCCCGGTGATCCCGTCGACGTACGTGGTGAACGCCGCCGGGTGGTCGGTGTCCGATCCGATGAGGGTGACCTCGTAGGCGCTGCGCGGACCCTCCAACGGGGTGGGTACGGCGACCGCGCGGACACTGTGGCTGGCCACGCCGGCGGCGTCCAGCCCGGCGTCGGCGAGCGCGGCCGCGTACGCCTGCTCCTCGGTGAGGGTGGCCGGCGCGGGGGCCGCGGAGTCCCGGGCGAGCGAGGAGCTGACCGAGATGACCTTCCCGCCGGTGACCGCGACGGTGACCAGACCGTCGTGCCCGGCGGGCAGGTCGCCGAAGCGCTGTCGGAGGGTGACGACCGCGCCGCTGCCGATCGGGCGGACCAGCACCCTCTCCATCTCGGCCACCGCTGCGGCGTCCAGCCCGAAGAGGTCGCGCTTGTCGGCGAGGTAGGCGCGGGCGGCGGCCTCCGGGTCGGCGGGCAGTCCGGTGGCGAGCGGTGCGCTGCTGGGGCCGAGCGCGTGCGGGGTGCCCAGCCGGTTCCACCGGACGTCCGGGTCGGCCTGGCGGGCGAGCCCGCGCTGGCGGGCGTCCGGGGCCGCCGTGCCGGCCCGGTTGTCGACGTCGGCGTGCTGGTGTCCCTCCGCGAACGGGCCGGAGCGACGTTCGGCGGACGCGGCACCGGCCGGCGCCGCGGCGCCGACTCCGGTGGGCAGCAGGGCGGCGACCACCGCGCTCGCCGCCAGGACGGGAATGAGCCGGCGTCTAGGCCGGCTCATCCAGGTTGACCACTCCGGGTGCGGCACAGGACCTCCTCGTGGGAGCGGGATGGCCGGCACACCGCCGGCCCCACGCTGCGCGATCACGCATGCGCATCTGTGGATACCAGCCCACTCGGTCGGGGGACAAGGCCCAGGCCACTGCGGGATGAGATGCCGCCGCTCCGCCGCCTCCTGCGGAGGGGGTCCGGTTCAGTCGGCGGGGGCCCAGTTCGGGTCACGGCCGAAGGCGGCGAGGAGCCGATCCTGCTCGTCGGCGCCCGGGGGCAGCCCGACTTCGGAGCGGACCAGCTGGTCGCGCCGGTAGTCGCCGACCCGCCCGGTGAACCAGCGCGCGCATTCGCGGACCGCGTCGGGGTCGAGCCGGGGCTCGGCGCCGATGGCCACGGCGAGGTCCCAGCCGTGGATGAGGTGCTCGGCGAGGAGTTGGTGCAGGTACTCGGCGGCCGGCGTCTCCCCGGCGGAGAGGTGCACGGTGCGCTCGATCGCCCCGGGGTGGGTGGCGGCGATCTCGGCCTGCGCCGCGGCGTCGCGGGCGGCGGCGATCGGGTCGTCGCCGAGCTGGTCGCCGTCGAACCGGTCACCGACCTCCGCGATGGTGCGGCCGGCGAGCAGTGGGACGCTCCACCGGTCCTCGCTGACCACGTGGTTGACCAGCGTCCGGACGTCCCAGTCGGGGCAGGGGGTCGGCTCCGACCACTGCCCGGGGCCCACCTGGTCCACCCGGTCGGTGAACTCGGCCAGGCTGCGGCGGTACGTCTCCAGCAGGTCCATGCCGTCGATTGTTCCGGCCATCTGGGCGAGATAAGCG
The DNA here is from genome assembly GCF_044456245.1 of Micromonospora sp. NPDC051006. NCBI lineage: Bacteria > Bacillati > Actinomycetota > Actinomycetes > Micromonosporales > Micromonosporaceae > Micromonospora > Micromonospora sp. NPDC051006. The sequence goes on from NZ_JBITFP010000009.1 coordinate 144,398, forward strand.
ATTTTGCCTGCTTCGTACCAGGTTGGCCAGTCGCGATCCACCGGGTCGGTCAACAGGCTCGCCCGCGTCGTCGGGTCGGCCCGTCCGCTCGTGGCGGCGTCAGTCCAGCTCGGTCGGGTCCAGCCCCAGCTCCCGGGCGGTGACCAGGCGTACCCACTCGGTGAACTGTCGCCGGGAGATGACCCGGTCGTGCACCGCCAGCTGCACGGCCAGCCCGTCCATCACCGCACTGATCCGCCAGGCGGCACCCGCCGGGTCGGCGCAGTCAAAGGTGCCCTCCCGTACGCCGTCGGCGATGACCTCGGCGAGGTCCTCCCGCCACCGCAGGTCGAGCCGCCGGGAGACCCGCTCCAGCTCGGGCGTGCGCAGCGACTCCGACCAGCCGTCGATCCACATCGACCAGGACGTCGGGCGCCCGGCCGGGGTGTAGAGCTTGATGATCCGGCGGAGCTTGGTCAGCGGCGGGGCGGCGGAGCGGACCACCGCGTCCAGCCGGGCCAGGTCCTGCTCGACCGCGTACGCGAAGGCCTGGGCGAGCAACCGTTCCTTGGTCGCGAAGTGGTAGAAGACCAGGGCCTGGCTCACCCCTGCGGCCTGCGCGACGTCGGCCGTCCGGGTGTTGGCCAGGCCGCGTTCCGCGATCACGTCACAGGCCGTGCGCAGCAGGGCATCCAGGCGGATCTCGGCCGCACGTCTCGTCACGACGGTTACCGTAACCCATCGGCATGAACACGGGCAGTTACCGTGATGGCCTGAATCGCTGCGAGAACAGTCGGAAGCCGGACACTTCTCACCGGCTCTGGCCAGGTCATCCTCCTCCCATCATCGGCTCGTCGGACTTCAGTCCAGTCTCCTAGGAAGCCTTAGGGAGGTCGCCCCTCCGCACGGGCTGCGGGGAATCGGCCGGAACGGGACGGGACGCGCCGAGAGGCACCCCGAGTTGGCAACCGTTCCGCGGCTCGGCTAGAGTTCTCATCCGTCACCGGGAAACGCCGATGACACGCGGACGTAGCGCAGCTGGTAGCGCATCACCTTGCCAAGGTGAGGGTCGCGGGTTCGAATCCCGTCGTCCGCTCGGAGCTGCCGCCACGCATGACGGGGGCAACCTCGGTGGGGTGGCCGAGAGGCGAGGCAACGGCCTGCAAAGCCGTGTACGCGGGTTCAAATCCCGTCCCCACCTCGGCAAGACGAACAGACGCGGGCGATTGGCGCAGTGGGAGCGCGCTTCCTTGACACGGAAGAGGTCACTGGTTCAAACCCAGTATCGCCCACCAGATAGGCACAGCTGGACGGCTCGTTACCGGTAACCGGTAGCGGGCCGTTTTGGTTTCCGCGCCGGCACCGCACGCCGCCGGGCAGAATTCGGTTGGCGCCTTATGAAACTGTAACGGTGGGACCACTATCGGTGCTCCGCCGAAAAACTGCCGATTGCGCTATCGGGTCGTCCAATCAATTCGCTTATTGCCGACCCGGCTTATTCGGGTGAGATTCTTCACGCAGGCGTCCGCGTCACAGTTGCCAACCGGCTTTCCGGCATCGACGCCGAGCGACGCGCGCCCTGATCGGCGGGGGTCGCAATCCCTTTGTTGGCTTGGGAATCGGCGCGATCCGGCGCCATCCGGCGTCCTCTCCGGAAAGCGCGACGTCCGTGGGCGTCGACTCGTCGCCGTGCAAGAGACGCGATCTTGTCACGCCTATCCTGAGGACGGGGGGAGTGTCCACGGCCATCGCGGCAGGTGGCGGCGTGGGCAGCCAGACGGACCCCGAGGTTCAGGGAAAGGCAAAGAAAAATGACGGGTCCCGCCACGCGGAACTGGGACGGCCTGACGGTCCCGGCCTCCGGCACCTATCTGCTCGACCAGGCGCACAAGCGGATCGGTTTTGTCGGCCGGCACATGATGGTGAGTCCGGTGCGTGGCGAGTTCACCGAGGCGGAGGCCCAGATCGTCGTGGACGACGACCCGTTGCGCTCTTCGGTGACCGCCACCATGCGCTCGGCGAGCATCGTCACTGGGCACGACGATCGGGACGTGCACCTGAAGAGCGCCGATTTCCTCGATGTGGAGCGCTATCCCACGCTCGAATATCGCAGCACCGGGGTCAAACTGCAGGACCAGACCGACTCGATTTTCTACTGGGCGCGGCTGCGCAGCAGCAACCGGCTGGTGGGTCGCCGCGGCGGAGTCGACCTCGCGTCGCAGCCGGCCCGCACCTCGGGGCGGTTCGTGCTCACCGGAGAGTTGACCATCAAGGACATCACCCGGCCCGTCGATCTTCAGGTGGAGTACGGCGGGGCCCGGCGTGACCCCTATGGGCAGGACATCTTCGGGTTCACCGCGCGAGCCGAGATCGAGCGCGAGGACTACGGGCTGCTCTGGAACGTCGCGCTGGAGGGCGGCGGCGTGCTGGTCGGCAAGAACGTGCGTATCGAGATCGCCGGCGAGGCGATCCGCCAGTCGTGACCGCGGCCGCGGGTCAGAACGACAGCAGCCGGAACGTGCCCACGGTGCGGAAGCCGAGGCGCCCGTAGAGCGACTCACCGGCGGCGCTCGAGGTGAGAGCGGCGGTGCGTACGCCCCGCTCGCGGGCCAGGTCGAGCGCCGCCGCCGTCATCGCCGCGCCGACGCCCCGGCGGCGGTGCTCGGGCTGGGTGCCGACGAAGTAGAGCGTGACCAGGCCGTGGCTGAGCCAGGCGACCGCCGTCCCGGCGATCCGTCCGTCGTCGAAGCGCCCGGCCAGCCTGATCACCGTGCCGTCTGCGGTGAACGCCTTCTCCCGGTCGATCGCGGTCGGCACGCCCTCCGGCGGGACTCCGGAGACCCGGGCGTAGGCGGGGACGAACTCGTGCGGGTCGGTGCTCTCGCTGATCCGCAGCCCGGCCGGCGTGGGCGCGACGGTCGCCTGGTCGATCGTCGTGGTCATGATCGGCAGGCGGGCGACCTCGACGGCGCCGAGGGAGAGCAGGCCCTCGGCCGTGCCGGGGTCGCTGTCCGGGCCCGCCCACCAGATCCGCGACACGCCGTGCAGGCGGTGGCGGGCCTCGACGAGCGCGTCGCGCGGCGCACATCCGGTCACGCGCAGCACGCCGTTCAGGGGCGCGTGCGGCACCTCGCTGCGGTAGGTCAGCAGGTCCGGGCCCCCGACGGTGCCGATGTTCCAGCCGAGGAGATAGGCCCGGTGCGCGGCGAGCACCGTGTCGAGGGACTCCATGAGTTGGATCTTAACGCGGGGTCGAACCCGGCTGACCAGCGACAACGCGTCGTCTCGCGCCGGGTCGCCAAGGAATACGCGGCCTCAGCCGGCGGCGGAGAGCAGCGCCTCGGCGAGGTCGGTACGGGAGCTGAGCAGTGCCCGGCCCCGCCGGTGGGTCACCACCAGACCGGCCGCACGTAACGAGGTGAGGTGCTGGGAGACCCCGCCGGGTGACATCCCGGTGCGCCGGGCCAGCTCGGTGGTGCTCACCGGCGAGGCCAACTCGGTGAGCAGCCGGGCCCGCCCCCGGCCGATCACCGCGGCCAGCGCGTCCGGGACGGCGCCCGGGCGCTCCCAGAGCGCGCCGAGGCCGCGGGCCGGATAGGCGAGCTGCGGTACGTCCCCGGCGGAGACGCTCAACACCGACGGCCAGACGAAGACCGAGGGGACCAGCACCAGACCCGGCCCGCTCGCAACGTCCGGGGCCAGGCAGTGCCGCTGCGCGATCAGCAGCGTGTCATCCTCCCAGCGGACCTGCTGGTGCAGGTCGTTGAGGAGCCCGGCCGCGCCGTCCTCGGCCAGCCGGCGGGCGCGGGCGGCGATCTCGGTGTCGAGCAGCAGCCGCAGCCGGGGCCACTGCGGGGCGAGGGCGATCCGCCAGTACGCCTCGATCTCCTCGGCCAGCCGGCGCAGCCCGGCCGGCGGGTCGGCGTACAGGGCGGCGACGGCCGGGGCGCGGTCACCCGGGCAGAGGTCCAGGTGGGCCCGGACGGTGTCCGCCGGGGTGGCGCGCAGGGCGTCGAGTTCGGCGGCCAGGTCCGCGTTGAGCCCGGCGGGCGGCGGGGTGAGGAAGTCGGCCAGGTAGCCGGGCGGCGCCGGCACGAGCTGCCAGAGCAGCCCGCCGTCGGGGCCGACCAGCCCGGCACCGGTCAGCTGCAGACGGACCCGGCGTACCCACGGCAGGTGGATCGCGTGGTCCCCGGGGTCGCGCAGCACCCGGACGCTCGCGACGACCTCCCACAGGCAGGAGACCGCGAACCGGATGCGGGCGACGGCGCCCGCCGACAGGCCGATCGCTACCACGGCACCCCCGGTGGATTCAGCTGGGACTGAAACATTACTGCGGCGCGGTGGGGTGGCCGAGACTTGCCGGGTGAGCGAACACCACACCCGAGCCGAACTGTTCCGATCCCTGCACACCCCCGGGTCGCCGCTGGTCCTCGTCAACGCCTGGGACGCCGCGAGCGCCCGGATCGTGGCGGCTGCGGGGGCCCGCGCGGTGGCCACCACCAGCGCCGGCGTCGCCTGGAGCCTGGGCGCCGCCGACGGCGACGTCCTCGGTCGCGACGCGGCCGTCGACCTCGTACGCCGGGTGGCCGCCGCGGTGCCGCTGCCGGTCACCGCCGACATCGAGTCCGGGTTCGGCGCGACGCCGGACGAGGTCGCCGCGACCGTACGGGCGGTGATCGCGGCCGGTGCCGTCGGCGTGAACGTCGAGGACGCCCGGCGCGACGCCGGAACGCCGCTACGCGACCTGCCCGACCAGTGCGCCCGGCTCGCCGCCGTCCGGGCCGCGGCCGACGCGGCCGACCTGCCGCTCTACCTCAACGCCCGGATCGACACGTTCCTCAGCGGCACCGGGGGCGTCGACGAGACCGTGGCCCGGGCCAGCGCCTACCTCGCGGCCGGCGCGGACGGCATCTTCGTGCCCGGGGTGGTCGACCCGGAGACCGTGGGCGCGCTGGTGCGGGCGATCCCGGCCCCGCTGAACGTGCTCGCCGGCCCGGGTGCGCCGCCGATCGCGGAGTTCGCCCGGCTGGGCGTGGCCCGGGTGAGCCTCGGCTCGGCGATCGCCGAGGCCGCGTACACGGTCGTCCGCCGGGCGGCGGACGAGGCGTTCGGCGCGGGCACGTACGGCGCGCTGGCGGATGCCCTCGACTACGGCACGCTCAACGCGCTGATGCGCTGAGCGGCGGCCCGGTCCCGGATGGCCGCTACCGTGCCGGGCCGTCGGGCCGGGCGATCAGGCGCGGCGGGCCGGCCACCTAGGTCGAGGTGGCCGGCCCGGGCGGGTCAGCGTTCGGTGCCACCGGCGAGGGCCGGCGGTGTGGTCACAGCGGAGGGGCGACGTCCCGCCGCTCCTCGACCCGCCGGTACTCGACCGGCTCGCTGGTGGTGACCACCTCGCGTCGGCGACCCCAGACGAGCGTGGTCATGATGAGACCGAGCACGCCGGCCGCCATCAGGATCCAGCCGACGACGTCGAGGTTGATGCCGCCAAGGCTCGCGTCGAGCGCGAAGGTGAGGATCGCGCCGACCGCGATCAGGAAGATGCTGGTGCCGATACCCACGACAGCCTCCTTCTCCTGGGGATGTGGATGTGGTGCGCTGTCGAAGGGCTTCAGTACCCCGCCGTTGAGCAGCGCAACCATGCCCGGCCGGGTCGCCGCGCCGGGCGATCTTGGCATCGGGTAGAGTTCCACCCGTCGCCGGCTGACGCCGGCGGCACGCGGACGTAGCGCAGCTGGTAGCGCATCACCTTGCCAAGGTGAGGGTCGCGGGTTCGAATCCCGTCGTCCGCTCGCGACCCGCCCCGACATGTGCCCGGCTTACCGGGCGTCGGCGGTGACCACGGGCGATTGGCGCAGTGGGAGCGCGCTTCCTTGACACGGAAGAGGTCACTGGTTCAAACCCAGTATCGCCCACCACCTGTACCGACACTTTGATCGGCTCGTCACCGGACCTGCGGTGACGAGCCGTTCTGCTTGTGCCGACTGCTGCCGACGGCTCCGGGTGTTCTGCCGACGGCAGATCCGCTCACCGTGAACATCGCGCCGATCCGTGCCCGTCAGCGGGCACAGTGGCCGGATGAGACTTCTGGTGCTGGGTGGTACGGGCTTCGTGGGCGGCGCGACGGTGGCGGAGGGGCTGCGCCGGGGTTGGTCGGTGACGGTCTTCAACCGGGGGATGCACGGGACGGTGCCGGCGGGCGTACACCGGCTGCGGGGTGACCGGACCGCGCCCGGCGGCCTGGCCGCACTGGCCGGCGGCGAGTGGGACCTGGTGGTGGACACCTGGGACGGCGCGCCGCGCGTCGCCGGCGACGCGGCCCGCGCGCTGGCCGGGTCGGTCGGGCACTACGTGTACGTGTCCAGCGGTTCGGTCTACGCCGAGCCGGTCGAGCCGGGCTCGGACGAGGACGCGCCACTGGTCGAGGCCGCCGCGGACGCTCACGACGGTGACTATCCGCGCAACAAGGCCGGCGCCGAGCGGGCGCTGCGCGAGGTCCTCGGCGAGCGGGTCCTGCTCGCCCGGGCCGGGTTGATCCTCGGCCCCGGGGAGGACATCGGCCGGTTGCCGTGGTGGCTCGGGCGGATCGCCCGGGGCGGCGACGTGCTGGCCCCCGGCCCGGTCGACCTGCCGCTGCAGTACATCGACGTGCGCGACCTGGCGGCCTGGCTGCTGGACGCGGGCGCGCGGGGGCGCGGCGGAGCGTTCAACGTGGTGAGCCGGACCGGCCACGCCACCATGGGCGAGCTGCTCGACGCCTGCGTCGCCGTGACCGGCTCGGACGCCCGGCTGCGCTGGACCGCGCCGGAGCCGATCCTGGCCGCCGGCGTGGTGCCCTGGAACGATCTGCCCATCTGGGTGCCGCTGGGCCACGAGTACCGCTGGTTGCAGGAGCGCGACGTCGAGCGCGCGCACGCCGCGGGACTGACCTGCCGCCCGCTGGCTGAGACGGTCGCCGACACCTGGCGGTGGCTGGGCGAGGTGGGCACCGTGCCGCCGCGCGCCGGCCGCCCGGCCCGGTCCCCGGTCGGCCTGGACCCGACCCGCGAGGCGGCGCTGCTCGCGGCCATGCCTGCGGCCTGACCGGTCCGGGGTTGACCGGCAGGACGAATGCGCGGCGGGCCGACCGACGGGGGCGGTCCGCCGCGGTGGCGGAACACACCACGGCGCGGCCGGTCCGGCTCAGGGCGCCGGCAGGTCGAGCACCTCGTCGACCGGGCGGCGCGGGGTCGGCCAGCCCGGCTGGCCGTACCCGATCCGCAGCACCATCTGCGGGGTGCCGAAGCGGCCCAGCGAGAGCCGCAGCTGCTCGCGCGCGGTGTGCACCTCGATCGGTTGGGAGAGCAGCGACGCGCTCAGCCCGGCGTCGGTCGCGGCGAGCAGCACCCGCTGCAACGCCTGCCCGGCGATCACCTGGTCGATCGCCGTGTTGCCGACCGAGCCGAGCACCGCCACCAGCGGCTCCGGTTCGAAGTCCCGCCCGGGCGCCCGGTCCCGCCCGCCGAAGCCGCGGGACGGCAGCGGGTCGTGCGGCTCGCCCCGCGGCCCGCCGGAGGCGACCGGCACCCCGTCGGGCGCGGGCGTCACGCGGACCCACTCGTCGCGTTCGGCCCGGTAGCCCGGGTCGCGTTCGAGTACCCGGTGGGCGCCGCGGGCGATCTCGGCGAACGCCGCCACCGCGCTCACCCCGATCAGCAGCTCCAGCCAGCACTGTTCGGCGCGGGCCGCCTCGCCGAGCCGCCAGCGGGCGTCGGCGGGCACCGGGTCCGGCCAGAACGGCGCGCGGTTGCTGAACCGGCGGGGAATCGCCGCGTACAGAGCCTGCTCGGCGGGGGTGGGTCGGCGCGGGGTCTCGGGGTGCAGCCGGGCCAGCACGTCCGGCTCGGCCGGGTACGGGCGCAGCCGCACCGAGGCGGGGATACCCGCCACGGCGAGCGCGAGCCGCAGGTTGAACAGCGCCGCACCGCAGGCGATCCGGACGCCCCAGCCGCTCGGGTCGGTGGCCGGCAACCGGCGCGCCGGGTCCGCCAGCACCTCGATCCCGCCGTCGCGCAGCCGGAACCGCCAGGGCTGGCTGTTGTGCAGGGAGGGCGCCCGGACGGCGTCCGCGGCGGCAGCCCGCAGCTGCGCGGCGGTGTAGCGGGTCTCCATGATGCTGCTCCCTCGGGGCTCGCCGAGCTGGTCGTCGCGGCCGGTGACGATGCGCCGGCCGGATGGTGCAGCTCCACGGTGCGCCCGGCGGCCGGCGGCGGGCAGGGCCGGACGTCCCGACCGACCGGGACCGACCGACCCGCCGCAGGTCAGCCGGGTCGGGACCTTCGGCCCGTGCGGCACCCGGTGGGCAGCGGGTAGAAACGAGGGATGATCCGGGTGTTCCTGCTCGACGACCACGAGGTCGTCCGTCGTGGCCTTGCCGACCTGCTGACCAGCAGCGGCGACATCGAGGTGGTCGGTGAGTCCGGCTCCGCGCCGGAGGCGACCCGCCGCATCCCGGCGCTACGGCCGGACGTGATGATCCTCGACGCACGGTTGCCCGATGGCAACGGCATCGACGTGTGCCGGGACGTCCGCGCCGTCGACTCCGGCATCAAGGGGCTGATCCTCACCTCCTACGAGGACGACGAGGCGTTGTTCGCCGCGATCATGGCGGGCGCGGCCGGATACGTGCTCAAGCAGATCCGCGGCACCGACCTGGTCGACGCGGTACGCCGGGTGGCGGCCGGTCAGTCGCTGCTCGACCCGGCGATCACCACCCGGGTGCTGGAGCGCATCCGCAGCGGGGTGGAGCAGCCGCGGGAGCTGAAGTCCCTCACCGACCAGGAGCGGCGGATCCTGGAGTACGTGGCCGAGGGGCTCACCAACCGGGAGATCGCCGGGAAGATGTTCCTGGCCGAGAAGACGGTGAAGAACTACGTGTCCAGCGTGCTGGCCAAGCTCGGGCTGGAGCGCCGCACCCAGGCCGCCGTGCTCGCCACCCGCCTGCTCGGCCAGCGCCGCTGAGCGGCGCCGAACGGAGCGGTCCCCGCTCGGGCTGAGCGCGGTGGCGACGCCCTGTGCGCGCGATACCTCAGAGGCATCAATATGCCGCTGAGGTATCTCGCTCCGGCGCACCCCGCCCGGTCACGCCGGTTCGACCCGGCCTCAGTCGCGCAACGGGGCCGACCAGCGCAGCTCGGTGCCGCGCGGGTGCGCCGCCCGCAGCGTGAACTCGCCGCCGTGCCGCTCGGCGCGTTCGCGCAGGTTGACCAGGCCACCGCGGGCGGCGGACGGTTCGCAGCCCACCCCGTCGTCGGTGACGGTGACCGTCACCTCGCCGGCGTCCACCCGGACGGCGACGGCCACGTGGTGCGCCTGCGCGTGGCGGACCGCGTTGGAGAGCGCCTCCCGCAGCACGGCGGTGAGCTCGGATCGCAGCGCGTCGGGTACGGCGCTGTCGACCGGCCCGGTCAGCTCCAGGCTGGGCCGGAAGCCCAGCGACTCGGCGGCGAGCTCGACGGCCTCGCGGATCTCGGTGCGCAGCGCGGCGGTCATCGGGGTACGCAACTCGAAGATGGTGCGGCGGATGTCCTTGATGGTGGCGTCCAGGTCGTCGACCGCGGTGTTGATCCGCTTGGCAAGCTCGGGTCGGGCGCTCATCGGGGCGGCGCTCTGCAGTTGCAGGCCGGTGGCGAAGAGCCGCTGGATCACCACGTCGTGCAGGTCCCGGGCGATCCGCTCGCGGTCCTCCAGCACCACCAGCAGCTCCCGCTCCTCCTGGCCGCGAGCCCGCTCCATGGCCAGCGCCGCCTGCCCGGCGAAGCTGCCCAGCATGGCCACGTCGTCGTCGGTCGCCACGCCGCCCCGCTCCGGCCGGTGCGCGATCACCAGCACCCCGTGCAGGGTGTCGGCGGTGGTCAGCGGGGCGATCACCGCTGGCCCGGTGCGCAGCAACGCGGGCCACGGCGCGGCGTGGGCCAGGTCGTCCACCTGGTCGTGGCGGCCGGCGGCGGCGGCCGCGCCGAAGCTGGTCTCCGCGGCCGGCAGGACGGCCCCGACCAGCGCCCGGGCGGGCTCGTCGGCGCCGTCGACCACCTCGACCGTGAAGACCTCGGCCTCGGGGTCGTACAGCAGCACCAGCGCGAGCTCCGCCTCGGCCACCTCGCGGGCGCGGCGGGCCACCAACGCCAGCGCGTCGGTGCGGCGCACCTCACCGAGCAGCACCGAGGTGATCTCCGCGGTGGCGGACAGCCAGCGTTCCCGCCGGTGGGCCAGCGCGTAGAGCCTGGCGTTCTCGATCGCCACGCCGGCGGCCGCGGCGAGCGCGACGACGATCTCCTCGTCGTCCTCGGTGAACTCCGCGCCGCCTTCCTTCTCGGCCAGGTAGAGGTTGCCGAAGATCCGCTCGCGGATGCGTACCGGCACGCCCAGGAAGCTGTGCATCGGCGGGTGGTTCGCCGGGAAGCCGTAGGAGCGCGGATGTTTGGTGATGTCGGGCATCCGCAGCGGGCGCGGCTCGTCGATCAGCAGGCCCAGCACTCCGCGACCGTGCGGCAGGTCTCCGATCTTCGCGTGCAGCTCGGGGGAGATGCCGTGCACGATGAAGTCGTGCAGCAGCCGGTCCGGGCCGACCACGCCGAGCGCGCCGTAGCGGGCGCCGACCAGCTCGCAGGCGGCCTGCACGATCCGCCCCAGGGTGCTGCGCAGGTCGAGGTCGGTGCCGATGCCGACCACGGCGTCGAGCAGGGCGCGTAGCCGTTCCCGGCTGGCGACCACCTCGCCGACCCGGTCCAGCATCTCCTGGAGCAGCTCGTCGAGGTGCACCCGCGACAGCGGGCTCAACCCGAGTGACGGCGTCGGTCGGGACTCGGGCCGGGGGTGCGGGGTGCGCGGTGCCACCGGGCGATGCTATCGCCAGCCGGGATCCGCGTGACCCGCCTCAGCCGTGCTCGCCGCGTACCGCGGAGGTGTCCACCACCTGGTCGGCGGCGAGCCGCGGGGTGTGCGGCGGGCCGGCGTGCGCCGGGTCCGCGATCCCCAGCCGCAGCACGAGGTACGGGAAGCCGATCCCGGCGAGCAGTTCACGCAGGATCTGCCGGGTGCTGTCGACCTCCACCACCCCGCTGAGCGGCACCATCGAGACGCCGAGCCGGGTGGCGGTCAGCCAGCTGGCGGAGAGCCCTTCGCCGGCGCGCAGCCAGCTCTCCGGCTCGTCCTCGTCGCCGAAGAGCAGGGCGTACGCGGCCGCGCGGTCGTGCCCGGGGCCGACCGGCAGGCTGCCGGAGCGGCCGAAGTCGCGGGCCGGGACGGTGGTCTGCGGCGCCTGCTCGGGCAGCACCTCCGGCGGCAGCCCGGTGCCGGTGCCCGCCCGGCTGGTCCAGTACGCCAGCTCCTCGCGTGTCTCCGGGTCCTCCGCCTCGACGATGTCGGCGTGCGAGGCGGCGGCGGCCAGCTCCATCACCTGGTCGGAGTCGAGGATCTGAAACCTGCTGCCCTCGGCGGTAACCGCGTGGGTGATCTCCTCGATCGCGCTGTCGGCCACCGGCTCCTCGCTCACCGGGCGGCGGTCGGTGTGCCGGATCCGCATGCACTGCACCAGCCGCATCGCGTCCGGGTCGAGGTCGGTGCGGGAGAAGCCGCTCAGCCGGGCCAGCAGCTCCGGCTCGGCCGGGTCGGGCAGCCGCTCCACCATCGCAATCCAACCCTCGGCGGCGAGCGCCGTCCGGGCGTGGTGCAGGGCGATTCCGCAGCTGAGCACCAGCAGCCGCGCCTCCGGGTCGGCCGCGGCGAGCTGCCGGCTGCGGGCCATCCGCAGCTCCAGCGCGTCGGGCAGCACCCGCCACTGCCAGGGCTGGGTGTTGTGCACCGAGGGAGCCTGGCCGGCGGTCGTGGCCGCCTCCACCAGCGCGGTGGTCGGCGGTCGGTCCGTCGGGCTCTGCTGGCTCATCGTCCACCTTCTCCTTTGCGCCCATTCCCGTCACCCCACGTGCGGCGGGCCCCTGCTTCGATCATCCTGCGCCCTCGCGCCGGCCGCCGCACGACCCGCAGGTCCCGTCCGGACGGGCCGTTGGACCCTGCGGCGTCAGCGTTCACGGACGACCGCGACCGGGCAGAGCGAGTGCTGGATGAGCTGCTGACTGACCGAGCCGAGCAGCATGCCGCGCAGCCCGCCGCGCCCACGGCTGCCGACCGCCACCAGTTGCGCGCCCCGGCTCGCCTCGACCAGCAGCGACGCCGGACCGCCGGCGGCCACCTCGACGCTGATCACCAGCTCCGGGAAGCTCTGCCGCCACGGGGTGAGCGAACCGTCCACGGCGGCCCGTTCGGCCGCGGTGGCCTCGTCCGCGTCGGTCGCCGCCCCGCCGCCGGGGCCGCGCCAGGGCGGTTCCGGCGGTGACCAGGCCCGGATCACCCGTAGCGGAACCCGCCGCTGCGCCGCCCACTCGACCGCGAAACCCAGCGCCGCCAGTGACACGTCGGAGCCGTCCACCCCGACCACCACCGGGCCGTCCGCGGGCGCCGCCGGGGCGGTCTCGGACGGTGTGCGGACCACCACCACCGGGCAGTGGGCGTGCGCGGTGACCGCGACCGCGGTCGAGCCGGCGAGCAGCCCCCCGAACCCGCCGTGGCCGCGGCTGCCGAGCACCAGCAGAGCGGCCTGCGCCGAGTGTTCCTGAAGCACCAGCGCGGGCGGTCCGTCGAACACCTCGCCGGTGACGTCCAGGTCCGGGTGCGCGGCAGCGGCCTCGGCCGCCGCCCGGCGGACCAGCTCCTCGACCTCGCGCCGGGCGGTCTCGTCGGGCCAGGCGCCGGGGGCGACGCCCGGGCCCAGCCAGCCGACCACGGTGAGCCACTCGAAGACGTACGCCAGCCGGACCGGGCGACCGCTGCGGCTCGCCTCGTCCAACGCCCATTCCAGGGCGAAGGCGGCGTCCGGGGAGCCGTCGTAGCCGACCAGGATCTGCTCGCCGGTCACTGCCCGCTCCGCAGGCCCGGCTCGGTCTCGCGGATCCACCGCCACTCCGACACCCGGGGGTCGTCCTCGCCGTACCGGCGGGTGTAGTCCCGGCAGGACTGCCGTTCGTCGACCATCTGCTGGCGCAGGTGCGCGGCGCGGGCGGCCAGCCCCGGCACCCGGTCGATGACGTCGATGACCAGGTGGAAGCGGTCCAGGTCGTTGAGCATCACCATGTCGAACGGCGTGGTGGTGGTGCCCTCCTCCTTGTAGCCGCGTACGTGCAGGTTGTCGTGGTTGGTGCGGCGGTAGGTGAGCCGGTGGATCAGCCACGGATATCCGTGGTAGGCGAAGATGATCGGCCGGTCGGCGGTGAAGATGGTGTCGAACTCGTTGTCCGGCAGGCCGTGCGGGTGCTCGGTGGGTGGCTGCAGGCGCATCAGGTCGACAACGTTGACCAGCCGTACCTTCAGGTCCGGCAGGTGCCGGCGGAGCAGGTCCGCCGCCGCGAGCGCCTCCAGGGTCGGCACGTCGCCGCAGCAGGCGAGCACCACGTCCGGCTCGCTGCCCTCGTCGGTGCTGGCCCACTCCCAGATGCCCAGGCCCCGCCGGGTGTGCTGGATGGCCTCCGACATGGTCAGCCAGTTCGGGGCGGGCTGCTTGCCGGCCACCACCACGTTGATGTAGTGCCGGCTGCGCAGGCAGTGGTCCATGGTGGAGAGCAGCGTGTTGGCGTCCGGAGGCAGGTAGACCCGCACGACCTCGGCCTTCTTGTTGACCACGTGGTCGATGAAGCCCGGGTCCTGGTGGGAGAAGCCGTTGTGGTCCTGTCGCCAGACGTGGCTGGAGAGCAGGTAGTTCAGCGAGGCGAGGGGCTGCCGCCAGGGGATGGCCCGGGTCACCTTCAACCACTTGGCGTGCTGGTTGACCATCGAGTCGACGATGTGGATGAACGCCTCGTAGCTGGTGAACACGCCGTGCCGGCCGGTCAGCAGGTAGCCCTCGAGCCAGCCCTGGCACAGGTGCTCGGAGAGCACCTCCATCACCCGCCCGTCGGGGGAGAGGTGGTCGTCGCCGGGAACCGTGGCGGCCACCCAGGCCCGGCCGGTGACCTCGAAGGCGGCGCCGAGGCGGTTGGAGGCGACCTCGTCCGGGCCGAACAGGCGGAACGACTCCGGGTTCGCGGCGATCACGTCGCGGAGCCAACCGCCGAGCGCCCCGGTGGCGCCGGCCATCGGTTCGCCCGGCCGGGGGACCTCGATGGCGTAGTCGCGGAAGTCGGGCAAATTCAGGTCCCGCAGCACCACCCCGCCGTTGGTCACCGGGTTGGCGCTCATCCGCCGGTCGCCGCGGGGCGGCAACGCGAGCAGCTCGGCGACGGGCGCGCCGGTGGCGTCGAAGAGCTCCTCGGGCCGGTAGCTGCGCAGCCAGGTCTCCAGCTCGGCCAGGTGCGTCGGGTTCGTGCGTACCTCGGAGAGCGGCACCTGGTGCGCGCGGTAGGTGCCCTCGACCTGCTTGCCGTCGACGTCCCGCGGACCGGTCCAGCCCTTCGGCGTACGCATGATGATCATCGGCCAGCGGGGACGTTCGACGGCGCCGCCGGAGCGGGCCCGGCGCTGGATCGCGGCGATCTCGTCCAGCGCCCGGTCCAGCGTGGCGGCGAGCGTCTGGTGCACCTGCGCCGGGTCGTCACCGGCGACCACGTACGGCTGGTAGCCGAACCCGTGCATCAGCTCCAGCAGGTCCGGCTCAGGGATCCGCGAGAAGACGGTGGGGCTGGCGATCTTGTAGCCGTTGAGGTGCAGGATCGGCAGGACCGCGCCGTCGCGGGCCGGGTTGAGGAAGACGTTGGAGAGCCAGCTGCCGGCCAGCGGCCCGGTCTCCGCCTCACCGTCGCCGATCACGCAGGCGACCAGGAGGTCCGGGTGGTCGAACGCGGCGCCGTAGGCGTGGCTGAGCGCGTACCCCAGCTCGCCGCCCTCGTGGATGGAGCCCGGCACCTCCGCCGCGACGTGGCTGGGGATGCCACCGGGAAAGGAGAACTGGCGGAACAGCCGGGCCATGCCGGCCTCGTCGCGGTCGATGCCGTGGTAACGCTCGCTCCAGGTGCCCTCCAGCCAGGTGTTCGCCACGATGGCCGGGCCGCCGTGGCCGGGGCCGGTGATGAACATGGCGTTCAGGTCACGGCCCACGATGACCCGGTTGAGGTGAGCGTAGAGCAGGTTCAGCCCGGGGCTGGTGCCCCAGTGCCCGAGCAGCCGGGGCTTGATGTCGTCGGGGGTCAGCGGGTCGCGCAGCAGTGGGTTGTCCAGCAGGTAGATCTGCCCGACGGTGAGGTAGTTCGCCGCCCGCCAGTAGGCGTCCAGCCGGCGCAGCTCGTCGTCGGTGAGCGGAGGGTTCGCGTCGAGAGCGGTGTCCATGATGCTGAGCCTCTCGCGGGTAGGGAGTGGGGCATCCGACGTCCAGCCTCGCCAAGGCCGGCGGCCCGGGTCAGGGCCGTTGGTCCCGGTCCGGGCGGGCGTCGGACCCGGTCAGCGGCGCCTCGGCCAACCCCCGGACGACCATCACCGGGGCCGGGGAGTGGTAGAGCAACGACTGGGCGACCGTGCCCAGCATGCCGCGGCCCGGCTCGTCACCACGGGCGGCGACCAGCGCCACCTGCGCCGATCGGGAGGTGTCGACCAGCACCTGGCCGGGATCCCCCTCGACGACGCGGCACTCGGCCGCCACATCGGTGCGACGGGCGGCGTAGCGGTCCATCACCTCGGTGACCGCGTCGGTGACGGCCTGGGTGTCCTCGTCGGGCTCCACCACCCGCAGCGCCAGCAGCTCCGCGCAGCGCAGGGCGGCGCACTCGAGGGCCCACTCCAGGGCGAGGTTCGAGCTGGGTGAGCCGTCCACCCCGACCAGCACCGGGCCCTTCGGCGGCGGCTCGCCGCGTACCACCATCAGCGGGCAGCCGGCCCGCGCGGCGAGCTGCACGGCCGGCGCGTCGGACGGGACGCACTCGGCGCTGCCGGCCATTCCGCCGTCCCCGACGGCGAGCAGGAAGGCCGCCTCGGACCGGCGGATCAGGGTGGGCAGCATGGCGCCCTCGACGATCTCGCTGCGGACGGTCAGGCCCACCTCGATCTGGTGGGCCAGCTGAGCGGCCCGCGTGATCAGATCCTCGGCCTGGTCGCGGGGTGCGGCGACACTGTCCGCGGCGAAGGCCGCCTGCCAGTCGAAGGTGTGCAACAGGTGCAGCGGTCGACGGTGCGCGGCGGCCTCCTGCGCGGCCAGCCGGACGACGCCGAGGTCGCGGTCCGAACCGAGGCCGACCAGCACCGCTGCATCGGCGGATGCGGCCATCCGACATCACCTCCCGGGCGTCGCGCCCGGCACGACCAGCTCCCTCGACCGAGGGTAGTCGTGCGGTCGTGGCGGCGGGCCGGATCGGGCAGCGCCGCCGACGCTGGTCGGACCGGCTCGTCAACAAAGGTTGACAGGAGCGGTGCTGTCAACGTATGTTGACGACATGAGTCAGGCGACGGAACTCGCGGCGGCAGCGAGCAGCACCGACCCCCGGGTCGGGCTTCGCGCCGTCCGCGCGCTACGCCGGTTGCTCGAGCGGCTCGAGGTCGTCCAGGTGGACAACGCCCGTCGACAGGGCTGGTCCTGGCAGGAGATCGCCGACGCGCTCGAGGTCAGCCGGCAGGCGGTCCACAAGAAGCACGCCGGGCGACCGGCGGTCAACCAGTCCTGGGAGGCGTGATGTTCGAACGGTTCACCGACCGGGCGCGCGGCGTGGTCCGGCGGGCGGTGCAGGAGGCCCGGTTCGAGGGCCAACGGCCGGTCGGCACCGAGCACCTGCTGCTCGCGCTGCTCGCCGACGAGGCCGGGCTGGCCAGCCGGGTGCTCGCCGACGCCGGAGTGCGCGCCGACGACCTGCGCGAGCGCATCCGCCGACACACCGCCGACGGCGGGGCCGGCCTGGGCGACGCGGACGCCGCCGCGCTGCGCGAGATCGGCATCGACCTGGCCGCGATCGTGGCCCGGATCGAGCAGTCCTTCGGCCCGGACGCGCTGCGCGAGGCCGTGCCGGCGCCTCGGCGGTGGTGGCGGCGCGGGCGGCGATACCTGGGCGGGCCCTTCTCGCCCCGGTCGAAGAAGGCCCTCGAGCTGTCGCTGCGCGAGGCGTTGCGGCTGCGCCACCGCCACATCGGCACCGAGCACATCCTGCTCGGGCTGCTCCGGGAGGGGCAGGGGCTCGGTGCCCTGGTGCTCAGCGAGGCCGGGGTCGACCTCGACGATCTGCGCCGAAGGGTGGAGAGCGCACTGCGCACGGCGGCCTGACCATCCGGTGATCAGCGGATCCGGGGCGGTGCGCCCCGGCGGGATCGGGCGAGCGGGCCAATCAGCCACGGCCGCGTTGAAACCTTTCTGTGGCACTTCCGACCCGGGCCGCTCACGGGCTCGCTGAAGCGGCTCCGGTCCTGCACACTGACGCCGTGGATGCTGGACAGGACAGCCGGCCGTCGGGCCGCGACGGTGGGCTGCGTTCCGCCGTGGTGGTCAACCCGGTGAAGGTCGCCGATCTCGACGAGCTGCGCCGCACCGTGAACGACGCCCTGGCCGCCGCCGGTTGGCCCGAGCCGCAGTGGTTCGAGACCACGGTCGACGACCCGGGCCGCGGCCAGACCGAGCAGGCCGTCAAGGCCGGCGTCGACGTGGTCTTCGCCTGCGGCGGCGACGGCACCGTGATGTCCTGCGTCAGCGCGCTCGTCGGCACCGACGTGGCGCTGGCCGTGCTGCCGCAGGGCACCGGCAACCTGCTCGCGGCCAACCTGGGCCTCTCCACCGACCTGGCCGCCGGGCTGCAGGTGGCCGTCGACCGGGGTCGGCGGCGGCTCGACGTCGGCGAGGTCGACGGGCGGTACTTCACGGTGATGGCCGGCATGGGCTTCGACGCCCAGATGCTCGCCGCCACCTCCGAGACGACCAAGGCGCGCATCGGCTGGCCCGCGTACGTGGTGGGAGCCGCGCGACACCTGCGCGACCGCCCCATGCGGGTCTCGATCCGGATCGACGACCGCCCGCCGGTGCGCCGCCGCGCCCGCTCGGTGCTGATCGCCAACGTCGGCCGGTTGCAGGGCGGGGTCCGGCTGCTCACCGAGGCCGAACCGGACGACGGTTGGCTGGACGTGGCCGTGCTCACCCCCAACAACCTGCGGCACTGGGCGGCGCTCGGCTGGGCGGTGATCCGCCGACGCGGCCGGGTGCCCCGGATGGAGGTCTTCCGTGGCCGGCGGGTGGTGATCACCAGCACCCGGACCCAGCCCCGGGAACTCGACGGCGACCTGATCGAACCGGGCCGCCGGCTGCGCGCGGTGATCCGGCCCGAGGCGCTCTGGCTCTGTGTGCCGCAGCCCGAGCGGGCGCCGGATCTCGCCGTCGACGCGGAGGGTGCCGCCGAGCGGGGTGAGCAGCTGATCGAGGAGTCGCGCCGTGAGTAGCACCCGGATGGTGCCCGAGACCCGGCTGATGTCGAACGAGGAGCTCTCCGCCGACGACGCCTGGCACACCCTGCGCCGCGAGGGCGGCTGGCACCTGCTGCGCGACGCGTTCATCCGGTTCCGCTACGGCGACGGGTTCAGCCACTCCCGGGCCTTCGCGCTCCAGCTCTGCCTCGCCGTGGTGCCGTTCCTGATCGCCCTCACCGGCCTGATCACCGAACTCGGCGTCGAGGAGGGCGGCCAGGTGGTCGCCGACACCGTGCTGGCGCTCACCCCCGGGCAGAGCGAGCAGGTGGTGGCCGAGCTGCTCGGCGAGGGCGAACGCGTCGAGGACGCCGGGGAGCTGGCGCTGACCCTCGGTCTGCTCACCGGCCTGGTCGCGCTGACCACGACGATGGCCCAGATCGAGCGGGGCGCCAACCGGATCTACGGCGTGGAGCGGGACCGTCCGGCGCTCTGGAAGTACCTGCGAGCCGCGGTGCTCGCGGTCACCGCCGGCGTGCCCGCGCTGGCCGGCTTCCTGATCCTGGTCGGCGGCGGGGCGATGGGTGACTCGGTGCGGGAGCACTACGAGTGGGGTGAGACGGCCAACGGCATCTGGGACGTCATCCGCTTTCCGCTCAGCCTCGGGCTGACCGTGCTCGCCGTGGCGGTGCTCTTCCGGCACGCGCCGCGCCGCCGGCAGCCCGGCCTCTCCTGGCTGTTCTTCGGCGCCGGCATCGCCACCGCGCTGTGGTGGCTGGCCAGCCTGCTGCTCGCCGCGTACGTGCGGTTCAGTGACGGCTTCGGGCAGACCTACGGCGCGCTCACCGGCATGATGGCGCTGCTGCTCTGGGCCAACCTCACCGGCATGGCGCTCTTCGGCGGGCTGGCCTTCGCCGCCCAGCTGGAGGCGTTGCGGATCGGGGTGCAGGAGCCGGCCCAGCCGGACCTGTGGGAGCCCGAGGCCGAACGCGCTGAGGTGCTCGACACCGGCGAGATGACCGCGCTCTGACCCGACCCGGCCCGCTCCCGGTGTACGGCCCGCGCTGATCGGGTAAAGCGCCACGCCATGGGCGACAAGGGAGGTGCGGGGTGACCGCGGTCAAAGAGGTGCTGCGGCGACCGCTCGGGCATTTCACGGAGCGGAGCGTCGCCGGGCTGGTCGCCGTCACCGGCGCCGGCGTCGCGTTCGGCCTGCTGCTGATGCTGGTCCGGTTCCGGTGGAGCCCGTTGCAGGACGCCGACCACGCCGTCGCCGAGTGGTTCAACCAACTCGTGTCGCGGCACGGCCCGCTCGTCACCGTCCTGCAGGCGGTCACCGACCTCGGTGGACGACCGATCCTGATCTGGCTGGTCACCATCGCCGTGATCGGCCTGCTGATCCGCCGACAGCCCCGGCTGGCGGTTTATCTGATCATCACGGGCGTTGGCGGGCTGATCCTCGACCCGTCGCTCAAGACGCTGGTCGGCCGGCTTCGTCCGGTGGTCGACGTGCCGGTGGCCAGCGCACCGGGCAACAGCTTCCCCAGCGGGCACGCGCTGGGCTCGTTCGTCGCGTACGGGGCGCTGCTGCTGGTCTTCCTGCCCGCGCTGGCGCCCCGGTGGCGCAAGCCCGCCATCGCCCTGGTCGCCACGCTGGTGGCGCTGATCGGGCTGACCCGGATCGCGCTGGGCGTGCACTTCGTCTCCGACGTGCTCGCCGGCTGGCTGCTCGGCGCGGCCTGGCTCGGCGTCACCGCCTACGCCTTCCGGCTCTGGCGGCGTGAGCGTGGCCGGCCGGTGCCGCCGCTGACCGAGGGGCTGGAGCCGGAGGCGGGGCGCGACATCGCCGCCGCCCCGGCCGAGGAGCACGTGCTGGAGCATCCGCGCTCCGCGGTGGCGGAGCTGCTGGTCGGCTGGGTGCTGGTCTTCGGCGCGCTCTACGGCTTCGGCATGTTCGTCAGCTACTACGCCGGCGGGACGTTCCTGGCCACCCTCGACACCGAGGTGCCGCGCTGGTTCGCCGAGCGGCACACCGAGGTGCTGACCGAGGTGAGCTGGTGGTGGAGCAAGTTCGGCGACACCCACGCGATCCTGCTGATCTCGCTGGTGTTCTGCCCGCTGGTGCTGGCGGTGTGGCGACGCTGGCGGCCGGTGCTCTTCGTGGCGCTGGCCATGGTCGGCGAGTTGACCCTCTTCCTCGCCTCGGCCCGGGCGGTCGACCGGCCGCGCCCGCCGGTGGAGAACCTGGACGGGCCGATGCCCACCTCCTCGTTCCCCTCCGGGCACATCGCGGCGACGATCTGCATCTGGCTGGCGATCGCCGTCATCGTGCTGCCACGCACCGACCGCTGGTGGCGCTGGATCTTCGTGGCCCTGGCGGTGATCATGCCGGTCGGGGTGGCCGTCTCCCGGATGTACCGGGGCATGCACCACCCCACCGACTTCATGGGCGCGATCCTGCTCAGCGCGCTCTGGATCGGGCTGCTCTACTGGGTGATCCGCCCCAACGCCGACCTGCGGGAGGGCAACCGGCCGAGCATCGAGTCGGAGGACGTCGACACCCTCGACGACGAGCTGGCCAAGGCCGGTCGGGTGGAGTGAGCGCGTCGTGCTGCGGGTGATGACCTGGAACATCCGAACCGGCGGGCGGGACGGCGACGGCCACGACCGGCGGGACGCGATCGTCGAGGTGATCAACGCCCAGCGGCCGGACGTGCTGGCCCTGCAGGAGCTGCGCGGCTTCGACGCGGAGGTGCTCGCCGGGTTCGCCGACCGGCTGGGTCTGCGGCCGCACCTGGCCCGCAGCTGCCTCGGGCAGCCGGTCGCGGTGCTGGTCCGGCCGCCGCTGCGTACCCTCGCGGCCGGGTCGCTGCGCCGGCCGTTCCACCACGCCGCCGCGCGGGTGGTGCTGGCCACCGACGCCGGGCCGCTCACCGTGCTCGGCACCCATCTCAACCCGTACTCGGGTGGCTGGCGTCGCATCGAGGTCGACTGGCTGGCCCGGGCGGTCCGGCGGGCGGCGGGCGGGTTGGTGCTGCTCGGCGGGGACCTGAACGCCCTCGACCCGGCGACCGACCACGCCGGACGGCTCGACCGGCTGCCGCCCGCGTACCGCCGTCGGCACCTGCGCCGCGACGGCCGCACGGTGGACACCCGTGCGGTCGCGGTGCTGCTCGGGGCCGGCCTGGTCGACCTGTACCGGGCGGCGGGCGGTCCGGACGAGGCCGACGGGCTGACCGTCCCGACCCGGCACGGCGGCGCCGAGTTCGCCGGGATGCGGCTGGACTACCTGCTCGGCACCCCGGCGCTGGCCGCGCGGACGCGGGACTGCCGGGTGGTCCGGGGCGGCGCCTCCGATCACGCCTCCGACCACTACCCGGTGCTCGCCGAGGTGGCGCTGGATCCGGCCTGAGGGCGACGCCCGGGCACCGGTGCAACCGGATCGGGCTCCGGCCGCATCCGTACGGTGACAGCACCGGCAGCCGGAACGGGAGTGGTCGATGCAGGCCGTGCAGCGGCAGGAGTACGTGGATTTCGTCACGGGGGCGACGGGGAAGCTGCGGCGCACCGCGTACCTGCTGACCGGCGACGCGCACCGGGCCGACGACGTGGTGCAGCAGACCCTGACCCAACTGTTCGTGAAGTGGAGCCGGGTGCGGCGGGCCGACGACATCGGCGCGTACGTGCACCGGATGCTGGTCAACGCCTTCCGGCAGGAGCGGCGGTCCCGCTGGTGGGGCGTGCAACTGCTCGACCGGACACCCGAACCGGTGCCCCGGGGCGACCCGGGCGGCACGGGGGAGGCCGCGGCGGACGCGGTGGCGGTGCGGACCGCGCTCGCCGCGGTGCCGCCCGGTCAGCGGGTGGTGCTGGTGCTGCGGTTCTACGCCGACCTCAGCGTCGAGCAGACCGCCGAGGTGCTGGGCTGTTCGACCGGGAACGTGAAGAGCCAGACCGCGCGCGGGCTGGCCGCGCTGCGCCGCCAGCTGCCGTTGGACGCCGAGGCGAAGGGGGAGGTCCGATGATCGATCGGGAGGAGACGCTCGTCCGGCGGCTGCTGGCCGACGCCGCCGAGGACCTGCCGGCTGAGGGAGTGCCGACGGACGTCCTGCTGGCCGAGGGGGAGCGGGCGGTCCGGCGCCGCCAGCGGCGGGCGGTCGGCGCGGCGGCGGTGGCGACGGTGGTCGCGGTGCTCGGCGCGGCCGTCCTGTTGCAGGGGGTACGCCCGCAGGCGCAACCGTCCCCCGGGGACGGCCGATCCCCGTCCCCTACCGCCACCGGCGGACCGCCCACGGTCGCGCCGGACCATTTCGACCCGGCCCAGCGGCTCTTCCGACTCGACTGGCTGCCAGAGGGGATGTCGATCCGGCATGAGTCATACGAGCGTTACGGCCAGTGGGTAACCGTAATGGAACCCGAACAGGCGCAGAGGGCGGGGGGCTCTGTGGGGGTGGAAGACATCGTCTCGGTCATGATCAACGCGGCTGGGGTGGACCCGTTCGTGAACTGGGCCGAGTCCGACGCGCTGACCGGTGGTGGACGCGTCGCGGCAACACCCTTACCCGGCGTCCCTGCCGCCTCCGTCAGGGGCAAGCCGGCCTACCTGCACACCAGCCCGGGTGGTCGGGAGACCCGACTTTCCTGGCAATACGCGCCCGATGCCTGGGCGGCGGTGAGCGTGAGGGGTGTGGAACGGCCGGCGGAGACCGCCCGGCGGGTCGCCGACGGTCTGGTCTGGGACCGACAGCCCGTCACGCTGCCCTTCCTGCCCGTGGCGCCACCGGAGGGTGCCATGCTTCACCGCGCGGTTGTCACGGTTCGTGACGGCCGATGGGATAGTGCTCAGCTTGGATACCTGGCCCCCTCCCGGCCCGAGGCCCCGAGAGCGGTCGAGGATTTCACGGTCGGGATGACACGGGAGTTTCGGGGCAAGGTCGCAGGCAGCATCACGGTCCACGGACGACAAGGCTGGGTCGACGCCGTGCCGAGCGGGATCGGGGCCTACCGGGTCGGGGAGTTGCCGGGTGTCTGCCAGACATGTGTGAGCGAGGTCTCCGCACTCTCCAGCGCCGGGATTCAGGCGCTCGGCGGGCGCGACGGCGCTCTGGCGCTCGCCGCGATGGTACGGACGGTCGGCGATCCCGCCGACTTGACCACATGGCGGCCCCTGTAGTCGCTGTTCGCCGACCATCGGATTCGATCAAGACGGGTTGTCTTGCCGTCGCTGGTTACGGTGACCGCATGATCGACACTCCGTCGCCGCCCGGCCCGCCGGCCCGGCCGGAGACGGCACCACCGCCGCTGATCGCCGCCGTGGCGCGGGGGATCGCGCTGGTCGTGGTGGTGCCGGTCCGGCTGGTCTGGGAACTCGTCGCCGCGGCCGGCGGGTTGCTGCATCGCTGGCTGCTCGCGCCGGTCGGCCGGTTCCTGGCGCGCTGGCTGCTCCGTCCACTCGGCTGGCTGCTGCACCACCTGCTCTGGCTGCCGCTGACCTGGCTCGGGCGCGGCCTGGCGTGGCTGCTCCGGGTGCTGGTCCGGGTGCCCCTGCGCGCACTGGCCCGGGCGCTGGGCTGGCTCGGCCGGACGCTGCTGTGGCGGCCACTGGTCTGGCTGGCGTACCACCTGCTCTGGCTGCCGGCGGCCTGGCTGGCCCGGCTGCTCGCGCCGGTCGGGCTGCTGGTCGCGGCCGGGCTCGCGGTGCTGGGCCGGTGGCTGTGGCGCGGCGTCGTGGCCGTCGCCGGGGTGCTGTTCGACGCGCTCGGCTGGGCGTGGCGAGTGGCGGGTCGGTTGCTGTGGTGGTGCTACCTGGTGACGCTGCGACCGGTGCTGCTCGCCGTGGGCTGGCTGTGGCGGCACGCGGTCGCGCCGGTCGGGCGGGCGGTGGCCGCCGCCTGGCGGGCGACCGTCACGCCGGCGGCCCGCTGGCTGCGCGACGCCGTGGTACGGCCGACCCGGCAGGCCACCCGCGAGGTGTTCATCGCGCTCGGTCTGCGCCGCTGAGGCGCCAGCCCCGGACCCGCCGGTCCGGCCCCTGTCGCTGAGCGGGCGGCGCCGGCGTCAGAACACCAGGTTGAGCAGGACGGTCAGCACCACCGAAGCGAGAATCGAAAAGAGGATCATCAGCAGGCAGCCGAGGCCCCCGCCGAGTGGGCGAATCTCCACGTTGCCGAAGCGCATCTGTCTCACCTTCGTCATTCTCGGGCCGCAGGGCGGGAGTCGGATCGAGCAGTCCGCGGATGGCCGCGGCGACCTGCGTCGGGGCGGTGGTGACCACGTTGTGCGCCGCGCCCGGCACGACGAGCGTCCGGGCGTGCGGCACCAGCCGGGCGACCTGGTCCCGCCAGGCCGCCGGCGCGACCGGGTCCCGCGCGCCGGCCACCACCAGCGTCGGCGCGGCGATCCGCACGAGGTCCGCCTCGATGGCGTTGCGTACCGAGTGCGACAGGGTCGCGGCGACCCGCCAGGGCCGGGCGTCCCACACGTCGCGCAGGAGGATCGGCGCCTGCGCCTTCGCCTCGCGCCGGGTGTCCACCAGCCAGCGGCCGATCTGGGCACGCCGCGATCGGGCCGCCGGATCGCTGGTCGGCCCGGCCAGGACGAGCGCGCGGACCGCGTCCGGGTGCCGGGCGGCGAGCGCGGCCGCGACCTCCGCGCCGAACGAGTGCCCGAGCACGCAGGCCGGCGGCAGTCCGTAGGCGGCGAGCCAGGCGGCCAGGTGCGCGGCGTGCCGCGCCACGTCGTACGCCCGCCTCGGGCGTTCGCTGAGCCCGAAGCCGGGTAGGTCCGGCACGTACACCGGATGGGTGGCGGCCAGCGCGACGGCCAGCGGGGTCAGGTAGCGGTGTGACACGGCCAGGCCGTGCACCAGCACCACCGGCGGGGCGCCGGTGCCCGGGTCGGCCCCGCGTCGGGTGTGGGTGCATACGCCGTCGACCAGCCGCCATTCGCTGCTCAGCCCGGCGGCGGGCCGGGGCGCGGCGAGCGCCAGCCGCAGCTGCGCGATGGGGAACCGGCCGGCCGATGTGGGCCGGGTCGGCTCCGAACCGGTTCGGGGGCGCGGTGGCCACGCCCTGGCCCGTCCCGACTCGTCGAGCCGCGCCTCCCGCAACCGGTTCACAGTTCGCGTAGCCGGGGCAGGAGTTGCTCCTGCGCCCAGTCCAGGAACATCGGCTGGCTCTCGCCGCCCACCTGCAGCAACGCCACGTGGGTGAAGCCGGCGTCGACGAACTTCCGGAACGCCTCGACGTGCTGCTCGACGTCCGGGCCGCAGGGGATGCCCTCGGCGACGTCCTCCTCCCGCACGAACTGGGTGGCGGCGGTGAACGCCTCCGTCCCGGGCAGGTCGGCGTTGACCTTCCAACCGAGGCCGAACCAGCGGAACTGGTCGTGCACGATCTTGCGGCACTCCGCCTCGTCGGGGCCGTAGCAGATGGCCACCTGCCCGTAGCGGGGCTTGCCGGCGCCGCCCGCGTCGTCGTAGAGCTGGATGATCCGCCGGTCGGGCTCGGTGGAGATCATGCCGCTGGCGTACTCGGCGGCGAGGGTGGCCGACTGCGGGCCGGAGGCGGCGACCGCCATCGGCACCGGGGTCTCCGGCCGGTCCCAGACGTACGCGTCGGGCACGTCGAAGTGGTTGCCGGAGAAGGTCAACGTCTCGCCGTTCAGCAGCGGACGGATGATCTGCAACGCCTCCTCGAACATCTCGTGCCGCTGTTGCACGTGCGGCCAGCCGCCGACCACGTGCTCGTTGAGGTTCTCCCCGGCGCCCAGCCCGAGGGTGAACCGGCCGTCCGAGAGCACCCCGATCGTGCTGGCCTTCTGCGCGACCACGGCCGGGTGGTAGCGGCGGATCGGGCAGGTCACGAAGGACATCAGCTCGGCCCGGGAGGTGGCGTGCGCGACCGCGCCGAGCACCGACCAGGCGTACGGGGAGTGGCCCTGGGAATCCAGCCACGGGTAGTAGTGGTCGGAGGTGACCAACTGGTCGAAGCCGGCCGCCTCGGCGCGCACCGCGTGGTCGACCAGCTGCTTCGGGCCGGCCTGCTCGCACATCAGGGTGTAGCCGACGTTGACCATCGTGGTGTCTCCCTCCACCGGCGGATCGTCCCCGATTACCCCGGACGGCCCGGGTCAATCCTCCGCGTCCGGTTGCCGCCGTCGATGCATCGACCTACGCTGATCCCTGCGCCGTGGGATCCGGGCGGCGGCTGTCGGGCTGCAGCCGCCTTTTCCTCACACGTCCCACCTCGGCCGGGCACCGGGGCTGCTCCCTGAGGAAGGCCATGAAGACAAGACTCTCCGCCGCCGGCGCGGCGCTGCTCGCGTGTCTGCTCGCCGTGCTGGCGTTCGGGCAGCCCGCGCACGCCGCAGCCGGCTTCTCCGTCGCCGACGGCAGGCTCTACGACGCCAACGGCACCGAGTTCGTGATGCGCGGGGTCAACCACGCGCACACCTGGTACCCGCAGCGGACCAGCTCGTTCGCCGACGTCAAGGCGCTCGGCGCGAACACCGTGCGGGTGGTGCTCGCCAGCGGTGACCGGTGGCCCCGCAACAGCAACGCCGACGTCGCCAACGTCATCGCGCTCTGCAAGGCCAACCGGCTGATCTGTGTACTGGAGGTGCACGACACCACCGGCTACGGGGAGCAGAGCGGGGCGATCAGCCTCGGCCGGGCGGTCGACTACTGGCTCAGCATCGCCGACGTCCTCGCCGGTGAGGAGGAGTACGTCATCGTCAACATCGGCAACGAGCCGTACGGCAACCAGAACTACGCCTCCTGGGCCACCGACACCGCGAACGCGGTCAATCGGCTGCGCGCCGCCGGCCTGACCCACACGATCATGGTGGACGCACCGAACTGGGGTCAGGACTGGTCCTTCACCATGCGGGACAACGCCGCCGCCGTCTTCGCCGCCGACCCGGCCCGCAACACGGTCTTCTCCATCCACATGTACGGGGTCTTCGACACGGCCGCGGAGATCACCGACTATCTCGGCCGGTTCCGCGCGGCGGGGCTGCCCATCGTGGTCGGCGAGTTCGGCTACAACCACTCCGACGGCGACCCCGACGAGGACACCGTCCTGGCCTACAGCCAGGCCAACGGGATCGGCTGGCTGGGCTGGTCGTGGAGCGGCAACGGCGGCGGGGTCGAGTACCTCGACATGGCCACCGGTTTCAACCCGGCTGCTCTGACCAGTTGGGGTCAACGGGTCTTCAATGGCGTCAACGGCATCCGGCAGACCGCCCGGGAGGCCAGCGTCTTCGGCGACGCCCCGCCGACCACGCCGCCCCCCACCACGCCACCTCCGGCGGGCGGCTGCACCGCGATGTACACGATCGTGAACCAGTGGCAGGGCGGCTTCCAGGGCGAGGTCCGGGTCACCGCCGGCGCGACTGCCGTCACCGGCTGGACCACCCGGTGGGCCTTCGCCGACGGGCAGGGCGTCACCCAGTCCTGGAACACCGCGCTGACCAGCAGCGGGTCGAGCGTCACCGCGCGCAACGTGGCGTGGAACGGCCGGCTGGCCGCCGGGGCGAGCACCAGCTTCGGCTTCCTGGGCAGCGCGACCGGCGGCAACACCCGCCCCACGGTGAGCTGCGCCGCGAGCTGACCGACCGCCACCGGTGGCCGACCCGCCCGGGGCCGGCCACCGGTATGGCGTACGAGCGTCAGTGCGCGCCGGTCAGGTTCACGATGATCACGCCCGCGATGATCAGCCCGATGCCGGCGAGCTTCACCGCGCCGACCGGCTCGCCGAGGAAGACCGCGCCGATCGCCACGATCGTCGCCGTGCCCAGCCCCGACCAGAGGGCGTACGCCACGCCGACCGGTATCTCCTTCACCGCCTGCGAGAGCAGCACGAAGGCCACCAGGTAGCCGCCCACGCAGCCGAGGGTCGGCCAGAGCCGGGTGAACCCGGCGGTGCTCTTGAGCAGGCTGGTGGCCAGCACCTCCGCCGCGATCGCGATGCTCAGCAGGACGTACGCCACGTGCCACCTCGTCAGTCGTCGGTCGGTGCGCCCTGGCCGGCGGCCAGGCGCGCGGCGCGCATGGTCAGGTAGCGCTGCTCCGGCAGGCTGCTCGTCCGGCCGGCCGCGGCCCGGTAGTCGGCCACCGCGGCCGCCCGGTCGCCGGCCATCTCGAGCAGGTGCGCGCGGGCGGCGTGCAGCCGGTGGTGTCCGGCCAGCCGCGGATCGTCGGCCAGCTCGGTGAGGGCGGCCAGGCCGGCCGCCGGGCCCTGCACCATGGCGGTGGCCACCGCCCGGTTCAGCGCGACCACCGGGCTGCCCGACAGCCCCTCCAGGACCTCGTAGAGGGCGAGGATCTGCGGCCAGTCGGTCTGCTCGGCCGTCGGCGCCTCGTCGTGCAGCGCGGCGATGGCGGCCTGCACCTGGTATGGGCCGACCGGCCCGCGCGGCAGCGCGTGGGTGACCAGGGCGATGCCCTCGGCGATCTCCGCCGCGTCCCACCGGCCGCGGTCCTGGTCGGCCAGGGAGATCAGCTCCCCCGCCGGGCCGGTCCGCGCCGGACTGCGCGCCTCGGTGAGCAGCATCAGCGCCAGCAGCCCGGTCGTCTCGCTGTCGTCGGGCAGCAGCGTGTGCAGCGCGCGGGTCAGCCGGATCGCCTCCGCCGACAGGTCGACCCGGTGCAGCTGGGGACCGGCGCTGCTGGTGTGCCCCTCGGTGAAGATCAGGTAGAGCACCTGCCGGACGGCGGTCAGCCGGCTCGCCCTCTCCGGCTGGTCGGGCATCCGGAACGGCTCCCCGGAGGCGCGGATCCGCTGCTTGGCCCGGCTGATCCGCTGGGCCATCGTGGCCTCCGGCACCAGGAACGCGTGGGCGATCTCGGCCGTGCTCAGACCGCCGACCGCGCGCAGCGTCAGCGCGACGGCCGACGCGGAGGAGAGCGCCGGGTGGCAGCAGAGGAAGAGCAGCACCAACGTGTCGTCCCGCTCCGCGGTCAGCTGCTCGTCCGCCGCGGGGGCGGCCTGCCGATGCTCCGGCTCGCGTCGCGCCGCGAGGTCCTCCCGCCGCCGGCGCGCGGCCTCGGCGCGGACCAGTTCGATCATCCGCCGGTAGCCGACCTGGATCAGCCAGCCGCGCGGGTTCGCCGGCACACCCTCCGCCGGCCACTGCGTGACGGCGGCCAGCAGCGCCTCCTGGACGGCGTCCTCGGCGATGGCGAAGTCACCGAAGCGTCGAGCGAGCACGCCGAGGACCTGCGGCGCCAGCTCGCGCAGCAGGTCCTCGGTGCGTCGGTCGGTGGTGTCCAGGCGTCACAGCTCCTGCGGTGGTGCGGACATCACCGGGTGCACCTCGATCGGCATGTTCAGCGGCCGGCCGCCCGGGCCGGGCGCGGTGGAGATGTGCGCGGCGATCTGCACGGCCCGCTCCGGAGTCTCGCAGTCCACGATCCACCAGCCGGCGAGGAACTCCTTGGTCTCGGCGAACGGCCCCTCGGTCACCACCGGGGCGCCGCCCTCGCCGGCCCGGACGATCCTGGCCTGCTGCGGCCCGCCCAAGCCCTCGCCCTGGACCCACTCCCCGTCGGCGGTGAGCTTCGCGTTGACCTCACCCATGAACCCGATGTGCGCCCGGATCTCCTCCGGGGTCCACGTCTCGATCGACGGGAAGTCGGCCCCGGCGGCGCTGAACTGCATCAGCAACATGTACTTCACGGTTGGCTCCTCACGCCTGCGCACCTCATTCTCGGTGCCCTCACCCTGAGGTAGAAGCAGGCCCCGCTCTTCTCGACAGGTCCGGCCAAAAAATCTTGCCGAATCTCAGTCGACCGCGGTGACCTCGAACAACACCGCCTGCTCGGGGTGCAGCGCCGGCACCTGCAGGCCCACCGTGGCCAGTGCCGCCCCGGTCAGCGTCGCGCCGGACGGCAGCCAGGCCGGCTCGGTCCGTTGCAGGGTCGCCGGCGCCGGTACGCCCTCGGCCGGGCGGACCGCGTACCGGCGATGCCGGTCCAGGCCGGGCAGCCGGACCGCCCCCGGGACCTGGGTCACCGAGGTGGCCAGCCGGCTGACCGCGTACACCGCCGCGGAGCCGTCGTGGGCGACCACGCCGTGCGCCCAAACGGCCGGGTCGGGGTGGTCCACCCGCACCGTCCGGCCGGTGTGCAGCAACGGCCGGAGCCGCTTGTGCAGCGCCACCCAGGAGGCCAGCTCGACCCGCTCCGCCGGGCTGATCGAGGCGATGTCCCACTCGATGCCGTAGTGGCCGAAGAGCGCGGTGGTGGCCCGGAAGCCGAGATCGTGCACCCGGTGGGTGGTGTGCGAGCGCTCCGGGCCGATGTGGCTGCCGACCAGCTCGGGCGGGAGCAGCAACCCGGTCCAGCGCTGGATGGCCAGCCGCTCCAGGGCGTCGTTGCAGTCGCTGGCCCAGACCCGGTCGGTGCGGGCCAGGATGGCCAGGTCGACCCGGGCGCCCCCGGAGGCGCAG
This sequence comes from Micromonospora sp. NPDC051006, assembly GCF_044456245.1. Taxonomy (NCBI): domain Bacteria; kingdom Bacillati; phylum Actinomycetota; class Actinomycetes; order Micromonosporales; family Micromonosporaceae; genus Micromonospora; species Micromonospora sp. NPDC051006. The sequence continues at coordinate 175,220 of NZ_JBITFP010000009.1, forward strand.
CTCTCGATCTCCACGCCCGGGTGCCGGCGGCGCAGCTCGTCCAGGAGCCGGTAGATCGCCTCGGTCTGCGCGTGCACCCCGGGCCGGCCGTGGTGGCCGGCCTCGGTGAGGTCCCGGTTGTGGTCCCACTTCAGGTAGCCGATTCCGGGATGCTCGGTGAGCAGCGCGTCCAGCCGGCCGAGCAGGTGCTCGTACGCCTCGGGGCGGGCCAGGTCGAGCACCTGCTGGTTGCGCCAGGGTGGCGGCAGCCGCCCCGGGGTGGCGAGCACCCACTCCGGGTGGGCGCGGAACAGGTCCGAGTCCGGGTTGACCATCTCCGGCTCGACCCAGAGCCCGAACTGCAGGCCGCGGCCGGTGACGTGGTCGATGAGCGGGTGCAGGCCGTCCGGCCAGACCTCGTCGTCGACGTACCAGTCGCCGAGCCCCGCGGTGTCCGCCCGCCGGCCCCGGAACCAGCCGTCGTCCAGCACGAACCGCTCGACCCCGACCTCGACCGCGTGGTCGGCGAGCGCCCGCAGCCGTTCCAGGTCGTGGTCGAAGTAGACCGCCTCCCAGACGTTGAGGGTGACCGGCCGGGGTGAGCGCGGATGCTGCGGGCGGGCCCGCAGCTGGGTGTGCAGGGCGTCGCTGAGCCCGTCCAATCCGGCGTCGGACCACACCGCGTAGAGCAGGGGGGTGGCGTACGACTCGCCGGGGGAGAGCACCACCTCGCCGGGGGTGAGCAGTTCGCCGCCGCCGAGGGTGGCCTCGCCGGTGGGGCGCCGCTCGGCGAAGGTGACGTGGTCGCCGCTCCAGGCGGTGTGCACCGCCCAGACCTCGCCGTGCCGGAAGCCGAACCCGGCGGTGCCGGCGACCAGCAGCAGGGTCGCGTCGTGACCGGTACGCCCGTGCCGGCCCTCGCGCACCCAGGCGCCCATCGGCCAGGGGTGCCGCTGCGGGCTGCGTTCCCGGCACCACCGGCCGGTGAGGTCGAGCAGTTCGGTGGCGACCGCCGGCACCGGCAGCACCGGGGTGAGCTCGCCCAGCTCGTACGGGGTGTCCCCGTCGTTGCGCAGCCGGTGCCGCAGCAGCAGCACGCCGGTCGGATCGAGGGTGAGTTCGACGGTGAGCGACAGCCCGGCGTCCGGGTCGACGGCCCGGACGGTGAGCCGCGCCGCGCCCGGGTCGGTCGGGTCGGCGATGGTCGCCGAATCGTCGACGTCGAGCGCGTCGAGCCGGAACGCGGTGGACCAGTCCGCCCGTCCGCGGTGCCCGGCCAGCGCTGGCCGGCCACTCCAGCCGGCGCTCGCCTCGGGCAGCAGGGAGAGCGCCGTTGGTGTGTCGAAGCTGCTCGGCACCACCGGCGGGACGGTCGCGTCGGTGAGCTGGCGCAGGCCGTCGTCGTCGAGGTCGCCGACGTCGCCGCCCCAGTGCGCGACCCGGGGCAGCCCCGGGCCGCGCGCGTCGAGCACCAGGCTGGTCCGCGCGCGGCGCAGGTGCAGGATCGTCATCCTTTGGAGGCTCCCAAGGTCAGGCCCCGAACGAAATGCCGCTGGAGCATAAAGAAGATCACCAGGGTGGGGATCGCGACGAGCACGCTGCCCGCCGAGACCAGGTTGTTGTCGGTGAAGAACTCGCCGCGCAGGTTGTTCAGCGAGCTGGTGACGGGAAACTTGTCCCCGGTGCGCATGAGCACGGTGGCCCAGAAGAACTCGTTGTAGATCCAGGTGACCTCGAGCGTGGCCAGCGCGGCCAGGGCCGGCCGGCACAGCGGCATGGTCACCTGCCAGTACTGCCGCCAGATGCTCGCCCCGTCGACCATGGCCGCCTCGTACAGGTCGCGCGGCAGCGCCTTCATGTAGTTGCTGAGCACGAAGACGCAGAAGCCGCACTGGAACGCGACGTTGACCAGGATGAGTCCCCAGTAGCTGTCGTAGAGCAGCTCCGAGTCGCTCATGAACTCCGGCAGCGGCACCTGGGTGAAGAGCCGGAACAGCGGGATGAGCAGGGCCTGTTGGGGCAGCAGGTTGGCCGCGGTGAAGAGGCCGAGCAGCACCAGGTTGAGCTTCCAGCTGAACCGGGCGATGACGAACGCCACGCAGGAGGCCAGGAAGAGGGTCAGCAGCACCGCCGGGACGGTGATGTAGACCGAGTTGAGGAAATGCTTGCCGAACTCGGCGGTCTGCCACGCGGTGACGTAGTTGTCGAGGGTCCAGCCGCCGAGCGAGACGTAGCCGTTGGTGGCGGTGTACTCGTAGGAGCGCAGCGAGGTGAGCACCGCCCAGAGGATCGGGAAGAGCCAACCGATCGCGACTGCGGCGAGGAAGACGTGCAGCAGCACCCGCTGCGGAGTTAGGCGGCGCCGGGGCGGCGGCGCCTCGTCGGCGACCGGCGGCCGGGTCAGGGTCGCGGTGCTCATCGGTCCTCCCGCATCACGGTGGCCAGGTAGATGGTGATGAAGACCAGCGACACGACGAGCATGATGGTCGCCAGCGCCGAGCCGAAACCGATCCGGCTCGCCTCGCCCACCACGTTCTGGGTGACCAGCGCGGAGAGCAGTTCCAGGCCGTTGCGCCCCTTGTTCACCACCCAGACCAGGTCGAAGGCGCGCAGTGACTCGATCACCGTCACCACCAGCACGATGATGTTGATCGGACGCATCACCGGGAAGACCACCCGGAAGAAGCTCTTCACCTCCGAGGCGCCGTCGACGGCGGCGGCCTCGCGCAGCGACGGGTCGACGCCCTTCAGCCCGGCCAGGTAGAGCAGCATGATGTAGCCGACGTGCCGCCAGCCCGAGGCGACCATGACCGCCCAGATGTTGACGCCCGGGTCGCCGTACCAGTCGACGTTGGTGCCGAGCACCGCGTTGACCAGGCCCTGGTCGCGCGAGTAGAGCAGCTGCCAGACGAAGCCGATCAGCGCCAGCGAGAGCACCACCGGCAGGTAGAGAGCGGTCTGGTAGAAGCGGCTGCCGCGTAGCTCCTTGTCCAGCAGCACGGCCAGGAACATGCCGAACGGGGTGGCCACCAGGAAGAGCACCGTGAGCCAGAGCAGGTTGTGCTGCACCGCGGGCACGAACGGCGGGTAGATGTTCACCACGTCGCTGTAGTTGCGGCCGCCGACGAAGTCGATGTCGGACAGTGGTCCGATGCCGTCCCAGTCGGTGGTGGAGAGCACCACGGTGGCCAGCGCCGGCAGCCACACCAGCGCGGTGACGAGCAGCAGCGGTACGAGCACCATCAGCGTGATCACCACGCGGTCGGTGCGGGACAGGAGCCGTAGCCGACGGCGGCGACCACCCGTGGTGGTCGCGGCCGGCGGCGGTACGGCGCGATCCGCTTGGATCAGGGGCAGGTCGGACACGGTGTCCTCCCCCTCTCGCCGTCAGCTGGTGAAGATCGACTTTTTCTGGTTCTCGATGCTGTTGGTGAGACCGTCGATGTCCTTCGGGTCCTTGATGAACTGCTGCAGCGCCGGGATGATCACCGTCGAGGCGAAGTCCGGGCGGGTGTCCCGGTCGAGGAACTGGGCGATCTCGGTGGCCGAGCCGACCAGTTCGGCCGCCTTCTTCTGCAGCGCGCTGTAGCCGCTGGTGTCCGCGCCGGTGTTGGCGACCAGGGTGCCGGGATCGGTCTTCACCGCGATGTTCCCCGCGTCGACGCCGCCGATGTACTCCAGCAGCTTCTTGGCGTTGTCCTCGGACTTCGGCTTGCGGGCCATCATGTAACCGTCGATCGGCGCGTCCAGGGCCTTGGCCCCGATCGACGGGTCGATCTCGGGGAACGTGAAGAAGTCGATGTCGTCCTGCTCGTCCGCGTTGAACTGTTGGGCGACGAAGAGGCCGAGCAGGTACATGCCGCTCTTCTTCTGCTGCAACGACTGGGCGGCCTCCTGCCAGGTCCGGCCGAGGCTGTCCGGCTGGTGCAGCGGCAGCAGCCCGGCCCAGGTGTCGAAGACCTTCTTCACCTTGTCGGAGGTCCACGCCTCCTTGCCGGCCATCAGGTCGACGTGGAACTGGTAGCCGTTGATCCGCAGGTTGAGGATGTCGAAGGTGCCCATCGCCGGCCAGCCGTCCTTGTCGGCGAAGGCGATCGGGTTGAGGCCGTCCTTCTTCATCTGGGCGCCGAGGGTGTTGAACTGGTCGAGGGTCGTCGGTACCTGGTAGCCATGCTGCTGCCAGACCGACTTGCGGTAGAAGACGGCCCACGGGTAGTAGGAGAACGGCACGAAGTACTGCTTGCCGTCGTCCCCGGTGGAGGCCTTCTTGAACGCGTCGGAGAAGCCGGTGAGCTTGCCCCAGACGTCGCTGACGTCACCCGCCAGGCCGCGTTCGGCGAAGAAACGCATCCGGTAGCCGGCGAACCAGGTGAAGACGTCGTCCGGCTTGCCCTGCAGGTAGTTGTTGATGTTCTCCTGGAACGTGTTGTGGTCGACGGTGTTGATCGCGACCTCGAGGCCCGAGGAGGTCTTGAAGGCCCCCGTCAGCTTGGCGAGGACGTCCTTCGGCGTCGGGTCGGACGCGTTCGAGCCCACCGACACCGTCTTCCCTCCGGACCCGGAGTCGGAGTCGCCGCAGCCGGCGAGCAGCCCCGTGCCGAGCAGGGCGCCCGTGCCGGCCGCGGCGGTGAGCAGCGTGCGTCGGTTGATGCCGGCGACGGAGGGCGGTACGAGTCTGGCCAGGTACTCGGCTTGGGTACGGGGACGGGACATGATTCCTCCTGCGGATGAAGAGGTGCGCTGCGCCCAAGGGCCAATCAGGGGTGGCGGTCCGGCTCTCGTGATCGCACATCGGGATCCACCGTGAATCCACATTGACAAACACGAACTGCCAGTGGCGCCTCAAGCTACTCGTCCGGGCGGCGCTGTCAAGAGGGTGGAGAAGCGCCGATAACCCAGTCGTGACGGGGCTGTTATGAGGTAAACGTTGTAAAGCAGATCGATGTTGGAAACTGTTGACTTGACCGATGGATCGGGGCACGCTCTGCTGCCATGCGGCGATGGCAGGGCGACCGGATCTACTTCGGCGGCGACTACAACCCCGAGCAGTGGCCGGAGCAGACCTGGGTCGAGGACGTCGAACTGATGCGCCGAGCCGGGGTCAACCTGGTGTCGGTCGGGATCTTCTCCTGGGCCCTGCTCGAACCCACTCCCGGCCGGTACGAGTTCGACTGGCTGGACCGGGTGCTGGACCTGCTGCACGACGGGGGCATCGCGGTCGACCTGGCCACCGCGACCGCCAGCCCGCCGCCGTGGCTGGCCCGGGCGCACCCGGAGACGCTGCCCCGCCGGGCCGACGGCACGGTGCTCTGGCCGGGCGGCCGGCAGGCGTACTGCCCCAGCTCGCCGGTCTTCCGGGAGCGGTCACTCGCGCTGGTCGAGGCGATCGCCGCTCGGTACGCCGAGCACCCGGCGGTGGTGATGTGGCACGTCTCGAACGAGCTCGGCTGCCACAACGTGCACTGCTACTGCGACGTCAGCGCCGAAGCGTTCCGGGGTTGGCTGCGTGAGCGCTACGGCGACCTGGACGGGTTGAACGACGCCTGGGGCACCGCCTTCTGGAGCCAGCGGTACGGCGACTGGGCCGAGATCAACCCGCCCCGCGCCGCGCCGACCTTCGCCAACCCCACCCAGCAGCTCGACTTCCTGCGCTTCTCCTCGGACGAACAGCGCGCCCAGCTGCGCGCCGAGCGCGACGTGCTGCGGGGGCTGGTCCGCCAGCCGGTCACCACGAACTTCATGATCGGCACGGGCATCAAGTACCTGGACTACCACTCCTGGGCCGCCGATGTGGACCTGGTCGCCAACGACCACTACCTGACCGCGGCCGACCCCCGGGCGCACGTCGGGCTGGCGCTCTCGGCCGACCACACCCGCGGCGTCGCCGGGGGCGAGCCCTGGCTGCTGATGGAGCACTCCACCAGCGCGGTCAACTGGCAGCCGCGCAACGTCGCCAAGACCCCCGGGCAGCTGCGCCGCAACAGCCTGGCGCACGTTGCCCGGGGCGCCGACGGGGTGCTCTTCTTCCAGTGGCGGGCCTCCCGCGCGGGAGCGGAGAAGTTCCACTCGGCGCTGGTGCCGCACGCCGGGCCGGAGACGAAGGTGTTCCGCGAGGTGTGCCGGCTCGGCGCCGACCTGGCCGCGTTGGCCGAGGTCCGGGGCAGCCGAGTGGACGCCGAGGTGGCCATCCTCTTCGACTACGAGGCGTGGTGGGGCGTCGAGCTGGACTCGCACCCCAGCACCGACGTCACCTACACCGACCGGCTGCGGGCGCTCTACGAATCGCTCTGGCGGGCCGGCATCACCGCCGACATCGTGCACCCCTCGACCGACCTCACCGGTTACCGGCTCGTCCTGGTGCCCACCCTCTACCTGGTCCGCGACGCCGACGCCGCGGCGCTGGGCCGGTTCGTCGAGGCCGGCGGCACCGCGTTGGTCAGCTACTTCAGCGGCATCGTCGACGAGCACGACCACATCCGGCTCGGCGGCTACCCGGGGGCGTTCCGCGAGCTGCTCGGCCTGCGCACCGAGGAGTTCTTCCCGCTGCGGGAAGGGGAGCAGGTCCGGCTCGACGACGGCGCCAGCGCCGACGTGTGGACCGAGTGGCTGTACCCGGAGGGCGCCGAGGTGCTCGCCGCGTACGCCGACGGGCCGCTGCCCGGGGTGGCAGCGGTGACCCGGCATCCGGTCGGCGCCGGCGCGGCCTGGTACGTCGGCACCCGGCTGGACCAGCCGGCGACCGACCGCCTGGTGGCCCGCCTGGTGGCCGAGGCCGGGGTCGAACCGGCCGCGGTGGCCCCGCCCGGCGTGGAGGTGGTCCGCCGCCGCGCCGGCGAGCGCGGCTGGCTGTTCGTCATCAACCACACGAGCGACGAGGCGCGGCTGCCCGCCGCCGGCACGGAGCTGCTCACCGGCGCGCGGTGCGACGGTGAGCTGGTGGTGCCGGCCGGCGAGGTGGCGGTGGTCCACGAGGACGCGCCGCCGCGCCGCCCCGGGCGCCGATGACCCGGCGGGTCTAAGGAGGTCGACCAGATGCTCGCCCAGCAGCGGCAGAGCGCCATCCTCGATCTGATCCGGCAGCGCGGTGGCGTGCGGGTGAGCCACCTGGTGAGCCGGTTCGGCGTGTCGGACATGACCATCCGGCGTGACCTGGAGGTGCTGGCCGAACGCGGCCTGGTGGACAAGGTCCACGGTGGCGCGACGCTGGCCGGCCCCGGTTCGGCCGAGGAGCCCGGGTTCGCGGCGAAGTCGATCCGCCAGCAGGCGGAGAAGCGGTCCATCGCCGAGCGGGCGGCGGCCATGGTCGAGCCGGGGATGGCCATCGCGCTCTCCGCCGGAACCACCACCGCCGCGCTGGCCACGCTGCTCTCCGACGTACGGGGGCTGACCGTGGTGACCAACTCGATCCCGGTGGCCGACGCGCTCTACCAGAACCCGCGCGCCGACCAGACCGTGGTGCTCACCGGCGGCATCCGGACCCCGTCGGACGCGCTCACCGGGCCGGTGGCCGAGGCGGCGATCAGCTCGCTCAACGTCGACCTGCTCTTCCTCGGCGTGCACGGGCTCAGCCCCCGGACCGGCTTCACCACGCCCAACCTGTTGGAGGCCGGGGTCAACCGGTGCCTGATCGGCGCCGCCCGCCGGCTGGTGGTGCTGGCCGACCACACCAAGTGGGAGACCATCGGGATCGCCACCATCGCCCCGCTGGAGGCGGCCGACGTGCTGATCACCGACGTCGGGCTGCCGGCGGAGGCGCGCACGGCGATCGGCGAGCAGGTCGGCGAGCTGGTGGTCGTCGAGGCCGGCTGACGGCCTGACCGCGAACGCAGCCTCAGTGCGGCCGCCCGGCTCCCCGCCGTTTGGCGGCGTACGGCAGCGCGAACAGGTACAGGCCGGTGAAGAGGAGCAGGGCAAGGGGGAGCAGCGGCACGTAGGACATCCAGACGATCGGCTCGTCCTGTGCCAGGGCGACGAAGGTGACGATGACGGTCACCGTGAAGGCGATGGCCAGCCAGCGGTGAATCTGCCGGACCCACTTGTTCGAGCTCACGGGGAACCTCCTCCTGGGACGAGCGTCCCCGGACCCCGGCGGCCTGCCGGCGGGACGTCGATGGCGGCCACGCTAGCTGCGGCTCGGCGACCGCGGCTTCTCGATTCCTGACCGGTCCGGTCACCTGACCGCCGGTCGTTCGGCGCGTCCGGTCAGCGGCGGGACGGTCAGCCCGGGGGCAGCAGTGCCTCGGTGGCCCGGTCGACCAGCCACCGCTCCGCCTCGTCGTAGGACCAGCCGCCCTCGTCCACGAGTTGCGGCCAGGAGTGCAGTCCGAAGTAGAACCAGAGCACCTGGGTGGCCTGCTCCACGGTGAGGCCCGGCCGCAGGGCGGACAGCTCGTCCAGCCGTGCCGCGCCCACCCGCAGCGCCTGCCGGTAGGCCGCCGCCCCGTCGCGGGCCGCCGCCGCCGCGCTCGCCGTCATGCCGGGCGCGGCCCGCATCAGCTGGATCGTGTGCGGACGGCTCTGGTGGCCGTACCGGGTGCCGGCGCCGATCAGACGCAGGACCTCGCGGGGCTCGGCGGCGACCGCGATCGCCGCCACGTTCCGGGCGGTCTCCGGGTCGTGCACCCCCGCGTCGATCAGCGCCCGCAGCACAGTCGGCTTGCCGCCGACGCTGGTGTACACGGTCGCCACGGCCACCCGGGCGCGGGCGGCGATGTCGTTGACCGTCGTGGTCGCGTACCCCTGGGTGATGAAGAGGTCCTGAGCCGCTTCCAAGATCAACCGTCGGGTCTGCTCGGCGCTCTCCTGGCGCCGGCTGGCGCGGGGCTGAGCGGCTGCCACCAGGGCACTATACGGCCGCGTCTCATCAGAAGGATATTCTGATGACCATGCGAGTCCTCTTCTCAACCACGCCCGCCTTCGGGCACCTCCTCCCGCTGCTGCCCCTGGCCCGGGCGTTCCGGCGCCAGGGCCACGACGTGGCCGTCGTCACCGCCGTGGGAATGACCCCGCTCATCGCGCCCGAAGGCTTCGAACTGCTGCCGGCCGGACCCATGCCGGACGTGCTCTTCGCCGAGGTGGGGCGCAAGCTGGGCACCAACCCCGCGACCTCACCCACGCCGGAGGCGGTCGCCGAGTTCTTCGCCGGCGTCCGGGTCGACCTCACCGCCGACGAGGCGACGGCGGCGGCGAGGCGCTGGCAGCCGGACCTGGTGGTCAACGAGATGGTCGACTTCGTGGGCCCGCTGGTCGCCGCCGTTCTCGGCGTGCCGCTGGCCACCCTCGCCTTCGGGCCGTCGGTGCCGGCCGAGTTCACCGACGCGCTGACCGCGGTGGTGCGCCCCCGCTACGAGCAGCGGGGACTGCCGGCGCCGGAGCGCACCCCGTCCGGCCGGTGGCTGCTGGACACCTGCCCGCCCGGATTCCAGTTCGAGGACTTCGCCGTCCCGCCGGCCGTGCAGCGGATCGCGCTGCGCCCGGAACCACACCAGGCGCCCGGTGCCCCGGCCGGCGCCGACACCGCCTCGACCGGCGGGCGTCCCCGGGTGCTGGTGAGCTTCGGTACGGTCTTCGCCGATCCGGCGGTGGTCGGCCCGCTGCTGGGCGCCCTGACCGCCCTCGACGTCGACGTGGTGGCCACGCTCGGCCTGGACGGCAAGCCGGAGGACTACCAGCTCGACTCGGACCGGGTGGAGTTCAGCCCGTTCGTGCCGCTGGCGCAGCTGCTCGGGAACGTCGCCGCGGTCATCACGCACGGCGGCGCCGGTACCACCCTCGGCACGCTGGCCCGCGGCATCCCACTGGTGGTCGTGCCGCAGGGCGCCGACCAGTTCATCCAGGCGGACCGGGTGGCCGCCTCCGGGGTGGGCCTCGCGCTGGCACCGGGACAGGCCGAGCCGGCGGCGATCGCGGCGGCCCTGCGCCGGCTGCTCGACAAGCCGGAGTTCACCGCCGCGGCGCGCCGGATCGCCGCCGAGGTCTCCGCGATGCCGTCTCCTGACGCGGTGGCCGAACAGCTCCGCGCCGAGGTGGCCGGATAACCGCCACCTACCCCACGTCCCCTGGTGGATCCCTTCGCTCTGCCGCACCGAGGCGGTGTTCACGCGCGCCGCGCCAGAGCGAAGGGCGCCAGGGGTACGGGCGACCCCGCGCTCGGCGCGGTCTGGCGTCGACGGCGAGGCTTCTGGCGCGATCACCCGCCTGGTCGGTTGGCCGTCTGATCCACTGGGACGGAGCGGGCATCGTCGGGATGGGGGCGCAGTCATGGGGACTCTGGCCTGGTCAACCTACGTCGCCGGGCCGAAGCAACACGCTTCAGCGGGCGGCGAGCCCTTTCTCGCTCCGAGCCCCGAATCGAGATGACCATGACACGCGAGTCCACGCCCTCCCTGCCCACGATCACCATCGGCGGTGATCTTCAAGTCGGCCGGGTCGGCTTCGGCGCGATGCAGCTCACCGGCGAGCAGGTGTGGGGTCCGTACCCGGACCACGACGGCGGCGTCGCGCTGCTGCGCGCCCTACTTGACGAGGGGGTGAACTTCATCGACACCGCCGACGTCTACGGGCCCCACACGAACGAACTCCTCATCCGCGAGGCGCTGCACCCGTACCCGCAGGGGCTGGCCATCGCGAGCAAGGGCGGCTTCGTCCGCGGCGGATACGACTACTCCACCCTCGGCTGGGTGGGCAACCCGAAGTACCTGCGGCAGTCAGCCATGCTGAGCCTGCGGCGCCTCGGCCTGGAGCGGTTCGACCTCTACTACCTGCACAGTGGCTACGCCACCGACGCGCCCTTCGAGGACCAGGTCGGCGAGTTGAAGAAGATGCAGGGTGAGGGGTACATCCGCCACATCGGCCTCTCCAACGTCACCGCCGCTCAGTACGAGGTCGCCCGGTCGATCGCCGACATCGCCGTGGTGACCGCGCTCTACAACATCGGCAACCGCACCGGCGCGGACCTGCTCGCCGCCGCCGGACAGTCCGGCGCGATCTTCTCCCCCTGGCACCCGGTCAGCCTCCGTGACGGCGGCGAGAACGCCGACGAGGTCGCCCGTACCCTGGCACCGCTCGCGGCCCGTTACGAGGCCACACCCCAGCAGATCGCGCTGGCCTGGCTGCTGCACCGGTCCCCGGCGATGCTGCCGATCCCGGGCACGACGAGCCTCGCCCACCTGCGGGAGAACATGGCCTCCGCGCGCATCCGGCTGACCGACGCCGAGGTCACCGAGCTGACCGCCCTGGCCCCCGAGCCCGCCGCGCGGACCGCCCACTGACGTGGTAGCGGTGTGCGGGGAGGCCCTGACATCCGCGAAATGGAGCGGATGACGCCCGACGGGCCCGACAGACGCGCCGAGGCGGCTTCACAGCGACCTCACAGGGCCAGCCGATAGTGTGCGGTCGAGTCAACCTCCGGCTCCATGGTGGAGCCCTCGGCGGTCGCACGGGAGTTCCGATGGTCTTCAAGAAGATGATGAGCGCGTTCGGTGTGGGTGGGCCCAGCGTCGACACGGTGCTCACCAACCCGAACACCCGACCCGGCCTCGCCCTCGACGGGCAGGTCAACCTGCTCGGCGGTGATGCACCGGCGAACATCGAGCAGGTGGTGCTCAGCCTCGTCACCCGGGTCGAGATCGAGGGGCACGACACCGAGTACGCCGGCATCATGGAGTTCCACCGGATGGTGGCCAGCGGCCCGTTGCAGCTGGCGCCGAAGCAGCAGCTCGCCATCCCGTTCCAGCTGCCGGTGCCGTGGGAGACCCCGATCACCGACGTCTACGGTCAGCGGCTGCGCGGCATGACGATGGGCCTGCGTACCGAGCTGGCGATCGCCCGGGCGGTGGACAAGAGCGACCTGGACCAGGTCGCGGTGCACCCGTTGCCGGTGCACGAGCGGATCCTGGACGCGTTCCAGCGCCTCGGTTTCCGGTTCAAGCACGCCGACCTGGAGCGTGGCCGGATCCACGGCGTGCAGCAGACGCTGCCGTTCTACCAGGAGATCGAGTTCTACGCCGCGCCGCAGTACGCGCAGGCCGTCCGTGAGGTCGAGCTGACCTTCGTGACCAGCCAGCGCGGGGTGGACGTGGTGCTGGAGTGCGACAAGCGCGGCGGCTTCCTCAGCTCCGGCCACGACGCCTTCGGCCGCTACCACGTGTCGCATGCCGACGCCGATCGCGTCGACTGGATGCAGGTGGTCGACGGCTGGCTGCGCGAGACGACCTCCCACTACGGTGGCCTGCGCGCCGCGGGCTTCGGCCAGGGCCACGGTCACGGGCGCGGTCGCGGCGCCGGCATGGGCGGCATGGTCGCCGGTGCGGCGCTCGGCGTGGCCGGCGGCATGATCGCCGGGGAAATGATCGAGGACGCCTTCGAGGGCGACTTCGGCGGGGACTTCGGCGGCTTCGAGGAGTGACGTGTCGGTGGCCTCCGGGGCGAGTCCCGGAGGCCACCGACCGTGGGCGCGTTAGCGCCGGCCCTGGCGCCGCTCGCTCAGCGAACGCTTCGGCGACCCGGCCTTCGACAGTCCTCGACTGACCAGGTAACCGGCGGTCAGAGCGGCGATGATCCACCACGACTGAACCGGGTTGTTGATGTTCAGCCCGTTGCCGGCCGGACCGCGCCAGAAGGCGGCGATCACCACGGCTGCGACCGCGACGGCGTAGACCCAGAACTCGGTCGTCAGGAACGCCTGCTTGGTCTCCGTACCGGTCTGCGGCATCGGCTCCCGGTGCCCGTCCTGCATCACCGGCATCTGACGGGTCGGGGTCTCCTGCATCGCCGCGCGATTCTGCATGTCGGCGGCGGGCCGGTTCATCGGCCTGGTGGATGCAGCCTGCGTGCTCATCTGGTCCTCCTCAGGATGCGATGAGTCGTACCTGCATTCCCTCGCCCCGCTACCGCGTTTCGGCCACGGCACGGTTCGCGTTCACGGCGGGGACGCCCACCGACTACCCGAGGCCGATGAGGAGGTAACACCGGCCGGCGGCCGGAAATCCGCCGCGCGGGGCCGCCGGTGACGCCCCGTGCGGGGGCGCCACCGGCGGGGTACGCGTCAGCGCAGGCCGTTGCGGACCGCGACGCCGACCAGCAGCTCCGGGTCGTCGGTGATCATGCCGTCCACCCCGAGGTCGATCACCCGCTGCATCACCGCGGCGTCGTCGACGGTGTACGGGATCACCTTCAGCCCGTCGCGCCCCTGCAGGGTCCGGACGTCCGGTCCGTGGAAGTACGCCGGGTTCTCCCGCAGGTACCAGTCGGCGGAGGCGACCGTGCCCTGCGCCGGGTCGTGCACCTGCCAGTTCGCCGACACCGTGCCGGCGCCCGCAGCCCGCGTCAGCTTGCCCAGGTCCCGGTACTTCCACCAGTCCAGCCCACCGGTCCACGGGCTCTTGACCGACCGGTCGCCGTAGACCGCCTGGAGCGAGCACTCGTCGGCGAGGCTGGCGCACTCGGCCGGGCCGTACTGCCAGACCAGCGCGACCGTGCCGATCCGCTTGTCGAGCTGGTGGGCGTAGGTGATGGTCCGCCAGTCGAAGGACTGGATGGTGGCCCGGCTGGTGAAGCCTGCCCGCTCGATCGCCGTGACCAGCTTGCGGGTGAAGCTGCGGTACGGCTCGGTGTCGTTCACCAGCGGGCTGAGCTTCGTCTCGATGTTCATCCGGACGTCGTCCCGGCCGCTGCCGCGCACCAGGGCGAAGACCTCGTCCAGGGTGGGGATCCGGGCGCCCGGGGCCGGCACCTGCGCCGGCAGCTCGGGCAGCGTCTTCGTCCCGCAGTCGATGGTCTTGATCTGCTTGAGGGTCAGCTCGTGCACCAGCTTGCCCACGTACGGGAACTCCGGGTCACCGGGGCGGGCCGGGGCGGTGTCGATGCAGTGCGAGCCGTTGATGGCCCGGTCGTGCAGGACGACCAGCTTGCCGTCCTCGGTGACGCCGGTGTCCAGCTCCAGGGTGGAGATCGCCGGGTTCGCCAGCGCGTTCGCGAAGGCGGGCAGGGTGTTCTCCGGCCGGGTCGCCCGACCACCGCGGTGCGCCTGGATGTCGAACGGCGAGGCGTACCCCTTGGGCAGCCGGTAGCCGCGCTGCTCGAGCAGGCCGCGCAGCCGGTCCGGGTAGTCGGTGATCATCCCGTCCACGCCGTCGTCGATCAGCTTGGCCATGGTCGGCACGTCGTCGACCGTCCACGGGATCACCTTGATGCCGTAGCGGTGCGCGTGCGTCACCATCTCCCGCGTCACGTACGGCTTGTAGCCCGGGTCGGTGACGGCGCCGTTCTGCGGGTTGCCGTGCACGGGGGAGAAGGCGGTGGCGCCGAACGTGCGGATGGCCCGGATCGGGTCGCCACCGAAGTCGTCGATGTCCAGCCCACCCAGCCACGGCGACGCGCCGGCCTGCCCGGTCTGCAGGAAGTCGTAGTTGGTCAGGGCGACCAGCGGCAGCCGGGGCTCGACCTGGCGCATCCGCATCAGCGCGCCCCAGTCGAAGCTCTGGATGCTGACCTGCTTCAGCATGCCGGCGGCCCGGATCTCGGCCGCGGTCACCTGCACGAACTGCTCGCGGGGCGCGGTCTCGGTCGGCGCGCCGGCCTCCACCTTGGTCTCCACGTTGAGCTTCACGTCGTCCGCCCGGTAGCGCTTGACCAGCGCGAAGACCTCGCGCAGCAGCGGCATCCGGGCACCCGGCACGGCGAGCTGGCCGGGCTTGTCCGACAGCGTCTTCGATCCGCAGTCGAGGGTGCGCACCTGGGCCAGGGTGAGCGTGTTGACGTACTTGCCGACGTACGGGAACTCCGGGTCGCCGGCGGTCACCGGGGCGGTGTCGACGCACTTCGAGCCGGTGATCTTCCGGTCGTGGGTCACCACGGCCTGCCCGTCCTCGGTGATCTGCACATCCAGTTCGAGGGTGCTCACCCCGAGCTGGAGGGCGTTGCCGAACGAGGCGAGGGTGTTCTCCACCCGCAGGCCGAGACCACCGCGGTGGGCCTGAAGGTCGAATGTCCGGTCCGGTCGTGGCTTCGCCTGGGCGGGCGCGGCGAGCCCGGTCGTCACGGTAGCGACGGCCAGGGCCGCGACCGCGATACGGCGTACTGTGCGCACGCTGTCACTCCTCCTCCGGCGGGCCTCTCCCGCCAGTCCGCCGCACAGCATGGGCAGCGGGAACGGCGCGAAGGAGGCCAACGGGAGACGTACGGGTGAACCGGCGCGGACGGTGTCTGCCCGGCCGCTGGTCGGCGGGTGTTTGGCCGGTCCGGTGGCGGGCACGCAGTCAGACCGACGTATCTGCGAGGTGGTTGACGTGCGTGAGGACGACATGCGACAGGACGCCGCCCGGCGGGCCGAGGACCGGATCGCCGGCGGTGTCTACGGCAAGGGCGCGCTGGACGAGGTGACGTTGCCTCCCACCGACATTGAGCGGGTGCTCCAGGACGAGGACCCGGACGACCCGGCGCACGTGCGGGTCGACCCGAACGTGCTGCGCGACGGCGGCCCCACCGGTGGCCAGGGGGCGGTCACCACCACCGGCGGCACCGCCGGGCCGGCCAGCGTGCGCCGGGTGGCCCGGCAGCCGGAGCGGCATCGGGGCAAGGTCGCCCCGACCACCACCGGGGACGCCACCACGGGCGGCATGAGCACCCCGGCCGGCGGCTCCACCAGCGACCAGTCCACCACCGCCACCGGCCCCGCCAAGTCCATCAACGACTGACCCCGCCCCACCCGCCCCCGAGCCCGGGGAACCGGCGCCCGGGGGGCTCCGCGTCGATCATGAAGTTGTTGCCCCGACACGCCGTGTCGGTGGACAACAACTTCATGATCGACGCTTTTGGTCAGGGGGTGGGCCGGAGGATGCCCAGGCGTTGGGTGGCGCGGGTGAGGGCGACGTAGAGGTCGCTGCGTCCGCGCGGGGACTCGGCCACGATCCGGTCCGGGTCGATCACCAGCACCGAGTCGAACTCCAGCCCCTTGGCCTGGGCCACGGTGAGCACCACCACCCGGCTCTCCAGCTCCGGGTGCTCACCGACGGCCGCCTCGGGCAGCGCCGCGGTGAGCGCCGCGCCGAGGTCGTCCACCAGTCCGGCCGGGACGATCACCCCGAGGCGGCCGTCGTCGAGCCCGGCGGCCTCCCGGCTCGCGACGTCGACCAGCTCCGCCGCCAGCCGGCCCGCGTCCACCGCGCGGTCCCACGGCGGTACGCCGCTCTCCCGCACCGCACGCGGCGGGCGCAGCGTCGGGTCGATCTCGGTGAGCAGGTCGGCGGCGACCGCCATGATCTCGGCCGGCGTGCGGTAGCTGACCGTCAGCTCGGTCAGCCGCCACCGGTCCGCCACGTACGGCGCCAGCGCCTCCCGCCAGGACGGCGTGCCCGCCAGCGCGCCGGTCTGCGCCACGTCCCCGACGATGGTCATCGACCGGCTCGGGCAGCGGCGCATCAGCAGCCGCCAGGCCATCGGCGACAGCTCCTGCGCCTCGTCCACGATGACGTGCCCGAAGGCCCACGTCCGGTCGGCCGCCGCCCGCTGGGCGGTGGTCAGCCGGTCCGCCTCCTCCTGCCGCTCCAGCAGCCGGTCGGCGTCGATCAGGTCGGTCACGCCGAGGATCTCGCCGCCGTCGGCCTCGTCCTCCACGTCGATCGACCGGGAACCCCGGGCGATCTCCAGCACGCCCTCGGCGTACTCGCGTTGCAGGGACCGGATCCGTTCCCGGCGGGCGGCGGCGGCGCGCTCGTCCTCGCCGAGCAGTTCGGCGGCCTCGTCCAGCAGCGGCACGTCGGCGGGCGTCCAGCCGCCCGGTTCGCGGTGCAGCAGCGCCCGCTCGTGCGCGCTCAGCGTGGCCGCGGCGACGGCGATCCGGTCGGGGTCGGCGTAGAGGTCGGCGAGCAGGCGCTGCGGGGTGAGCACCGGCCAGAGCTGATCCAGGGCGGCCCGTACCGCCGGCTCCTCGCGCAGCTCGCGGCGGATCTCGGCGCGGTCGGCCTCGTCGAGCAGGTTCTCCCCGCCGAGCGGGTCCGCGCCGATCCGATCGGCCACCTGCTCGGCCAGCGCGTGCACCACCTCGACGTCGAAGAGCGCCCGCGCCAGGTTGTGCGGCCGGCCGGTGCGCCGGGCCTGGTCCCGGGCCACCCGGACGGTCTCCGGGTCGAGGATCAGCACCTCGCGCTCCACCTCGATCTCCAGCGGCGCGTCGGGGACCCGCTGCCGGTCCCGGACCGCGGCGGCCAGCACGTCGACCATCGCCGTGCGGCCCTTGAGCGCGGCGGCCTCAGCGGACTCGACCCGCCGGGCCTGCACCCCGGGGAAGAGGTCGGCCTGGGTACGCAGCAGCACGCCGGTCTCGGCCAGTGCGGGGAGCACCTGGCCGATGTAGCGCAGGAACGTCGCGTTCGGCCCGACCAGCAGCACGCCGCGGCTGCCCAGCTCGCGCCGGTGGGTGTAGAGCAGGTACGCGGCCCGGTGCAGGGCGACCGCCGTCTTGCCGGTGCCCGGGCCACCCTGGACGACCAGCGTGCCGGGCAGGTCGGCGCGGATGATCTGGTCCTGCTCGGCCTGGATGGTCTCGACGATGTCGCGCATCCGGCCGGTCCGCCCGGCGTTGAGCGCGGCGAGCAGCGACGCCTCGCCGGTCAGCTCCTCGTGGGCGGTGGGCGACGCGGTCGCCAGGTCGAGCACCTCGTCGTTGAGGCCGGTCACCTTGCGCTGCCGGGTCCGCAGGTGCCGGCGGCGCCGTACGCCCTGCGGGTTGGCGGCGGTGGCGAGGTAGAAGGCGCGGGCCGCCGGCGCGCGCCAGTCCATCAGCAGCGGGTCGTAGTCACCGCTGGTGTCGAAGATGCCGATCCGGCCGATGTAGTGGCGCGCGCCGTCCTCGTCGTCCAGCCGACCGAAGCAAAGCCCGTTCTCCACCGCGGAGAACTGCTCGACCTGCTCGGCGTACATCCGGACGGAACTGTCGCGCTGGGAGCGGGCCTGCAGGGTGCCGCCGGTCGCCCGCAGCTCGTTGGTGAGACGCTGGGCGGCCTGCTCACGCAGCCCGTCGAGCCGCTCGTAGAGCATCGAGACGTACTCCTGCTCGCGGCCGATCTCGTCGTCGTGCGGCAATTCGCCGGTACCGCCGGAGTGCCTTGACAACCCGTCTCCCTAAAGATTAGAATCTGTTGCAGGAACGGCTTTTAGAGCCGTTCTTTTTTGTGCCTGAACAGTGAAAGATAGCGCGTCGACGCGGGCCCGACCAAGCCTGCCGAGCGATTCGCACGGGCTGCGGCGAGGTGCCACACGATGATCCTCCGTACCGGCCAGCGGATCGTGTTCATCGGCGACAGCATCACCGACTGCGGCCGGCGGGTCGCGGCCACGCCCTACGGCGACGGCTACGTGAGCCTGGTCCGCGCCTTCGTCAGCGCCCGCCACCCTGAGCTGGACCTGCACTGGGTCAACCGGGGCGTGAGCGGCGACACCGTCCGCGACCTGGCCACCCGCTGGGAACGCGACGCGGTGGGGGAGCGCCCCGACTGGCTCTGCGTCATGATCGGCATCAATGACATCTGGCGCCGCTACCGGGGACGCGCTGCCGACGCGGTGCCGATCGACGAGTATGAGCGGACCCTGCGCGCGCTGCTCGGCCGCGCGGTCGACGCGACCGGCTGCCGGCTGGTCCTCGCCGACCCGTACCTCATCGAGCCGGATCGGGCCGAGCCGCAGCGCGCCGACACCGACCGTTACGCGGCGGTGGTCGCCGCGCTCGCCGCGGAGTTCGGCGCGGTGCACGTGCCGACCCAGGCGGCCTTCGACCGGGCGCTCGCGGTCAGCCGGCCGGAGCGCTGGGCCGACGACCGGGTGCACCCGAACCAGCCGGGGCACGCCCTGCTCGCCGACGCCTTCCTCACGGCCCTCGGCGCCGGCCCGGCCGCGCCGCTGCCCGCCAGCAGGGCCGGCGAGCGAGGTCTCACCGCGCCCCGCTGAACGGCGCCGCCACGCCGGCGCCGGCGGCGTCGCTCCCGGCAGGGCCGGTGCCCGTCGCGGGGCCGGCTGGTCCTCAGGTCGTTCCGGCCGGCGCCGGCTCCGCCCGCGCCGGCACGGGCGGTTCCTCCCGCCCGCCGGTGCGCTCCGCCCCGATGCCGGCGGCCACCACGAACGCGACGCCCAGCAAGGGGGCGACGCCCGGCAGTTGGCCCAGTGCGACCAGGCCCACGAGGAGGGCGATCGCCGGTTCCAGGCTCATCAGCGTGCCGAAGGCGGCGGTGGTGAGCCGGCGCAGGGCGAGTAGTTCCAGGGCGAACGGGATCACCGGCAGCAGCACCGCCAGGCCCAGACCGGCGAGCAGGATGCCCCAGGTCAGGTCGGCGAAGACCGACGGACCGACGGTCACGGTGGCGACCAGGGCGGCCACCGGCATCGAGATGGCCAGCCCGCGCAGGCCGGAGACCTCGTCGCCGACCCGCTGGGTGAGCAGGATGTACGCCGCCCAGCAGGCGCCTGCAGCCAGCGCGTATCCGACGCCCACGAGGTCGGCTCCGCCCCGCCAGGGCTCGGTGAGCAGGAGCACCCCGACACCGGCGAGCAGTGGCCACAGCTTCGTGCCGCCCCGGCCGCGTGCCACCGCGACCCCCAGCGGGCCGAGGAACTCCAGGGCGCTGGCGGTACCCAGCGGCAGTCGGGCCACCGCGGCCATGAACAGGATGGTGACCCCGGCCGTCACCACGCCCAGTGCGACGCAGGTGGCCAGCGCGGAGCGGGTGAGCGTGGACGGGCGTGGGCGGACCAGCACCGCCAGCAGGACCCCGGCCCAGGCCAGGCGGAGCCAGGCGGCGCCCTCCGGGCCGATGCGGTCGAAGAGGCCGACCGAGGCGGCCAGCCCGAGCTGGACGAGCATCATCGAGGCGAGGGCCATCGCCGAACCGGCGCGGGTGGGCGTCATGCCTCCAGTAGATCGGCTTCCCACTGTTCGTGTCCACGTGTCATTGCTGGACAGACTGTTCGCTGATGCTGAACAATCGCCGGCGTGGACCTGCGACGGCTGCGGTTGCTGCGCGAGCTGGCCCGGCTGGGCTCGATGCGGGAGGTCGCCGACGAGCTCGGGGTGACGACCTCGACGGTCTCCCAACAGCTCGCCGTGCTGGCCCGCGAGGTCGGTGCCGACCTGATCGAGCCCGCCGGGCGGCGGGTCCGGCTCACCCCCGCCGGCCGGCGGTTGGCCGGGCACGCGGTGACGATCCTCGCCGCCGTCGAGGCGGCCCGGCTGGACCTCGACCCGCAGGCCCAGCCGGCCGGCACCGTCCGGGTCGCCGGCTTCGCCACCGCCGTACGCCGCTCACTGCTGCCGGTCGCCGCCGACCTCGCGGTCCGCCACCCGGCGGTCCGGCTCCGCATCCACGAGCACGAGCCGACCGAGGCGTACGCGCTGCTGGCGGCCGACGGGATCGACCTGGCACTGACCTACGACTACCACCTCGCCCCGGCACCCGTCGATCACACCGTCGAGGCCATTGCGCTCTGGTCCACGACCTGGAGCCTCGGTGTGCCGGCCGACGCCCCGCCGGCCCCCGGCGGCTCGCCCGAGGTCTTCCGCGGGTTCGCGGGCCACGACTGGATCGTCAACTCCCGCAACACCGCCGACGAGGTGGTGGTGCGCGCCCTCGCGTCGATGGCGGACTTCGAGCCCCGGGTCGAGCACCGGGCGGACAGTCTGGAACTCGTCCAGGACATGATCGTCGCCGGGCTGGGCGTCGGACTGCTGCCCGCTGACCAGCCGACCCTGCCCGGCGTACGCCTGCTCCCGCTCGTCGGCCCCGAGGTGCGGATGCGCTCGTACGCGGTCACCCGCCGGGGCCGGACCGGCTGGCCGCCGCTGGCCCTCGTGCTGGGCCTGCTCACCGCCGACGCCGCCACCGCCTAGGACCGCGCCGGCCGCCGGCGCGGGTCCAACGGCGAGCGGCGCCGCCGGCGAGGTACGCCGGCAGCGCCGCATGCTCCCGTCCGGTCGGGACGCCCCGGGTCAGCCCCGGGCGACCTGGTAGAGCCGCTCCGGGGTCACCGCGCCGGCGAGCACCCGACCGTCGTCGGTGAGCAGCACGCTGAAGAGCTTCCCGGTCAGCAGCCGGCCGCTGCCCCAGTCGCCGCTGACCGCCGGCAGCGAGTTCAGCACGCCGCCGAGCTGGGCACCGGCCGGGCCGGCCGGCTTACCGGCAGCCGGCGCACCGGATTCCGCCTTGCCGGCGGCGTCGATCTTGGCAACCAGCACCGTCGTCCAGCCGGTGCCCACCGCGCGCACCTGCGGCTGCTCGGCCGCCGCCGGCTTGCGGGTCGGCCCGTCCGGCCGGTCAGCCGACTCCTCGCTGACCCGCACCCCCGGCGGCGGGTTGAAGACGAACTGGTCGGCGTCCGGGCGCTGGTAGTCGACCTGGGTGAAGGCCATCTCGAAGGCCGGCTGGTCACTGCCCGTGGCGAAGACCTCGAACCGGAGCGGCACGTGCTCGCGGGCGTCGATGGCGATCCGGAACTGGTGCACCAGGGAGGCGTCGTCGCGCGGCTCCAGCACCAGCTCGTACGCGTCCCGCCCGGCCACCGTGGCCGACCGGCCCACGCTGACCGCGGTGCTCGGGTCGATGGCGGCGAGCGCCTGGTCGGCGGCCTCCTGGGGGGTGCCGGGCAACGCCGGCGCGTGCTCGTCGACCGCCGGCTCGCCGGGGACGTCGGTGCCGCCCAGGGTGCGGTGGGTGGCCGCGTTGGCGCGGCTGTCCCAGGTCCACACGTCGCGGCCGTTGCGGATCACATCGCGCTCGCCGAGGGTGTCGAGCAGCGCCAACCGCTGCTTGTCCGGCCCGGAGTACCAGACCCGCAGGGTGTGCGTACCGGTCAGCAGGGTGGTCAGCTCGTTGCCGCCGACCAGGCCGGCGACCGGCGGGAGCCCCAGGTCGGCGCGCTGCACGACGGTGCCGGAGAGCCCTTCGAGCCGGGAGGTCTGCAGGTCGACCAGGAGCTGGGCGGCGGTGCGGGGCGGCAGGCTCGGCTCCGCCTCGGCGGCGAACGTGCCGATCGCGGCACCACCGCCGATCACGGTGGCGACGGCGGCCACCGGGACCAACCAGCGCAGGACGGGACGGCTCTTCAACACGGACATGACGGCACCTCCTGGGAACATCCTGCCTTGTGCCTGCTGTGAGGGCGCTGAGGATGCAGATGTCGGGGTGTACCGGGGTGGCACCCTTGACCCCGTGCGGCTGCTGGTGGTGGAGGACGAGGCGCGGTTGGCCGCCGCGCTGCAACGGGGCCTGCAGGCCGAGGGTTTCGTGGTGGACGTGGCGTCGACCGGCCCGGCCGGGCTGGACGCCGCGCGGCACGGCGGCTACGACGCGATGATCCTCGACGTGATGCTGCCCGGCCTCTCCGGCTACGAGCTGGTGCGCCGGCTGCGCGCCGAGGAGCACTGGCTCCCGGTGCTGATGCTCTCCGCCAAGGACGGCGAGTACGACCAGGCCGACGGGCTGGACTGCGGCGCCGACGACTACCTCACCAAGCCCTTCTCGTACGTGGTGCTGCTGGCCCGGCTGCGCGCGCTGCTGCGCCGGGGAGCGCCGGAGCGCCCGGCGGTGCTGGCGGTGGGTGACCTGCGGCTCGACCCGGCGCGGCGGCGGGTGACCCGGGCCGAGAACGAGATCGCGCTGACCGCCCGCGAGTTCGCGCTGCTGAACTACCTGATGCGCCGCCCAGGCGAGGTGGTTTCCAAGACCGAGCTGCTGGACCACGTCTGGGAAGCCAGCGTGGAGACCGCGCCGAACGCCGTCGAGGTGTACGTCGGCTACCTGCGTCGCAAGATCGGTCGGGAGCGCCTGGAGACGGTCCGCGGCGCCGGCTACCGGCTCGCCACGTGAGGGCGCTGCCGCTACCGCGCCCGCCCACGCTCGGGTTGCGGGGCCGGCTGATGGCGATCGGCGTGCTCGGCCTCTCGGTCGGGCTGGCCCTCGGTGGGCTGATGCTGCTCGGTGTCCTCGGCTACGTGTTGCAGCGCAGCGTCGACAGCGAGGCGTTCCGCACCGCGGACGCGGTCGCGCTGCTCGCCGCCGAGGACGCCCTGCCCGACCCGCTGCCGGTGGCCGGCGGCCAGCTCCGGGTCCAGGTGGTCGACGCCCAGGGCCGGGTGCGGGCCGCCTCGATCGACGCCGACCGGCTGGTGCCGATGGTCCGTCCGGAAAGCCTCGACCCGGACCTGCGGCAGCGGCTGCTGGTGTCGGGGGAGCGGGTCGGCCTGGCCGGTCCGGTCCGGGTGGTGACGGTGCCCGCCGGCAGCGCCGCCGACCCGCTCACCGTGCTGGTCGGCAAGTCGATGACGGACGTCCAGCACAGCACGCACGTGGTCCGGACCATCCTGTTGATCAGCTTCCCGTTGCTGGTGGCGGGGCTCGCCGGCGTCGCCTGGCGGGTGGTCGGCGCGACCCTGCGGCCGGTGGAGGCGCTGCGCCGGGGCGCCGAGGAGATCACCGGGCGGGCCGGCCCGGGCCGGCTCCCGGTGCCCGCGTCCGGGGACGAGGTGCACCGGCTGGCGGTCACCCTGAACGGGATGCTGGACCGGCTGGAGTCCGCCCGGGACCGGCAGCGGGCCTTCGTCGCCGACGCCGCGCACGAGCTGCGCAGCCCGGTCACCAACATCCGTACCGAGCTGGAGGTGGCCCGGCGGCTCGGTGACCGGACCGACTGGACGGCGGTGACCTCGAACCTGCTCGCCGACACCGAGCGGCTGAGCCGGCTCGTGGACGACCTGCTGCTGCTGGCCCGGCTGGAGGAGTCCGAGGCCGGCTCCGGAGGTGGTCCGGGCCGGGGCGGGATCGGCCCGGTCGAGCTGGGCGAACTGCTCACCGCCGTCGCCGCCCGCTACCCGGCGCCGCCGGTGCGGGTCGCCCTGCCGCACCAGCCGCTGTGGACCGTCGCGCAGCCGGACGAGCTGCGCCGGATCCTGACCAACCTGGTCGACAACGCGGTCCGGCACGCCCGCGACGAGGTGGTGCTCGCCGCCGCGTCCGAGGGCGCGTACCACCTGGTGACGGTGACCGACGACGGGCCGGGCATCCCGGCCGCGGACCGGGACCGGGTCTTCGACCGGTTCACCCGGCTGGACGACGCCCGGGCCCGCGACGCCGGTGGCGCCGGCCTGGGCCTGGCGATCGTGCGGGAACTGGTCCGCCGCGCCGGCGGCGCCGTCACCCTCGCCGACGCCGACGGTGGAGGGCTCCGGGTGTCGCTGCGCCTACCGGTGCTGCCCACGAGCGAGGGCTGACGGCGTCAGCCGCGGCGGGTGCAGACCTCGTCGGCGGTGGCGACGGTGTCGGTGGACCAGACCACCGCCACCGTGAAGCAGTAGTCGATGCTGCGGTTGAGCCCGTAGATGACGAAGCTGGTGGTGCCGGCGGGCAGGTCGGTGAGGGCGCTCTTGCCCTGGCCGGCCCGGCCGCCGGAGATGACCACCGGTCCCTCCCCGCCGGTCGGGTACGTCCAACGCAGCGTGACGTTGTCCCGGTTGTCGCGCAGGCTGACCGCGCCGGGCGGGGTGCCGGGCGTGGCGGGGGCCGCCGGGCTCGTGGTGGCGGCGGGAGTGGTCGCGGCGGCGGGACTCGTCGGGGCGGCGGGGCCGCTGCTAGCCGGCGGCGCGGGCGGGTCGTCGTCGCCGTCGACCCGGGCCACGCCGGCGATCACCGCCGCCGCGCCGAGCAGCACCACGACCACCCCGCCGACCACCAGCGGGACCAGCCGGCTGCGCGCGGGCGGCGGCGCCCGGTGCACCGGCACCGGCAGCAGTCGGGACGGCTGGTAGGGCTCGTCCGGCTCGATGCCGCGGTGGACCCGGTGCACCCCGTCGGCCTCCTCGCCGGGGCCGGCCAGCGCGACCACCGCCGGCGGCACCGCGCCGCCGGGCGGTGGCGTGCCGCCGGTCGGCGGTTCGGCGGTACGGTCCGGCGGCCACCACGCCTGGCCGGCCTCGGTCGGGTCGTCGGCCGGTTGCCGCGGGTTGGGCACCGCCGGTCCGTCCGGCTCCGGCTCCGGGGGCTGGTACGGCTGGTAGGTCGACCCGTCGTCGTGCGGCGGAGTACGGGCGGCCGGCACCACGGGGGCGTCCCGGGCGGCCGGTGGGTTCTCCGCGCAGACGTGGTCCGGGTTCGCGGCGGCCCGGGCCAGCGCCGCCACCTGGGCGGCCAGCGGGTCGTCGGCGGCCAGGTGCTGCCGGCACAACTCCCTCGCCAGGGCCAGGTTGTCGTGCGCCTCGGCGAACTGCCCGCAGTCGCGCTGCATCGCACCGAGCCGGGCCAGCATCTTGATGCCGCTGGGGTGCCCGTCGCCGTAGACCTCGCGGTGCAGCTCCCAGGCGTCCTGGAGGCGGTCCCGGGCGACCTGGCACTGGCCGCGGGCGTACTCGACGGTGGCCAGGTCTGCGTGGGCGGCGAGCACCCGTAGCGACTCCGGCCCGTCCTGCGCGGTCAGCTCGATGATCACGTCCTGGTAGAGCCGGGCGGCCCGGGAGTGGCTGCCCACCCGGTGCAGCACCGCGGCCAGCGTGGCAGCGGCGGCGACGCTGCGCGGATCCGAGCGGCCGTGCAGCCGGGTGCTTGCCGCGTACGCGAACGCGGCCCAGCCCCGGGCGGAGTGCGGCTCACCGAGCGCGACCAGCACCCGCGCCTGCAGGCTCGCCGCCTCGGCCAACTCGGCGGTGGCGTTGGCCGGGCGCGGGTCGGCGTCGGTCAGCGCGTCGGAGAGCAGCCGTTGCGCGCCGGCGAGGTCGCCGGTGGACACCAGGTGGTGCGCCTGATCAGTCAGTTCGCCGAAGCCGGGAGGCACGCCCCATCGTGCTCATCCGACGACGGTAAGTACAAGACCCGCGCCGGTGCGGATTGGTCAAGAACCGGTCAGGTGCTCGACCAGGCTCTCGCTGATCCGGCGCAGCTGGTCGACCTGGGCCGGTGTCAGCGCGTCGAACAGGTGCCGGCGTACCCCCTCGACGTGGCCGGGCGCCGCGGCGGCGAGCGTCGCGAACCCGGCGTCGGTGAGGCGGGCGACCTGGCCGCGCCGGTCGGTCGGGCACTCCTCGCGGCGGACCCAGCCGGCGGACTCCAGCCGGGCCACCGCGTGCGAGAGCCGGCTGCGGGAGGAACCGGTCGCGTCGGCCAGCTCGCTCATCCGCAGCGCTCGCTCGGGCGCCTCGGAGAGCCGGGCCAGGATCTCGTAGTAGGCGTGCGGCATTCCCGCGTCGCGTTGCAGCTCGCGGTCGAGGGCGTCCATCAGCCCCCGGGAGGCGGCCAGGAACGCCCGCCAGGTGCGCTGCTCGTCCTGGTCCAGCCACCGTGTCATGACAGCCATCATAGTCGAGTTGGTTGAGAGTTCAACTAAACCGGGCTACCGTTGGCCGCATGGGAATCCACCGGCTCAACCACGCGGTCCTCTACGTCAGTGACCTCGCCCGCAGCGTCGCCTTCTACCGCGACGTGCTGGGCTTCCGTCCGGTCGAGATGACCCCGGACGGCTTCCGCGGCGCGGCCTTCCTCCAGGCGCCCGACTCCACCAACGACCACGACCTCGGCCTGTTCGAGATCGGCGCCGGCGCCGGGCGGTCGACCGCCGGCCGGGCCACCGTCGGGCTCTACCACCTGGCCTGGGAGGTGGACACCCTCGACGAGCTGGCCGCCACCGCCGAGCGGCTGGCCGCGGCCGGCGCGCTGGTCGGCAGCTCCGACCACGGCACCACCAAGAGCCTCTACGGGCAGGACCCGGACGGCCTGGAGTTCGAGGTGGTCTGGCTGATCCCCGCCGACCTGCTCGACGACGCCGCGCTGGCGGCCCGCAAGCAGATCGGCCGGCTCGACCTCGACCGCGAGCGGCAGCGCTACGGCGGGCAGACCCGCGGCGGGGTGGGCATCTCCGTACCGGCCTGACCGGCCGTGCGGTAGAACCACAGGATGCCGAGCCACCCGACCGACGCCGTCACCCGCGAACTGCTCGTCCGCCAACTGGAGACCTGGCTGCCGGGGGCGCTGAACCGCTCCCGGCGGGCCACCGTCGCCCTGGCGTACGCCGGTGGCGACGCCGACTCCGCCGACGAGGCCCTGCGGGTGGTCGCCGAGTACGCCGACCGGCTGCGCGGTCGCCGGCTTACCGTGCTGGTGCTCGCCACGGCCGCGGATCTGCCGGCCCGGCTCGGCCCGATCGAGGCCGACCTGCCGGCCGAGGTCGCCCTGCACGTGGTGCCGGGGGAGGCGGACCGGCTGCCGGTCGGGGTCAAGGCGGCCGGCGCTGCCGGCGCACCGGTCTTCTCCTTCGTGGACGCCGCCGGTGCCGATCCGGCACTTCCCGGCGCGGGCGTCGACCCGGCGGTGCTGGCCGCCGCGGCGGTCGGCCGCCCGGCCGAGGTGCTGCTGCGCCTGGGCGCCGGCGGCAGCGCGCGGGCGGCGCTGGGGGAGGCGGGCTTCCCACTGGTGACCGAGGTGGAGCTGGTGCCGGTCGACGGAGGGCCGGCCGCCACGGTCGCCTTCGGCACCGGCTCGGACCGCAGCCTGGAGGCGTTCAAGGAGGCGCTCTGGGCGGTCGACGAGTTCGCCGGCGCACGCTACCGCGACCCGGCCGACCCGGCCGGCAGGCCGCTGGACATCGCGCTCGACCCGGAGCCCGGCCCGCTGCGCCGGGAACTGCTGGCCGAGCTGACCCGCTCCGGCCCCCGTACGGTCACCGAGCTGCGCCGATACGCCCTCACCTCGACCGTCTACCGCTCGTCGGACGCGGTCCGGGCGCTGACCGGGCTGCTCGAAACGGGGTCGGTCACCCGCGAGCCGGCGGACGGCCGGCTCGGCGGCGACGTGGTGATCACCGCCGCGAGCCCTCAACCACCTGCCTGACCAGCACGAAAGCGGGGCGCCGGTCGTCGTCACCGGCACCCCGCTCGCGTCGAGAGGTCAGCTCCGGGACTTGTCCTGCTTCCAGGACAGCGGGCCCGGCAGGTCGACCCGGTGCGCCCGGGCCCGAGAGTTCCACGACCATCGGCCGATCTTGATGCTCCACGACGAGAAGCCGTTCTCGGTGAAGTTGAGGATCAGCGGGCCAATCTTCTTGCGCTTGCGGAACATCAGGCCCATCGCGGGGCTCCCTTCATCACCATTCCCTGCCGTGTCGAGTTCGAACATTCCCGAAACGCCGATTCGCGAAACGCCGTCCCGTTCCAGCGTGGACGGCGCGGTCCGTCACCGGCCGAGGCCCGGCGGCAGCGGTCGCAAACGCCTATCAAACCGGTAGGTGTTGCGGCGAGGTAAACCCCGGTAGGCGAAGGTGCCTCAGGTGGCCTGACAGGTAAATCTCATCTTCTGGAAGGCCGTTGACCGCCTCCGCCGCCCTCGGCAGCATGGGGGCATGTCGCAGCGGGACGAAACAGCGCCGGGGTCGGGATGACCACCGTGGAGGGTTTCCCGGCGGCGGTCGATGAGCCCGCCCCGACCGACGGGGAGCTGCGCCCGGTCGACCGGAACCTGTTCCGTGCCCTGCTGCGCCGGCAGGCGACCACGGTCACCGTGGTCACCACCGCCGCCCGGGGCACCGACCCGGCCTGCCTCGGCGGCATCGGCGCGCCGATCCGGGCCGGCTTCACCGCCACCTCGTTCACCTCGGTCTCGCTGGACCCGCCGCTGGTCTCGTTCTGCCTCGACGTCGCATCGTCCAGCTGGCCGGTGCTCGACCGGGCCGAACACGTCGCGGTGCACCTGCTCGGCGCCGGGCAACGGCAGGCCGCGCGGATCTTCGCCACCCGCGGCATCGACCGGTTCGCCAGCTACCCGCACTGGGTCACCGGCCCGTTCGGAGTTCCGCTGCTGGAGGGCGTGCTGGCCCGGCTCTTCTGCCGGGTGGTGCACCGGGTGCCGGCCGGCGACCACACCGTGGTGATCGCCGAGCCGCTCGCGCTCGGCGACGGCGGCGAGGGCGACCCGCTCGTCTACCACCAGGGCGGCTACACCACTACCGAGCCGGTCGCCCCCCGCTGAGAGCGGGCGTGCCCACCCTCGACCGGACGGCGTGCAGCCAGCCGGGATGATCCGTGCCGCGTGCGGCTCAGCGCGGCTCCCAAGCGTCCGGCAGCGCGGTGAGCTTGCGGACGTGGGCGGGGAGGCGACCGCTGACGAGCTCGGCAAGGCTCACCTCGTCCACCACCCGGCGGAGCGCGGCCCGCACGGCCACCCAGAGCCCGGGCAGATTTTCCGCCGCCCCCTCGTACCGGGTCTCCTCGGGCCGTAGGCCACGGACCCCGGCCAGCGGGCCGTCGACCGCGCGCAGCACCGCGCCGACGCTCACCTCGCGGGGCGGCCGGGCCAGCGTGTAACCGCCCTCGGCGCCGCGTTGCGCTCGGACGATCCCGGCGCGGCGCAGGTCGGCCAGGACCGCCTCGAGGAACTTGCGGGGCATGTCCTGCTCGGCGGCGATGGCCTGGGTGGAGAGCAGCGAGGGGTACACGGTGGCGAGACTCAGTGCCGCCCGGACCGCGTAGTCGCCGCGCGCGGAGATCTGCACCCTGCCATCATGCCCGGCCGGGGCGGACGACCGGCGCCGTGGGCGTCAGGCGGGCGAGTGGTGGGCGGTGCGGGTCGACTGAGCCGGTTGGCGGGGTCGGACCACGCGGCCGGGCAGCGGCTCCTCGCGGCTGGCGCGGAACGCCCCCGGACTCATCCCCACCTCCCGGGTGAAGAACCGGCCGAAGTTGGTCGGCTCCGAGAAGCCGAGCCGCCGGCCGATCCGGGCGATCGGGTCGTCGGTGGCGGCGAGCAACCGGCTGGCCTGCAACGCCACCCGCTCGTCGATCACCTGTTTGGCGCTGCGGCCGGTGACGGCCAGGCAGGCCCGGGTCAGCGTCCGTACCGAGCAGCCGAGCCGGGCGGCGTAGTCCTCGACCCGGCGGGTGCGCTGGTAGCCCCGCTCGACCTCGCGGCAGAGCCGGTGGAACGTCGCCTCCTCCGGCCGGTGCGCCGGGTGGGCCTCGTCGGCGAGGGTCAGCCGGAGCAGCAGCACGGCGAGCTGATGACGGAGCAGGGCGTCCGCGGCCGGCACCCCGCGGTGCCGGACACAGTCCACCGTCAGCTGGGTCACCTCGTTGATGACCGCGTCCTCGTCCTCGCCGGCGAGCTGCCGCCAGGTCGGCACGGCCTCGGGGTCGACGTCCAGGCCGCGCAGCGCATCGGCTGCCCAGCGCACCACCGTCGCGTCCAACTG
Source organism: Micromonospora sp. NPDC051006 (assembly GCF_044456245.1). Classification (NCBI taxonomy): domain Bacteria; kingdom Bacillati; phylum Actinomycetota; class Actinomycetes; order Micromonosporales; family Micromonosporaceae; genus Micromonospora; species Micromonospora sp. NPDC051006. The sequence continues at coordinate 205,403 of NZ_JBITFP010000009.1, forward strand.
GGGGCAGGGGCAGCGCAGCACCTGCCCGGCCCGCACCCGCAGCAGCGTGCCGGGACGGCAGGGCAGCGGTTGGAAGTCCACTTCGGCGTCGCCGTGCCCGCCGGTGGTCAGCACCAGCAGGTCCCGCTCCGCGAGCACCGGGCGACGCCAGGCCGGGTCGCCGGCCAGGTCGGCCAGCGGGAGCGTGTCTATCTCGACGGGGAAGGGCGGCGCCGTGTTGACCGTTGCCGGGGGGAGCTGACCGGAAGAGACCATCGCAGCTGACGTTAGCCCGCGCCGCAGGTCACCGCATCCCGACCGGTCCCGCCCACCCGTTCGCCGCCGTCGCCGCCCGCGCTTCCGCCCGCGTCGCCCGACCGTGGCCCGGTCTTGTCCCGATCCGGGCCGCCGGGCTACGTTACCCGGCGGTAGGGCCGTCCTGTCCGGCGCGACCGGCGCTGCGTCGGCCGGGTCGACCGGCGGCGGCCGGTGCACCGCCGACGCGCGATGGGATGGGCATGACGGATCTGTTCTCGGTCGAAGGCAAGACTGTCCTGGTCACCGGCGGTTCTCGGGGGATCGGCCTGATGATCGCCCAGGGCTTCGTCCGGGCCGGCGCACACGTGATCATCTCGTCCCGGAAGGCGGAGGTGTGCGCGGCGGTGGCCGAGAAGCTGTCGGCCGAGGGGCGCTGCGAGGCGATCCCGGCCGACCTGGGCGACGACGCCGGCGCCGAGGGGCTCGCCGCCGCGGTCCGGGAGCGCTTCGACCGGCTGGACGTGCTGGTCAACAACGCGGGTGCGACCTGGGGTGCGCCGCTGGAGGCGTACCCGGAGAGCGCGTTCGACAAGCTCTGGGCGGTCAACGTGAAGGCGGTGTTCCGGCTCACCACCGCGCTGCTGCCGGCGCTGCGCACCGCCGCCAGCGCCGACGACCCGGCCCGCGTGATCAACATCGGCTCGATCGACGGCATCCGGGTGCCGTGGATGGAGGTGTACGCCTACTCGGCGACCAAGGCCGCGGTGCACATGCTCACCCGCAGCCTGGCCCACCAGCTGGCTGGCGAGCGGATCACCGTCAACGCGATCGCCCCCGGCCCGTTCGAGAGCAAGATGATGGCGTTCGCGCTGGACGACCCGGAGTCCCGGTCGGCCATCGAGGGTCAGGTGCCGCTGGGTCGGATCGGCCGGCCGGAGGACATGGCCGGCACCGCGATCTACCTCTCCTCGCGGGCCGGGGCGTACCTCACCGGCGCCGTCATCCCGGTCGACGGCGGCATCACCACGCACGGCTGAGCGCCCGACCGCCCCAGGCGGCCGGGCGCGCGTACGCCCGGTGTGCGGGAGCCGCGCGGACTCGGCAGATCCGCGCGGCCCCGTGTGGCCGGATGGCCGGTATTACCCGGTCTGACGGTTGGTGACGGTGTTCAGCGGCCGGCGAGCAGCCGGTTCACCGCGGTGTCGACGTCCAGGTGCTCGGCCTCGCGGCCGCGCGGGACGACGACGTAGGTCCGCCGCAGGAAGCGCACGAGCACGCTCCGCGGCACCTCGAAGAGAGCGTTGCCGTCGGGTGACGACAGCGCGAGCGCGACGAAGTCGCCGCGCGGAGTGGCCCAGGGCCACACCCGAACGTCGCCGATGCCGGCCGGTTCGTCGAGGCCGGTGACCAGCAGTTCGCGGGCGAAGGACCAGCTAACTGCCTCGCCCCCGGCCGATTCGGCATGGAACAGGACATGGACCGCATACGGGTCAGCAGGGTCGTAACGCAGGCTGGCACGCACCGGCAAGGCGGTGGCGTCAGGCGCGACGAGCCTTAGCGACGTCTCGACCTCTACGGTCGTCGGTCGGATGACACTCATGGACGTTCTCCCCCCGGCACCGCTGCGGAACGCGCGTGTCCCGCTTTTCCCATACTCAGGTGCTACTCCTGGCTACGCTCCGCCATACGCTGACTTCACCCAGTGGTGGGAAGGGGGGCGGAAAAGCCACATGAATGTGAAACTTCATCTAGAATTTCCGGTTCTGCCCAGTGCGTTGTCCCGCCCGGTATCGGGTGGCTCAGTCGTCGACTTACTCCGGTAACGTCCAGTCGTCGGAAGGGGTGACGGTCCCGAGCGACACTGGGGGGTGAAATGGTCACGAAACGATCCTCAGTGGATCCGATGGTGGCGCCCGGAACGCCGAACGTCGCGGGCCGAGCAACCGAAAAGCGGGGGTACGCAGTGCCGATGGATCAGCACGACCGGCCGGGCCGGCCGGCGGCCGACCGGGGGCCCGACAGTGGCGCCGGCGGCGTCGCCGTGGCCGACCGGCAGCAGCGGCGACGGTGGCGCCGACGCGTCTCCGACACCCTCGACCTGATCCGGGCCAACCCCACCGGCCGGATCACCCTCAAGATCTTCATTGCCATCGCCGGTGCGATCGTCGTCACTGTCGGTGTCGCCCTGATCCCGCTGCCCGGCCCCGGCTGGCTACTGGTCATCGCCGGCCTGGGCATCTGGGCGGTCGAGTTCCACTGGGCCCGCCGGCTGCTCACCTTCACCCGCCGACACGTGCACAACTGGACCGAGTGGGCGAAAAGTCGATCACTCCCGGTACGCCTCGTCCTCGGCTCGGTCGGCCTGGTCTTCGTCGCCGTGGTGGTCTGGCTCTCGCTCAAGTACAGCCTCGGCATCGACGTCGTCGCCCGGGTCATGCACTACCTCGCGACGCACTGACCCCGGATTCGCGGTCGGGGGAGCGGATCAGGTACAGTCATGCGCGCTGAGGGCGATTAGCTCAGCGGGAGAGCGCTTCGTTCACACCGAAGAGGTCACTGGTTCGATCCCAGTATCGCCCACGCAGGTCAAAGGCCACTTCCCGGCTCTGGGAGGTGGCCTTTTTGCTTCGGTACAGCAGTTAAGTACAGCAGTTCCGTCAGTTGCCGAGTGAGTCGCCGAGGCGTTTGAGGGCGTCTCTCGTCGCCTTGGTCGATACCTGTGTGTAGATCTCCATCGTCACGGAGAAGCGGGCGTGCCTCAGCACCTGCATGGCGACTCTGGGGTGGACGTCGAGGTCGGCCAGGAGCGTGGCGCAGGTTCTTCGTGCGTCGTGAACGGTGATCGGCTTGATGCCTGCCTTCTCGCACCTCGTCTGCCAGGAGCGCTGGAAGTTGCGCGGCTCGATGGGCGTGCCATAGCGGGTGGTGAATACGAGGTCGGTTTCCTGCCAGGCGTTGCCCGCGGTTGCTCGGGCCTCGTCGCGTTGTCCCTGTCTGAGCTTGAGGGCGGTCAGGCAGATGTCGGGCAGGGGGAGAGTGGCGTCCGACGCCTGGGTCTTGGTGTCGCGGTGCAGGAGTTGGCCACGTACGCGTTGGAGTTGGCGGCCGATGGTCAGCTCTCCCGCGTCGAGGTCTACGTCCTCCCATGTCAGTCCGAGGGCCTCGCCCTTACGGAGGCCGGTGACGAGGACCAGGGCGTAGGCGGCGTAGAGCGGGTCGTCGTCTGCTTTGGCGGACTCCAGGAACTTCCGAGCCTCGTCGCTCGACCAGGATTTTCCTCGCCGCCTACGGACGGTGGCGAGGGTGACCGCGACGGCGGGGTTCTTGGTGATGAGGTCTTCGGCCTGGGCGTGGGTGAGGGCAGCTCGTAGGGCGGCCCGGATGTCGCTGACCGTGCGCGTCGACGGGACGGCCTGGCAGCAGCGGCCGACCGCGCAGCAGCGCCGCTTGTCCTTCGGCCGGCCGGCGTCCTTGTCTTGGGCGCAGCACTGGCAGGTGCGGGCTACCTGGTTGATCCAGGTCTGCACGTCCCGGGACTGGAGCCGGTCGAGCCGCTTGGGCCCGAGGCCGGGGGAGATGTAGCGGCGGACGAACGTCTCGTAGGTGGCATAGGTCAGTGGTGCCCGGTTCGGCTGGATGATCTCGGCCAGCCAGTAGGTGAGGAAGCTGCCGACAGTTGGGACGCTGGTCGCCACCGGCCCCTGCTTCGCCTGCTGGTGCAACTTGATCCACTTGTCGTGGACGGCCTCTCGGGTCTTGCCGTAGACGTACTTCCGGTCACGCCGGCCGTCGGGCTTGGTGACCCAGACGTACGCGGCGAAGCCGTTGCGGTAGGGGAAGATGGAGCCTTCGCCGTTGGCTCGTGTGCGTGCGGGCATCAGGCGGCCTCCTGGCGTTCGACCTGTTCGCGGATGTAGTCGTCGACCCATTCGGGGAGGATGCGGCGGCACTTGCCGTCCTTGATGGAGCGCAGTTCGCCGGTGGCGATCTTCATCTTGACCTTGGAGATGCCGAAGCCGAGCAGGACGGCGACTTCTGCCGGCGAGTACCAGCGGGGGGAGAGGTGTTGGTTCATGCGGCGGCTCCGGTGAGCCAGGCTTCGTGGGCGAGTTCTTCGCGGCCGATGCGTCTGCTTTCGCGTCGCTGTCTTGCGGCGGTGTTGGCGAGCAGGGCGTCGCCTTCGGTGAGCCAGCCGGAGCCGATGTAGGTGAGGGTGCCGATGGTCAGGGTGTCAGCGGGTTCGTCGTCCTCTTCGCGGCGGTAGGTGGCTCGGGTGTCGCGGAGCAGGCGGAAGGTGACCGAGTAGCGGCGGGCTTTGGTGAGGAAGTGACCGCCGAAGCCGAGCATGTGCGCCCAGCGGCGTAGCCCGGCGTAGATGTTGGGTTTGGCGTCAAGGCCGCCTTGACGGTCGTCGGCGGGTGCGGCGCCGCTGGCCATGTCAGTGTGGGTGGCGCGGCCGAGATGCCAGCAGGCGTCGATGAGGCGGGCGACGTGGTCGCCTTCGGGATCGGCGTAGTCGTCAATCGTGGCCGGGTTGAGCCGGGCGGACGAGTGGCCGGTGGCTTCGGTGGCCTTGGTGGCGTACTTCGCCAGGTAGGCGGCAACCTTGCCGTCAGTCAGCTCACCGCCAGCGGCGTTGATGCGCCGCACGTCGATCTGCTCGCCCCAGGCGACCAGCCAGCCCTGCGGCCGGTCGGGGTGCGCGGGCGTCGTGACGGTGATCCGCGAGGCGGCGTCGCGGACCGCGTCTTCCAGGTCGTCGGCGGTGATGCCGGCCGGCGGCGGCACGAGGGCGTCCGGGTCCTCGGGGTCGACGCCGTCGAGGCGCAGTAGGACGTGGAAGTGCACGGCGGCGCGGCGTTGCATCTCGGCGACCTTGCCGTGAGACACCCGCACGGGCGGCACCCAGCGGACCTTGCCGGAGGCGGTGACGATGCCGACCTTGGGGATGCCACGTCGACGGCACGTTGCGGCGAGGTGGCGATCGGCGGCCTGCTTGGTGCGCCGCCACAGCTCGCCGGAGAAGTAGTTCCAGACGACCTGGTGGGCGTGGTCGTAGCAGCCCAGGCACAACGGCTGTCCGAGCCGCGGGTCGTCGGCGTCGTGGCGGGCGAAGCACGCTGCGGGCTGCCCGTGCGGGCAGGTGCCGGCGTTGCTGCGGGCGCGGCAGGGGGCGGGGCGGCAGTCGCAGCGTTGCCGGTTGCGGCAGGTGTGGCGGGGGACGTGGCGGTGGTGGACCGGGCCGAAGGAGGGGGCGGTGAAGGTGGCGAAGACGACCGGGTGGCGGCCGACCGAGGTGGGGACGCCCTTGCCGCCGGTCAGGCCGCGACAGACGACTTGGTAGGCGTCGCCCTGGTAGACCCAGGCGCAGTCCGGGCACACCGATTCGCGGCGGTTGCCGCACGCCTTGTAGAGCATGCGGTCGGGCAGCTCGTCGGTGTGCAGTTGGCCGGTGATGCGGCCGGTGTTCCGGTCGACGGCGGCGATGGTGCCGGTGAGGCGGATCGGGCGAGCACAGCCGCCGGCGGGGCGGGTGTGCTCCAGCCAGTCGGAGAACTTCGCCGAGGCTGCGCGGTGCAGGACCTGGGCGTCGCGGCCGACGGCGAGGTCAGGGCGGTACGGGATGAGCGGGGCGGTGGACACGACTGTCTCCTCTTCAGGGGGTGGCAGGGACGGGAGACGAAGCACCACCAGCCGTGGACGTCTGTCCGCTGGTGGTGTTCGTCGTGTCTCCTGGCACCGCCGAGAGGGCGGCTGACGCCGGAGGGCGGAAGCGTGGTCGTGCCACTTCCCGCCGATGGGTCATGTCCTTTCACGCTCGTAGACCTGGTGAATGTGAGCCGGCACGGGTGGGGAGCCTGGGATATCGGCATCCGGCGGGTTGCCGCAGACTGCCCCCACCCGTGGAGGTGTGAGAATCCGGGCCATCGTGGACGGCAGGAAGGCCGCGGTGAGCAACTCAGCGGATTCGGCGATCAGGCATCGTGGCCGGTGCGATCGAGAGCCGGCGGGACGTGTCCCGCATCAGCGGCAGGCAGGCCGCTCGGCATCTCCGAAGTCGAGTTCAGCGATCCGGCAGGAAGGCCGCGCTGGCGTGCTCGACGAGCGTCAGGGTAGCACCGGGTACCGACACGTCAACCCGTCGTAGCCTGGTGCCAAGTGCAGGCCTTTATAGCGGTGGCGATGGCGGCGTGCTGGTCCAAGGATGGTGCCGTGGTTACCGAGAAGCTGCCGGGCGTCGTGCTGGTTGACGACCTGCGCTCGTTCGTTGATGGCCGGGTGGCACAAGTTGCGCGCACCAGCAGGGCCGGCATCGAGGCGCTGGAGCGACGCCGCGGACAGCGATTGGACGAGCTGTGGCTGGATCACGACCTCGGCGAGGACGACACGATCTGGCCGGTCATCGAGGTGTTGGAGCGGGCTGCGTTCGAGGAGCGCCCGTTCGATGTCGGTGTGGTGTACGTCCACTCGGCGAACCCGGCCGGCGCTGAGAAGATCATGCAGGCGTTGCGGCGCTGGGGGTACGACGTCCGCTCGGCGGCTGGATCACCGCAGGTCGGCTACCTGTCCGAGACCGATTAGCGGCCGGCCACCCCGACACCGCAGCGTCGACGGCCGATGAAGCGGACCACCGGCCGCCACCGGCACACCGCCGGTTCGCCGCGCACCGTCGCTACCGTGCGAATGGGGGCTGGCGACAGGCCATCACACCCGAAAGGAGCTGACTGGTGACCGACTGGCGCTCTCTGTGGGATGCGGTTGTCGCCAGCGATGTGAGCGCCCGAGACGGCCTTGGCTGGGAGTTCACCAGCCGGACCGGTGAACCGGCCTGGGCCGTCTTCCGCGAGGACGGTGGCCCGTTTCCGGTCTTCTCCGCAGCGCGCGGGCACATCATGCCTTCGGCGGACGACCTGGCCGCCATGACGCGCGAGGCTGTGGCGGACCTCTTGGCTGCCGCTGGACTGGCTGACCGACACGGCTGGATCACTGAGAACATCTCGGCCGCACTTCTGCTGGCCTCCATGAGTGTCGAGTCGTGGGAGGGAGTGGAATGGGCCCTTGGGTCTGGTCCTAACGATGTCGCGATTGCGTGGGCCGAACCCGACGCCGCGCGAACGCCCTACGCCTGGCTGCGCGCCATCGGCGCCGACGCATCGCCAGAGGTCACCGTCTACCAGGATGACGCGCTCTTCGGCCTCTGCTTCATTCCGACCGTGGAACTCCGACTGCCGGAGTTCGACTCGGGCTCACTGCGGTCCCGCCGAGGGATTTCACTCGTACGCGGCCCAATCAACCAGGTGGAAGTCGTCTACAACACCGTTGTCGAGGGCCGTCGCGATGCTGGGCTCGTGAGCGAGGTCTTGCTGCACGGCGACCACGCGTCGACGTTGCTCATCGCCGCCGAAGCGTATTCCCGGCACGAGTGGCAGCTCTTTGACGAGTCCGTAGTCGCTCTGACGGAGCCGACCACTGCCGACGCCCTAGCCTGGATCCCCGAGCGGCACCGTTGGCGGCCGACCGAAGGTGGCCGCTGACACTCATTCATGCAGTGATCCGCGCCGTCGAACTGTCGCAGATCACTTGGCGGACGAGTGTCGCACATCAGTCGACGGAGGACACACCGGCTGCCAGCCGTGTGCGACCGACGGTGATCGTTTACGCCTGGGTCGTGGTCTTCTGCTTGAGGCGTTCGTAGGGGGTCTGCCCGCCGAGGCCGCCGTGCGGGCGAT
>NZ_JBITFP010000010.1:0-205511 GCF_044456245.1 Micromonospora sp. NPDC051006
ATCTGCGCCCGCTCCCCGGACGACAACCGTCTCCCCGACATGAACCCTCATCCTCACGAAGATCCACCCCGTTGCAACAACCCCTTGAACCCAAGAAGCGGCGAGACCACTAGATCCAGGATCGAGCACGATCTTGCGGAGGCGGAGGCGGAGGCGCGCAGGCGCGGACCGTAGGGGGCGACGTGCGCAGGGTGTCCCCGGGTGGGGGCGCGCGGAGCGGCGGGAGCGGGAACGAATCGAGCGCGACGCCCCGGGCGGGGCGCCGCGCTCGATTGGTGTCGTACGACGTCAGACGTTGAAGCCGAGGGAGCGGAGCTGGTCCCGGCCCTCGTCGGTGATCTTGTCGGGCCCCCACGGCGGCAGCCAGACCCAGTTGATCCGGATGTCGTTGACCAGGCCGCCGCCCGGGCCGGTGGTCAGCGCCTGCCGCGCCTGGTCCTCGATCACGTCGGTCAGCGGGCAGGCCGCCGAGGTGAGCGTCATGTCCAGGGTGGCGACGTTCTCGTCGTCGACGTGCACACCGTAGACCAGGCCCAGGTCGACGACGTTGATGCCGAGTTCCGGGTCGACGACGTCCTTCATCGCCTCCTCGATGTCGGCGATCATCGCCTTGCTGACTCCGGTCGACGGCGTGGCGTCGCCGGCACCCGGCGTCGCGTCGCTCGTCACGGCGTCGGTCTGCGGCGCCGCAGTGGCGTCGCCGGTCGCCGGCGTCGCCGCGGTGGCGATTTCCTCGCTGCTCATGCCTTCACCTCCGGGCTCGCGCCCACCCCGGCGCGTGCCGCGGCGTCCTTGAACGCCATCCACGGCAACAGCGCGCACTTGACCCGGGCGGGGTAGCGGGCCACGCCCGCGAACGCCACCCCGTCACCGAGCACGTCCTCGTCCGGCGTGACCTGCCCACGCCCGGACATCAACTCGACGAACGCCCCGTGCACCTCGAATGCTTCCCCGGCGCCCCGACCGCGCAGCAGCTCGTACAGCACGCTCGCCGACGCCTGGCTGATCGAGCAGCCCATCCCGTCGTACGAGATGTCGGTGAGCACCGCACCGTCGGTGGCGACCCGCACGGTCACCTCGTCCCCGCAGGTCGGGTTGACGTGGTGCGCCTCGGCGGTGCGGTCGCCCGGGGCGTCGGCGTCGCGCAGCCCCCGCCCGTGCGGATGCTTGTAGTGGTCCAGGATGATCTCCTGGTAAAGCTGGTCGAGCTGCATCAGCTGAACACCTTCCGTACCTGCTCCAGACCGCCCACCAGAGCGTCGATCTCCTCGGTGGTGGTGTAGAGGTAGAACGAGGCCCGGGTGGTGGCCGGCACCCCGAAGCGGGTGCAGACCGGGCGGGCGCAGTGGTGGCCCACCCGCACCTGCACGCCGAGTGAGTCGAGCACCTGACCCACGTCGTGCGGGTGCACGTCGCCGAGCGCGAACGAGATGGTCCCACCCCGGCCCACCGGCACCGTCGGACCGAAGATCCGCAGGCCGGGCACCGTGCCGAGAGCCTCCAGCGCGTACGCCGTCAACTCCTTCTCGTGCCACTGGATGGCCCGCATGCCGATGCCGGAGAGATAGTCGACCGCGGCCCCGAGGGCCACCGCCTCGGCGATCGGCGGGGTGCCCGCCTCGAACCGGGCCGGCGGCGCGGCGAACGTCGAGCCCGCCATCGTCACCGTCTCGATCATCGAGCCACCGCCGAACACCGGCGGCATGGCCGCCAGCAGCTCGGACCGGCCCCAGAGCACGCCGATGCCGGTCGGGGCGCACATCTTGTGCCCGGTGAAGACGATGAAGTCCGCGTCGTAGTCGATTACGTCCATCGGCAGGTGCGGCACCGACTGCGAGCAGTCCAGCAGCAGCAGCGCCCCCACCTCACGGACCCGCTGGGTGATCCGCGCGGTGGCGTTGACCGTGCCGAGGATGTTCGACATGTGCACCAGCGAGACGATCTTCGTCCGCTCGGTGACCAGGTCGTCCAGGCCGGACTCGTCCAGCCGGCCCTGGTCGGTGACCGGGAACCAGCGCAGCGTGGCGCCGGTGCGCTCGCAGAGCAGCTGCCACGGGACGATGTTCGAGTGGTGCTCCATCTCGGAGATCACCACCTCGTCCCCCGGACCGAGACGGAACCGCGGGTCGGCGACCGAGCGCAGCGACGCGTTGGAGAACGCGTACGCCACGATGTTGATCGCCTCGGTGGAGTTCTTGGTGAACACCACCTCGTCCGGGCTCGGCGCGTTGATGAACGCGGCGACCTTGGCCCGCGCGCCCTCGTACGCCTCGGTGGCCTCGGTGCCCAGGGTGTGCACCGAGCGGGACACGTTGGCGTTGTGCCGGGCGTAGTGCTCGGCGAGCACGTCGAGCACCTGCCGCGGTTTGTGCGAGGTGTTGGCGCTGTCGAGATAGACCAGCCGGTGCCCGTTGATCTCCCGGTCCAGGATCGGGAAGTCGGCGCGCACCTTCGCCACGTCGTATCGCGGCACGTCGTCGTACTGCGGCATCCCGGGCGGGATCGCGATGGTGGTCATCTCAACTGGTCCTCTGTCTGTCAGGCCCGCGCCGAGCCGGCCCCGGCGGCGTAACGCTCGTAGCCCTCGTCCTCGAGCTTGTCGGCCAGCTCCGAGCCGCCCTGCTCGACGATCCGGCCAGCCACGAACACGTGCACGAAGTCCGGCTTGATGTAGCGCAGGATCCGGGTGTAGTGGGTGATCAGCAGCATGCCGGTGTCGCCGGTGTCGCGGACCCGGTTGACCCCCTCGCTGACCACGCGCAGCGCGTCGACGTCGAGGCCGGAGTCGGTCTCGTCGAGGATCGCGATCTTCGGCTTGAGCAGCTCCAGCTGCACGATCTCGTGCCGCTTCTTCTCACCGCCGGAGAAGCCCTCGTTGACGTTGCGCTGGGCGAACGCCGGGTCCATCTGCAGCCGCTCCATGGCCCCGCGCAGCTCGCCGCCCCAGGTGCGCAGCTTCGGCGCCTCACCGTCGATGGCGGTCTTGGCGGTACGCAGGAAGTTGGCCACCGACACGCCGGGCACCTCGACCGGGTACTGCATGGCCAGGAAGAGGCCGGCGCGGGCCCGCTCATCCACGGACATGGCCAGCACGTCCTGACCGTCGAGGGTCACCGAGCCGCCGGTGATCTCGTACTTGGGGTGGCCGGCGATCGAGTAGGCCAGGGTGGACTTGCCGGAGCCGTTCGGACCCATGATGGCGTGCGTCTCACCGGAGCGCACGGTCAGGTCGACACCGGCCAGGATCGGCTTGAGCTCACCCTCGGGCAGCTTGACCGACACCTTCAGGTCGCGGATCTCCAGGGTGCTCATTTAACGGGTCACTCCATTGCTCGGCGTCAGGCTGACGTAGATGTCGCCGTCGCGGACTTCGACGGGATAGACGGGTACGGGTTCGGTGGCGGGCAGCCCGGTCGGCTCGCCGGTACGCAGGTCGAAACGGGAGCCGTGCAGCCAGCACTCCAGCGTGCAGCCGTCGACCTCGCCCTCGGAGAGGGCGACCGCGGCGTGCGAGCACTCGTCGTACACGGCGTAGAAGTTGCCGTCCTCGCCGTGCACCAGGGCGACCTGGGTCCCGTCGATGTCCGCGCTGATCGCGGTGCCCTTCGGGACGTCCTCGGTGGAGCAGATCCGGATCATCAGGCGCCCGCCTTGGCGAGCCGATCCTCGATCGCCGCACCGAGCCGCTCGCGCAGCTCCTCGACCGGGATCTTGTTGATCAGCTCGGCGAAGAAGCCGCGGACCACCAGCCGGCGGGCCTCGCTCTCCGGAATGCCCCGGGCCATCAGGTAGAACAGCTGCTCGTCGTCGAAGCGGCCGGTGGCGCTGGCGTGCCCGGCGCCGGCGATCTCGCCGGTCTCGATCTCCAGGTTGGGCACGGAGTCGGCCCGGGCGCCGTCGGTGAGCAGCAGGTTCCGGTTGATCTCGTACGTGTCGGTGCCGGTCGCCTCGGCCCGGATCAGCACGTCACCCACCCAGACGGTGTGCGCGCTCTCGCCCTGCAGGGCGCCCCGGTAGCCGACGTAGCTGCGGCAGTCCGGCACCGAATGGTCGACCAGCTGACGGTGCTCCAGGTGTTGGCCGGAGTCGGCGAAGTAGACGCCGTACAGCTCGGCCTCGCCACCGCGGTCGGTGTACTCCACCGAGGTGTACTGCCGGACCAGGTCACCGCCGAGCGAGACCTGGATGTGCACCACCTTGGCGTCCCGGCCCAGCTTGACCTTCAGGTGCTGCGCCTGCACCGCGTCGTCGGCCCAGTCGGCGACGGTGACCAGGGTCAGCTTCGCGCCGTCGGCGACCGCGACCTCGACGTTGTCGGCCAGGGTCGCGGAGCCGACGTGCTCCAGCACCACGGTCACCTCGGCGAACCGGCCCACCTCGACGAAGGTGTGCCCGAAGGCCAGCCCGTCGACGCCGCCGCCGACCGCGCGCAGGTTCACCGGCGCCGGGACCACCGCGTCGCGGGCGACCTGCACCAGCAGCACCTCAGCGGCCCCGCCGTACGCCAGCGCGCTGACCCGGTCGACCGGGGTGAGCACGCTGCCCACCCGCGGGTCGTCCTTGGCGATCCGGCCGACGGTGACGCCCTCGGGCAGGTCGCCGTACTCGTGCCGGAGGGTGCCGGTCGCGGCTTGAGCCCCGCCGACCAGCCCGCGCAGCCGCTTGAGCGGGGTGAAGCGCCAATCCTCCTCCATGCCCGTGAGGGCCGGGAAGTCGGCGACGTCGTACGAGCGGAGCGCCTGCGACTTGGTGCTGGGCGGCGCGGAAGCCTGGGTAGTCATCTCTTCCTTGGTCTGTTCTGCGATTGATCGGAGGGTCAATCGGGCTGGTCGCGACGCGGCGCGACGGGTCCGGGCCGCGCGAGGGTCGGCCGGGGTCAGCCGACCGCGCCCTCCATCTGGAGCTCGATCAGGCGGTTGAGCTCCAGCGCGTACTCCATCGGGAGCTCCTTGGCGATCGGCTCGATGAAGCCGCGAACGATCATCGCCATCGCCTCGTCCTCGCTCATGCCCCGGCTCATCAGGTAGAAGAGCTGGTCCTCGCTGACCTTGGAGACGGTCGCCTCGTGCCCCATCGCCACGTCGTCCTCGCGGATGTCGACGTACGGGTAGGTGTCCGAGCGGGAGATGGTGTCGACCAGCAGCGCGTCGCACTTGACCGTGCTCCGGCTGTGGTGCGAGCCCTCCATCACCTGGACCAGGCCGCGGTAGGAGGTGCGGCCGCCGCCCCGGGCGATCGACTTGGAGATGATCGTGCTGCTGGTGTGCGGCGCGGCGTGCACCATCTTGGCGCCGGCGTCCTGGTGCTGACCCTCGCCGGCCATGGCCACCGAGAGCACCTCGCCCTTGGCGTGCTCGCCGAGCATGTAGACCGCCGGGTACTTCATGGTGACCTTGGAGCCGATGTTGCCGTCGACCCACTCCATGGTCGCGCCCTCCTGGCAGACGGCGCGCTTGGTCACCAGGTTGTAGACGTTGTTCGACCAGTTCTGGATGGTCGTGTAGCGGCACCGGGCGTTCTTCTTGACGATGATCTCGACGACCGCGCTGTGCAGCGAGTCGGAGGAGTAGAGCGGCGCGGTGCAGCCCTCGACGTAGTGCACGTAGGCGCCCTCGTCGACGATGATCAGGGTCCGCTCGAACTGGCCCATGTTCTCCGTGTTGATCCGGAAGTAGGCCTGCAGCGGGATCTCCACGTGCACGCCCTTCGGCACGTAGATGAACGAGCCACCGGACCACACGGAGGTGTTCAGCGCGGCGAACTTGTTGTCGCCGACCGGGATCACCGTGCCGAAGTACTCCTTGAAGATGTCCTCGTGCTCGCGCAGCGCGGTGTCGGTGTCCAGGAAGATGACGCCCTGCTCCTCAAGGTCCTCACGGATCTTGTGGTAGACGACCTCGGACTCGTACTGCGCCGCGACACCGGCGACCAGCCGCTGCTTCTCCGCCTCGGGGATGCCCAGCCGGTCGTAGGTGTTCTTGATGTCCTCGGGCAGGTCCTCCCAGCTGGTGGCCTGCTTCTCCGTGGACCGGACGAAGTACTTGATGTTGTCGAAGTCGATCCCGGTGAGGTCGGCGCCCCAGGCCGGCATCGGCTTGCGGTCGAACAGCCGCAGGCCCTTCAGCCGCAGGTCGAGCATCCAGGCCGGCTCGTTCTTCTTCGCCGAGATGTCCCGCACCACCGCCTCGTTGATGCCGCGCTGGGCGGCGGCCCCGGCGGCATCCGGGTCGGCCCAGCCGTACTCGTAGCGACCCAGAGCGGCGAGCTGCTCCTCCTGGGTCAGGGGCTGGACGATCTGCTCGGTCATTTATCTGTCCTCACAGTGGTGGTGACGGTCTTTCCGGACTGGGCACGCCCGGGCTGGGTCGGGATGTGCGTGGTGCACACCCCGTCGCCGTGCGCGATGGTGGCCAGGCGCTGCACGTGGGTGCCGACCAGACGGGAGATCACCGCGGTCTCAGCCTCGCACAGCTGGGGAAACTCGGCGGCCACGTGCGCCACCGGGCAGTGGTGCTGGCAGAGCTGACCGCCGGAGGCGATCGTGGACGCGTTGGCAGCGTAACCTTCGGCGGTCAACGCCCCGGCGAGCGCCTCCGCCCGGGCGAGCGGGTCGTCGCCGGCGTCCTCCATGGCGGCCCGGCAGCGGGCCTCCAGGGCGGAGACCTGCTCGGCGGCGAACACCTCGACCGCCTCGGGGCCGCCGGTGCTGGCGATCCAGCGCAGCGCGGCGGTGGCCATGTTGTCGTAGTGGTGGGTGCCGCAGCGGCCGCGGCCTGCCTCGGTCAGCACGAAGACCTTGGCCGGGCGACCCCGGCCCCGGTGACCCTGGACGGTCTGCTCCCGGGCGATCACGTCACCGTCAGCGAGCATCGCGTCGAGGTGCCGGCGGATGCCGGCCGGGCTGAGCCCGAGCGCCGACCCGAGCTGGGCGGCGGTGGTCGCCCCCTGCTCCAGCAGCAGCTGGGTGACCCGGCCACGGGTGGAGAGGTCGGCGGCCGCGCCTGCGGGCACGGGCTGACCGGCGACCGGAGCGGTCGCCGACCGGTGCCCCGAGACCCCTGCCGCCTTTTTCACAACGCCAACGTTACGTAATTCACCTAGGGGCCGCAAACCCGGGTCCCGGTGATCCCCGACACCGAGCGGGCGGAGTCACCCGATCGTGGATCAACTACAGTGCGTAGGATTCGCTCCGTGAAGCGATCCGTCCGGTTCCCGGTCTCCACCACCCTGCTGCGCCGGCTCGCGCTGGCCTCGATCATCGCGAACGTCGGCATCGTGGTCACCGGCGGGGCGGTCCGGTTGACCGCGTCCGGTCTCGGCTGCCCCACCTGGCCCCGGTGCACCGACGCGTCCTACGTCGCCACCACCGAGATGGGCGCGCACGGGGCGATCGAGTTCGGCAACCGGATGCTCACCTTCGCGGTGGGCATCATCGCGTTCGCCACCGTGCTCGCGGTGCTGGCGCACCGGCCCCGCCGGCGCGGGCTGCTGCCGCTGGCGGTCGCGGTCTTCCTCGGCATCCCGGCCCAGGCGGTGGTCGGCGGCATCACCGTGCTGACCAACCTCAACCCGTGGGTGGTCGGCCTGCACTTCCTCGCCTCGATGGCGGTGATCGCCGCCGCGTACGCCCTTTGGCGGCGGATCGTCGACCCGGACGGGCCGGCGACGCCCACCGTTCCCGGCCCGCTGCGCACCCTCGCGCGGATCACCACGCTGGTCGGCGCGACCGTGCTGGTGGTCGGCACCTGGGTCACCGGCAGCGGTCCGCACGCCGGCGACCAGGGTGCGGCGCGCAACGGGCTGGACCCGGAGACGATCTCCCAGGTGCACGCCGACGGCGTCTTCCTGCTGATCGGGCTCTCGGTGGCGCTGGTCTTCGCGTTCCGCGCGGTGGGCGCCGACCGCGCGTACCGGGCCGCGCTGGTGCTGCTCGCCGTGGAGCTGGGTCAGGGCCTGATCGGCTTCGTGCAGTACTTCACCCACCTGCCGGCGGTGCTGGTCGGCGCGCACATGCTCGGCTCCTGCCTGGTGCTGCTGGCCACCCTGCACGTGCAGTGGTCGACCCGCGAGCGCCGGCCGATCGCGCCGAGCACCACGCCCACCCCGGCCCCCGAGCCGGTCACCGCCGCCGCCTGACCCCACCCGGCCGCCACGGCGGCCGGCCCATGGCAAGCGGGCGAGGGCTGGGGGCACCGTCCACCCGCTTTGCTCTGCTGCACCCGAGGAAACACCCACCGTCCGAATACCGGACGGTGGGTGTTTCTGTCGTTGAAGCAGAGCAAAGGCGGAACAACGTAGGGCGGCGGCGAGCGCAAGGCTGACTGCGCCGGCACGCGCCCGGAGGGAGATCAGGCCCGGCGGGCCAGGTGGGTGACGATCGCCTCGGCGAGCCGGTCGGGAGCGCCCTCCGCGTGGGCCAGGAAGAGCGACGGCTCGGTGAGCTCCAGCTCCACCAGGACCGGCGACCCGTCCGGGCCCGGGATGAGATCCACCCGGGCGTAGAGCAGCCGCTCCGCGCCGCCCGGCACCGCCGCCAGGGTCTTCTCCGCGACGACCAGCTCGTCCGGCCTGGCCGCCCGGGAGGTGATCTCCTCGGGCTTGTAGAGCCCGTCGACACCCAGGTCGGGCCCGGTGAGCATCGGGCCCTTGCGGATGGCGTGGCTGAACGCCAGCCCGTCCGGGCCGGCCATGAAGAGCAGCGCCGTCTCGCCCGCGGTGTCCACCGCGCTCAGGTAGGGCTGGACCATGGTGACCCGACCGGCGTCCGACAGCCGCCGGACGTGCGCCGCCGCCAGCTCCCGGTGTGCCGGGTCCGCCAGGTCGTAGCGGCCGGTGTCCTGACTGCCCGCGCTCACCGCGGGCTTGATCACGTACTCGCCGGTCCCGGCGGGGGCCTGCCAGGACTCCCCCGGCGCCACCCACCCCGTGGGCACCGTCGGGATCCCGGCGGCGGACAACTCGGCCAGGTAGCGCTTGTCGGTGTTCCAGCGGACCACGTCGGCCGGGTTGACCAGCGCCGGCACGGTGGCCGCCCAGGCGACGAACTCGTCGCGGCGCAGCGCGTAGTCCCACGGTGAACGGAGCACCGCGAGGTGGTAGCCGGACCAGTCGACGGCGGGGTCGTCCCAGACCGCCGCCTCGGCGACAATCCCCCGGCCGGCCAGCGGGGCCAGCAGCAACCGGTCGTCCGGGTCGAGGTCGGCCAGCTCGGTACAGGTGATAAGGGCGACCCGGGGTTCCCCCCGGGTCGACTGGTGGTGGTTGGTCAATTTATCAACGGGCCATCGCGCGACGGGCCATCGACCGCCAGAGGTCGTTGCTCGGCCGCATCTGGTCCATGAGTTCCCGCTCCCAGGCGTTCTCCACGGTGACTCCCGCCTTGGCGCAGGCGTCCCGCGCGACGACGGTGTCGTCCGCGAACTGGTCGCCCCACGCCCCGTCCTCACCCACGAGGACGATGCGAGCGCCGCGCTTGCCGACGTACTCGATGACCGCCTTCGCACCGCCGTGTCCGGCGGCGAACGACTTGATTCCCGCGACCAGCCCGGTGGGGGCCGGTTCGGTGTGCTCAGCCGTCAGCGTCGTATCGGAACCATCTGCCATGACGCGAAGCCTAAGCAGACTTCCACCCAGGCGGGCGACAACCATGAAGCTTTTGTGATGCCAATTACCTGACGGTTTAAGGAAGGCCACAGGTAGTTCGCCCGGTTTTATCCGGACTTACAGCGGTAAAACTTATCGACGAATCAGCAGGAGCCGGCACAGGTTGAGCCCATCCGACTCATGCCGATAGTTGCTTGGATGTGACGTCAAACTCGGACAACTCATCCATGATGATGATTTGTCAGCAGGTACCCCGAGCCCCGGGCCGGCCGTCGCGCCGGGCGAGGGAGACCTCAGAGCAGCGCGTCGAGCGCGACCGCGGCGAAGAGGATGGTCAGGTACGTGGTCGACCAGTGGAAGAGCCGCATCGGCTTGACCGCCTCGCCGCGCGCCGCCCGGCCACAGAGCCGGTGCGCCTCGACCAGGAAGATGGCCCCCACCACCAGCGTCGGCACGCCGTAGATGGCGCTCATGCCGAGCGGCCACACCGCCAGCGAGGTCAGCACGGTCAGCCAGGCGAAGATCAGGATCTCGGTGTTGACCCGGCGGACCGACGCGACCACCGGCAGCATCGGGATCCCGGCCCGGGCGTAGTCGTCCTTGTACTTCATCGCCAGCGGGTAGAAGTGCGGCATCTGCCAGAAGAAGACCACCGCGAAGAGCCCCCACGCGGCCGGCGCGAGCGAGCCGGTGACCGCGGCCCAGCCGATCAGCACCGGCGCGGCCCCGCAGGCGCCGCCCCAGAAGGTGTTCGCCGGCGTCGTCCGCTTGAGCCAGAGCGTGTAGACCAGGTCGTAGTACGCGATCGCGGCCAGGGTGAGCCCGGCGGCCAGCAGATTGGTGAAGACGGCCATCAGGGCGACCGAGATCACCGCCAGCACCAGCCCGAAGATCAGCGCATTGCGCGGTGACACGGTGTGCGCGGGCAGCGGGCGCCGCTTGGTGCGCCGCATCAACTGGTCGATGTCCCGGTCGATGTAGCAGTTGAGCACGCTGGCCGCGCCCGCCGCGAGTGATCCGCCGATCAGCACCACGGCGACCAACCAGAGCGACGGCAGCCCACCGGCGGCGAGCATCATCGCCGGCACGGTGGTGACCAGCAACAGCTCGACGATCCGAGGCTTGGTCAGCGCCACGTACGCCCCGACGATCGCCCGCACGTCCCGCCGCGGCGTGACCGAACCCTCCGCCGCCCGCACGGGCGGCTGCCCGGCGGGGTCGCTGACGGGGCGCTCGGTGATCATGCTCACGGATTGCCACCTTCCGGCGTCGGCACGGGAGATCGGGATCGGCCGGACCCAGGTCGGGCCCCACACCGCCCCACACACTACGCGCTGTCGTTTTGGCTGCCCGGCCGACCCGGCAACGGTGCGGGCCGTCACACCGCGGGCACTTTCGTGCATCCCGCCACCGGAGTACAGAAGAGCATGCAGTGATCCCCGGGCGGACGTTTAGCACCGCTCGATAGGGTCATCAGTGAGGGTTCCGCCCATCTCCCGAGGAGCACACGATCGTGGCTGCCAATCAACCCGAGTCCGCACTCAACTGGTCCGATCTCGACCGTCGGGCCGTCGACACCGCCCGCGTGCTCGCCATGGACGCCGTGGAGAAATCCGGCAACGGCCACCCGGGCACCGCGATGAGCCTGGCGCCCGCGGCGTACCTGCTCTTCAACCGGGTGATGCGGCACAACCCGGCGGACCCGAACTGGCCGGGCCGGGACCGGTTCGTGCTCTCCGCCGGGCACTCCAGCCTGACCCTCTACATCCAGCTGTTCCTCTCCGGCTACCCGCTGAGCCTGGAGGACCTGAAGTCGCTGCGGCAGTGGGGCTCGCTCACGCCGGGTCACCCGGAGCACGGGCACACCCCGGGCGTCGAGACCACCACCGGGCCGCTCGGCCAGGGCCTCGGCAACGCGGTCGGGATGGCGATGGCCGCCCGCCGCGAGCGCGGCCTGTTCGACCCGGAGACCGAGCCGGGCAGCTCGGTCTTCGACCACAACATCTGGTGCATCGCCTCGGACGGTGACATCGAGGAGGGCATCAGCCACGAGGTCTCCGCGCTCGCCGGCCACCAGCAGCTGGGCAACCTCACGCTGATCTACGACGACAACGAGATCTCGATCGAGGACGACACCCGGATCGCCAAGAGCGAGGACGTGGCGGCCCGCTACGAGGCGTACGGCTGGCACGTGCAGACCGTGGACTGGCGCAGTGGCGACGCCGACCAGGGCGACTACCACGAGGACGTGGAGGCGCTCTACCGGGCGCTGCAGGCGGCCAAGGCCGAGACCGGCCGCCCCTCCTTCATCGCGCTGCGCACCATCATCGGCTGGCCCGCGCCGAACAAGCAGAACACCGGCAAGATCCACGGTTCGGCGCTCGGCGCCGACGAGGTGGCCGCCACCAAGCAGATCCTCGGCTTCGACCCGGCGCAGAGCTTCGAGGTCGACGAGGAGGTGCTGGGGCACGCCCGCCAGGTGCTCAAGCGTGGCGAGCAGGCGGCGCAGGAGTGGACCCAGGCGTTCGAGGGCTGGACGAAGGCCAACCCGGAGCGCACCGCGCTCTACGAGCGGATGGCCGGGCGGGTCCTCCCCGACGGCTGGACCGAGGCGCTGCCGGAGTTCCCGGCGGACGCCAAGGGCATCGCCACCCGGGCCGCCTCCGGCAAGGTGCTGGAGGCGCTGGCGCCGGTGCTCCCCGAGCTCTGGGGCGGCTCGGCCGACCTGGCGGAGAGCAACAACACCACGATGAAGGGCGAGCCGTCGTTCATCCCGGCCACCCACGCCACCAAGGACTTCCCCGGCCACGAGTACGGCCGCACGCTGCACTTCGGCATCCGCGAGCACGCGATGGGCGCGATCCTCAACGGTATCGCGCTGCACGGCGGCACCCGGCCGTACGGCGGCACCTTCCTGGTGTTCAGCGACTACATGCGCCCCTCGGTGCGGCTCGCCGCGCTGATGAAGCTGCCGGTGACCTACGTCTGGACGCACGACTCGATCGGCCTCGGTGAGGACGGCCCGACCCACCAGCCGGTCGAGCACCTGACCGCGCTGCGGGCCATCCCCGGCCTGGACGTGGTCCGCCCCGCCGACGCCAACGAGACCGCCTGGGCGTGGCGGCAGGCGCTGGAGCACACCGACCGGCCGACGGCGCTGGCGCTCAGCCGGCAGGCGCTGCCGACCCTGGACCGCAGCACCCTGGGCAGCGTCGAGGGCGTCGCCAAGGGCGGCTACGTGCTGGCCGAGGCGTCCACCGGCAAGCCGCAGGTGATCATCGTCGGCACGGGCTCCGAGGTGCAGCTCTGCCTGACCGCCCGGGAGCGCCTGGAGGCCGACGGGACTCCCACCCGGGTCGTCTCCATGCCCTGCCAGGAGTGGTTCTTCGAGCAGGACGAGGCGTACCGGGAGTCGGTGCTGCCACGCGGGGTAAAGGCACGGGTGAGCGTCGAGGCGGGCATCGCCATGTCGTGGCGCGCCATCGTCGGCGACTGCGGCGAGACCGTCAGTCTGGAGCACTACGGGGCGAGTGCACCGCATTCGGTGCTCTTCGAGCAGTTCGGGTTCACCCCCGACCGGATCGTGGCCGCCGCGCACGCGGCGCTGACCCGGGTGGGCGACATCACCGGTTTCACGACCGGCAACTGAGGGGAGCGTGGACGGCATGACGGACAGGCTGGCAGAGCTCAGCGCCGCTGGGGTGGCGATCTGGCTCGACGATCTTTCCCGGGCACGGCTGAGCACCGGTGGGCTGGACAAGCTGCGCCGGGAGAACCACATGGCCGGGGTGACCACGAACCCGACCATCTTCGCGAAGGCCCTGGGTGAGGCCGACGAGTACGACTGGCAGCTGCGCGAACTCGCCCTTCGGGGGGTGGAGGTCGAAGAGGCGGTCCGCATGCTCACCACGTACGACGTGCGGTGGGCCTGCGACGTGATGCGCCCCTCCTTCGACAAGAGCGCGGGGGTGGACGGCCGGGTCTCCATCGAGGTCGACCCGCGGCTGGCGCACGAGACCGAGAAGACCGTCGCCGAGGCGAAGGCGCTCTGGTGGCTGATCGACCGGCCGAACCTCTTCATCAAGATCCCGGCCACCGAGGCCGGCATCCCGGCGATCACCGCGACCCTCGCCGAGGGGATCAGCGTCAACGTCACGCTGATCTTCGGGCTGGACCGCTACTCCGAGGTGATGGAGGCGTTCCTCGCCGGCCTGGAGCAGGCGAAGGCGAACGGCCACGACTTGAGCAAGATCGGCTCGGTGGCGTCGTTCTTCGTCTCCCGGGTCGACTCCGAGGTCGACAAGCGACTGGAGAAGCTCGGCTCGGACGAGGCCAAGGCGCTGCGCGGCAAGGCCGCCATCGCCAACGCCCAGCTGGCGTACGAGCGCTACGGCAAGGTCTTCTCCTCGGACCGGTGGCAGGCGCTCGCCGACGCCGGAGCGCACCCGCAGCGGCCGCTCTGGGCCTCCACCTCGACCAAGAACCCGGACTACCGGGACGTCGTCTACGTCGAGCAGCTGATCGCCCCCGGCACGGTGAACACCATGCCGGAGTCGGTCATCCACGCCTTCGCCGACCACGGCGAGACCCGCCCCGACACCATCACCGGCGCCTACGACGCGGCCCGCAAGGTCTTCACCGACCTCGAGGCCGTCGGCGTGGACATGACCGACGTGATCGGCGTGCTGGAGCGTGAGGGCGTGGAGAAGTTCGAGGCCAGCTGGCTGGAGCTGCTCGACGGCGTGCGTAAGTCGCTGGAGTCGGCCGCGCAGGGCGCGGGCGCCCCGGGTCGCGCGGCGAAGGGCAACGCGAAGGCCGCCGCGCAGGCGGGGGGCAACGCGTGAGTGACCTGCTCTCCACGCCGGCCGAGTCGGCCGCCGGACTGACCGTGCACGGGGCGGACGCGGTCGACCGGTCCGCCCCGGCGTCGACCCGCGACGCGGTGGTCTCCGCCGGCGTACCGGGCAAGCTGGCCGCGAAGGACCCGAGCCTCTGGGGCCCGGACGCCGAAGCCGAGGCGAAGATCCGCCTCGGCTGGATGGACACCCATCAGCGCAGCCGGGAGCTGCTCCCCCAGCTCGCCGAGCTGAAGGCGGAGCTGGCCGACCTGGACCACGTGGTGCTCGCCGGGATGGGCGGCTCCTCGCTGGCCCCTGAGGTGATCACCCGGACCCTCGGCCGGCCGTTGACCGTGCTGGACACCACCGACCCCGGCCAGGTCCGGGCGGCGCTCGGCGACCGGCTGGAGCGCACGGTCGTGGTGGTGGCGAGCAAGTCCGGCTCGACGGTGGAGACCGACAGCCACCGCCGGGCCTACTGGCAGGCCTTCCTGGACGCCGGGATGACCGAGGAGGAGGCCGGGCGGCACTTCGTCATCGTCACCGACCCGGGTTCGCCGCTGGAGCAGACCGCCGCCGAGATGGGCGCGTTCACCGTGCTCGCCGACCCGAACGTCGGCGGCCGGTACTCGGCGCTGACCGCGTTCGGGCTGGTCCCGTCGGCGCTGGCCGGCGTCGAGGTGGTCGAGCTGCTCGACCAGGCCGACGCGCTCGCCGCGTCGCTCGGCGGCGACCGGGACAACCCGTCCCTGGCGCTGGGCGCCGCGCTCGGCGCCGCCGCCACCCTGGCCCGGGACAAGGTCGCCCTGGTCTCCGACGGCTCCGGCATCGACGGGTTCGGCGACTGGGCCGAGCAGCTGATCGCCGAGTCGACCGGCAAGGCCGGGGTGGGCATCCTGCCGGTGGTGGTGGAGTCGCCGCAGAGCCCCGGCGCCAAGGGTTCGGACGTGCTGACGGTGAGCTACGGCGGTGCGATGGCCCCGGGCCAGGTGCCCGGTGGCGGGATCGACCCGGACGTGGCGGTCAACGGCCCGCTCGGCGCGCAGTTCCTGGCCTGGGAGTACGCCACCGCGGTGGCCGGCGTGGTGCTCGGCATCGATCCGTTCAACCAGCCGAACGTCACCGAGTCCAAGGAGAACACCAACAAGATCCTGGCCTCGGGTCCGCCGGCGGAGGCGCCGTCGTTCACCGAGGGCGCGATCGAGGTGTACGCGCCGGCGGGCGCACCGGGCGACCTGGTCGGCGTGCTGCGCTGGCTGCTCGACGGGCTGGGCGACGACGGGTACCTCGCGGTGATGGCGTACCTGGACCGGTTCGCCGACGCCGACGCGGGCCGGCTGCGGCCGCTGCTGGCCGCCGCGGCCAACCGCCCGGTCACCTTCGGCTGGGGTCCGCGGTTCCTGCACTCCACCGGCCAGTATCACAAGGGCGGCCCGCAGGTCGGCAGCTATCTTCAGGTGACCGGAGCGGTCACCGATGATCTGCCGGTGCCCGGCAAGCCGTACTCCTTCGGGGAGCTGCAGGCGGCGCAGGCCGCCGGCGACCGGCAGGCGCTCGCCGGACGAGACCGTCCGGTGCTGCGGCTGCACCTGACCGACCGGGCCGCGGGCGTGGCCCAGCTGCTCGATGCGGCCGGTGAGCTGCCGGCGTGAGGATGGACGACGTGGAACAAGCGGAGCGGAGAGGCAGCGTGAACCCGCTGCGGGACCCGCAGGACCGCCGGCTGCCGCGGATTCCCGAGCCGTGCGCGCTGGTGATCTTCGGGGTCACCGGCGACCTGGCCCGGAAGAAGCTGCTGCCGGCGGTCTACGACCTGGCCAACCGAGGGCTGCTGCCACCGGGTTTCGTGGTGCTGGGCTTCGCCCGGCGGGACTGGGGCGACGGCGACTTCGAGACGCTCGCCTGCGAGGCCGCCCGTAAGCACGCCCGAACGCCGTGGCGGGAGGAGGTCTGGGCGCGGCTGGCCGGCAACATCAAGTTCGTCGGCGGGTCGTTCGACGACGACGCGGCCTTCGACCACCTGGCCGACACCCTCGACGAGCTGCGCGACACGCACGGCATCGCCGGCAACGCCGCCTTCTACTTCTCCATCCCCCCGGCGGCCTTCCCGGTGGTGCTCAAGCAGCTCGCCCGCACCGGCATGGCGGACAATGCCAAGTCCGGCGGCTGGCGCCGGGTGGTGGTCGAGAAGCCGTTCGGCAACGACCTGCCCTCGGCGAAGGCGCTCAACGACCTGGTCGACGACGTCTTCACCCGCCAGGACGTCTTCCGGATCGACCACTACCTGGGCAAGGAGACGGTCCAGAACATCCTGGCCCTGCGGTTCGCCAACAACCTGTTCGAGCCGCTCTGGAACTCCAAGTACGTCGACTCGGTGCAGATCACCATGGCCGAGGACGTCGGCATCGGCACCCGCGCGGGCTTCTACGACACCGTCGGCACCGCCCGCGACGTGCTCCAGAACCACCTCCTCCAGTTGCTCGCGCTGGTCGCGATGGAGGAGCCGACCAGCTTCGACGCCGACGAGATCCGGACCGAGAAGCTGAAGGTGCTCAAGGCGATCACCCTGCCGCAGGACGTCGCGCAGGGCACCGTCCGGGGCCAGTACCTGCCCGGCTGGGTGGGGGGCGAACGCGCGGTCGGTTACCTCGACGAGGACGGCGTACCGCCGAACTCCACCACCGAGACGTACGTGGCCGTACGGCTCGGCATCCAGAACCGGCGCTGGGCCGAGGTGCCGTTCTACATCCGGGCCGGCAAGCGGCTGCCGCGGCGGGTCACCGAGGTGGCCATCATGTTCAAGAAGGCGCCGCACCTGCCGTTCAACGCGGCCGACATGGAGTCGCTCGGCAACAACCAGCTGGTCATCCGGGTTCAGCCGGATGAGGGCGTGGTGCTCAAGTTCGGCTCGAAGGTGCCCGGCACCACCATGGAGGTCCGCGACATCGCGATGGACTTCCAGTACGGCGAGGCGTTCACCGAGTCCAGCCCGGAGGCGTACGAGCGGCTGGTGCTGGACGTGCTGATCGGCGACCGGACGCTCTTCCCGGACGCGGCCGAGGTCGAGCAGAGCTGGCAGGTGGTCGACCCGCTGGAGCACGCCTGGGTCGGCACGACGCCGGAGCCGTACCGGGCCGGCGAGTGGGGCCCCCGGGCCGCCGACGAGATGCTGGCCCGCGAGGGCCGCGCCTGGCGGCGGGCGTGACCAGGCGTAGCGAGTCAACCAGGAGGCTCCCGTGATCGGCCTGTGGGACACCACCGGCAACGAGGTGGTCAAGGCGTTGGCCGCCGAGCGGCGCAGCGCGGGCGGGGTGGCCAGCGGCATGGCGCTGACCCTGATCGTGGTCGTGGACGAGAAGCGGGTACGCGAGGCGGAGGCGGCGGCGACCATCGCCGCCGCCGCCCACCCGTGCCGGCTGGTGGTGGTGGTCCGCTCGGACATCGACCGGGAACGCAACCGGCTGGACGCCGAGATCGTGGTGGGCGGCCGGCTCGGGCCGTGCGAGGCGGTGGTCACCCGGATGTACGGGCGGCTCGCGCTGCACGCCGAGTCGGTGGTGATGCCGCTGCTGGTGCCGGACGTGCCGGTGGTCACCTGGTGGCACGGCGAACCGCCCGCGGAGATCGCCACCGACTTCCTCGGCGTGGTGGCCGACCGGCGGATCACCGACGCGGCGCAGGCCGCCGACCCGATCGAGGCGCTGCGGCAGCGGGCCCGGGACTACGCCCCGGGCGACACCGACCTGGCCTGGACCCGGATCACCCCGTGGCGCACCCTGGTCGCCGGCGCGTTCGACACCACCGAGGCCCGGGTCACCGAGGCCACCGTGGTGGCGCCGCGCACCGACCCGACGGCCGCGCTGATGTCCGGCTGGCTGAGCAGCCGGCTCGGCATCACCCCGCGGTGGGAGCAGACCGACGAGTTCCCCCGGATGCGGGAGGTGCAGCTGCGCTGCGCCAACGGCGACCAGCTCACGCTGACCCGGGACGACAGCATGGCCATCTTCCGTCGTACCGGTCAGGAGGACCGCAACCTGCCGCTGGTCCGCCGGCCGCTCGGCGACGAGCTGGCCGAGGAGCTGCGCCGGCTGGACGCCGACCAGGTGTACGCGGAGGCGCTGGGCGCCACCGCCGGGCTGACCGGCCTGGATCAGCGCCCGGCGACCCGGGTGCACGTCTGGAAGGATCCGGCCACCGCGCGGCGGGCCGAGGCGGGGGTCAGCGCGCACGCCGGCACCAGCGGCGAGCACTGAGGGTGGCGGCGCGCTCCCCTCGCGCACCGAAGATCAGCAACCGGCCCGCCGAGCGGTCCGCGACGAACGAAAAAGGCACGAGATGAGTGAGGCGAGTGTCGCCGTCCACGCCGACCCCCACCTGCTGGCGCAGGCGGTGGCGGCCCGGTTGGTGGTGAAGCTGCTCGACGCGCAGGCCGACCGGGGTCAGGCGTCGGTGGTGCTGACCGGCGGGCGGATCGCCGCCGCCGTCTACCTGGCAGTGGCGGCGTTGCCCGCCCAGGACGCGATCGACTGGTCCCGGGTGGATGTCTGGTGGGGCGACGAGCGGTTCCTACCCGCCGGCGACCCGGAGCGCAACGAGACCCAGGCCCGGGCGGCGCTGCTGGGCGCGCTGCCGCTGGACCCGGCCCGGGTGCACCCGATGCCGGCCTCCGACGCCGGGTTCGACCCGGAGGAGGCGGCAGCCCGGTACGCCGCCGAGCTGGCCGCGGCGGCCCGGCCGGGCACCGCGGCGCTGCCTCACTTCGACGTGCTGATGCTGGGCGTCGGGGAGGACGGGCACGTCGCCTCGGTCTTCCCGGAGCACCCGGTGCACTACGAGAGCCGGCCGGTCAGCGCGGTGCGGGGCAGCCCGAAGCCGCCGCCGGTGCGCACCACGCTCACCCTGCCGACGATCAACACCGCCGAGGAGGTCTGGCTGGTGGCCAGCGGCGCGGACAAGGCCCGGGCGGTGGGCATGGCCCTGGCCGGGGCGGGCTCGGTGCAGCTGCCCGCAGCCGGCGTACGGGGGGTCAGCCGGACGCTCTGGCTGCTCGACCGGGCCGCCGCGGCCGACGTGCCGGCCCGGCTGCGCAGCCTGCGCTGAGCCCCGGCCCGGCCGCCCGCCGCGCAAGCCCCGGCGCGGGCCGGTCGGGCCCGCTCAGCGCCCGCGGCGGCGGCGCAGCTTGGCCAGGGCCTCGGCGAGGAGGGCGGCGCCCTCCTCGTCGGTGCGCCGCTCCTTCACGTACGCCAGGTGGCTCTTGTAGGGCTCGGCCCGGGCCCGCCCGGGCGGGTTCTGCGCGTCCTGGCCGGCCGGGAGGCCGCAGCGCGGGCAGTCCCAGAGTGGCGGCGCGGTGGCCTCCGCGGCGATCAGGATCTCCACCCGGTGGTCGTTGCGGCACCAGTAGGTGACCGCCTGCCGGGGGGCCGGTTCGTAACGCTCGGGCGGGCGTTCGGGGGCGGATCCGATCCGGGAGCCCCGGATCACGTTGCCGTTCGGCACTGCTGCTCGCTCCTGTCGTCGGAGGGGACCGCCGCGGGGGTGGACGGCGGGCGACGCGGTGCAGCGAAAGACCTGCGCGCGGCCCGTCGGGTGACGGACCGCGCGCAGATTGTACGACTTGAACCGGCTGCTCAGGCACCGCCGCCGTCGACCTGGAGGCGGAGCCAGAGGCCGAGCCCGACGATGCAGGCGAACCAGACGACGCCCACCAGGACGGTGTAGCGGTCCAGGTTCTTCTCCGCGACGGACGAACCGGCGAGGCTGGAGCTGACCCCACCGCCGAACATGCTCGACAACCCGCCGCCCTTACCTCGGTGCAGCAGGATCAGCATGGTGAGCAGAACGCTCGTGATGACCAGCAACACGA
Source organism: Micromonospora sp. NPDC051006 (assembly GCF_044456245.1). Taxonomy (NCBI): domain Bacteria; kingdom Bacillati; phylum Actinomycetota; class Actinomycetes; order Micromonosporales; family Micromonosporaceae; genus Micromonospora; species Micromonospora sp. NPDC051006. The sequence goes on from NZ_JBITFP010000010.1 coordinate 20,305, forward strand.
TCAACGTGTATGCGAACCAGATCGGCATGGCTGGGGTCAGTCCTCTCGTAGCGATCCTCGCCCGGACAGGTCGGGCACGGTGGCACCGGCCGGTGGACGGGCGGAGTCAAGGATAGCGAGCGATCAGCGGGCGATGTGCTCGGGGAACCGGCAGATCTGCGCGAATTCCTCGGCGTCCAGGCTGGCGCCCCCCACCAGGCCCCCGTCCACGTCCGGCTGGGCCATGATCGAGGCGACGTTCGACGCCTTGACCGAGCCGCCGTAGAGCACCCGGACCTGGTCGGCGGTCTCCTGGTCGAAGCGCTCCGCCAACCGCTGGCGGACCGCCCGGCAGACCTCCTGGGCGTCCTCCGGCGTCGCGGTCTTGCCGGTACCGATCGCCCAGACCGGCTCGTACGCGATCACCACCTGCCGCACCTGCTCGGCGGTGAGACCGGCGAGGCCCCCGTCGAGCTGCTCGGAGCAGTGCGCCACGTGGGTGCCCTGCTCCCGCACGTCCAGCCCCTCGCCCACGCAGAGGATCGGGGTGAGCCCGTGCGTCAGCGCCGCCTTCACCTTGGCGTTGACCAGCGCGTCGTCCTCGTGGTGGTAGGCCCGCCGCTCGGAGTGGCCGACCACGACGTACGTGCAGCCGAGCTTGGCCAGCAGCGGACCGGAGATGTCACCGGTGTAGGCGCCCGAGGCGTGCGGGGAGAGGTCCTGCCCGCCGTAGCCGATCAGCAGCTTGTCGCCGTCCACCGCGGTCTGCACGGTGCGCAGGTCGGTGAAGGGCGGCAGGACCACCGTCTCGACGTCGGTCAGCTGCTTCTCGGTGAGGCTGGCCGCCAGCTTCTGCACCAGCAGGTTGGCCTCGAGGTGGTTGAGGTTCATCTTCCAGTTGCCGGCCATCAGGGGCCGGCGGGGGGTGTTCGCCATCACTTCTCCAGAGCCGCGATACCGGGGAGGGTCTTGCCCTCGAGGTACTCCAGCGAGGCGCCGCCGCCGGTGGAGATGTGCCCGAACGAGGATTCGTCCAGCCCGAGCGCGCGGACGGCGGCGGCGGAGTCCCCGCCACCGACGACGGTGAACGCGTCGGTCTTCGCGATCGCCTCGGCCACACCCCGGGTGCCGTTGGCGAAGGCCGGCATCTCGAAGACGCCCATCGGGCCGTTCCAGAAGATCGTCCGCGCGCCCTTGAGCGCCGCGGCGAACCCGGCCACCGTCTCCGGACCGATGTCCAGCCCGAGCCGGTGGCTCGGGATGCCGTCGGCGCGCACCGTGTCGTGGGTGGCGTCCGGCGCGAAGGCGTCGGCGGCCACCACGTCGACCGGGAGCATGATCTTGCCCTCGGAGCGGGCGAGGAGGTTGCCGCAGGTCTCGACCATCTCCTCCTCCAGCAGCGACGTGCCCACCTCGTGGCCCTGGGCCTTGAGGAAGGTGAAGCACATGCCGCCGCCGATGAGCAGTCGGTCGACCTTCGGCAGCAGGGCCTCGATCACCGCCAGCTTGTCGGAGACCTTCGAGCCGCCGAGCACCACCACGTACGGCCGCGCCGGGTCGCCGGTGAGCGTGGAGAGGACCTCCACCTCCCGCAGCACCAGCCGGCCCGCGACGTGCGGGAGCCGGGCGGGCACGTCGTAGACGCTGGCGTGCTTGCGGTGCACCGCGCCGAACGCGTCGTCGACGTACGCCTCGCCGAACGCAGCCAGCTGGTCGGCGAACGCGCCCCGCTCGGCGTCGTCCTTGCTGGTCTCACCGGCGTTGAAGCGCAGGTTCTCCAGCAGAGCGACGTCGCCGTCGGCGAGCGCGTCCACGGTGGAGCGGGCCGAGTCGCCGACGGTGTCGGTGGCGAAACGCACCGAGCCGCCGAGCAGCTCGCCCAGCCGGTCGGCGACCGGCCGCAGGCTGAACTGCGGGTCCGGCGCGCCCTTCGGGCGGCCCAGGTGCGAGCAGACGACCACCTTGGCGCCGGCGCCGGTGAGGGCGGTCAGCGTGGGCAGGACCGCGCGGATCCGCCCGTCGTCGGTGATCGCGCCGCTCTGCTTGTCGAGCGGGACGTTCAGGTCGGCGCGCACCAGCACGCGCCGACCCGACACCCCCTCGTCGAGCAGGTCGTCGAGGGTACGGATGCTCACAGCGAGCTACCCACCAGCTTGACCAGGTCGACCAGGCGGTTCGAGTAGCCCCACTCGTTGTCGTACCAGCCGACGACCTTGACCTGGTTGCCGACCACCTTGGTCAGCGGGGCGTCGAAGATGCACGACGCCGGGTCGGTCACGATGTCGGTGGAGACGATCGGGTCCTCGTTGTAGACCAGGATGCCCTTGAGCGGGCCGTCCGCGGCGGCCTTCATCGCGGCGTTGACCTCGTCGACCGTCGTCTCGCGGTGGAGGTTGACGGTCAGGTCGGTGGCCGAACCGGTCGGGATCGGCACCCGCAGCGCGTAGCCGTCCAGCTTGCCCTTGAGCTCCGGCAGCACCAGGCCGATCGCCTTCGCGGCGCCGGTGGAGGTCGGCACGATGTTCAGCGCGGCGGCCCGGGCCCGGCGGAGGTCCTTGTGCGGGGCGTCCTGGAGGTTCTGGTCCTGGGTGTAGGCGTGGATGGTGGTCATCAGACCGTGCTCGATGCCGAACGTGTCCTGCAGGACCTTCGCCATCGGAGCGAGGCAGTTGGTGGTGCAGGAGGCGTTCGAGATGATGGTGTGCTTGGCCGGGTCGTACTGGTCCTGGTTCACGCCCATGACGACCGTGACGTCCTCGTTCTTCGCCGGCGCGGAGATGATGACCTTCTTGGCCCCGCCGTCGATGTGCGCCTTGGCCTTGCTGCCATCGGTGAAGAAGCCGGTCGACTCGATGACGACGTCCGCGCCGACCTCGCCCCACGGCAGCGCCGCCGGGTCCTTCTCGGCGTACGCCTTGATGGTCTTGCCGCCCACGGTGATCTCGTCGGCGGTGGCCTTGACCTCGTACGGGAGGCGGCCCAGGATGCTGTCGTACTTGACAAGGTGGGCGAGCGTCCCGTTGTCGGTCAGGTCGTTGACCGCGACGACCTCGATGTCAGCGCCGGACGCCAGCACTGCCCGGAAGAAGTTACGGCCGATCCGGCCGAAGCCGTTGATGCCAACCCGGATGGTCACAGGTCCCATCTCCTCGCGTTCTGGTCCGCCGGCCGCAGACCGTGGCGCCGGCAGAGTGATGTGCGCCGGCCGTCTGGAGCCGGCCGTTGACAGTTCATCAAGGCCACCCCGCCGCGGTCTTTCCAAGAACCGGACCGCCCGAGGCGGTGAGCACGGCGAGGCGTGCCTGTGCCGGCCCCCTTGCCGTACGCTGCGACCCTATCCGAGCGCGGGGCACGGCGCTGCGGGGGGTGGCGACCTGCTCGCCCGGCCGGGGCGCAGGCTCCCCCACCACTCGAGGCGGGGACGACGTCGTGCCTTCCGGCTCGCTCGTCTCCGCTGACCGCCACCGTCCTATCAGACCACGAGCATGTCGGGCGTGACGGCCGCTTCGGTATCCGGGATGCCCAGGTCCCGGGCCCGCTTGTCGGCCAGTGCGAGCAACCGGCGGATCCGCCCGGCGATCGCGTCCTTGGTCAGCGGCGGGTCGGCGAGAGCGCCCAGCTCCTCCAGCGAGGCTTGGCGGTGCTCCAGGCGCAGCCGCCCGGCGTCGGTGAGGTGGTTGGGCGCCTCGTCGGCGAGGATCTCCAGCGCCCGGGTGACCCGGGCGGCGGCGGCCACCGCCGCCCGCGCCGAACGGCGCAGGTTGGCGTCGTCGAAGTTGGCCAGCCGGTTGGCGGTCGCCCGCACCTCGCGGCGGACCCGGCGCTCCTCCCAGGCCAGCACGCTGGAGTGGGCGCCGATCCGGGTGAGCAGCGCGGCGATCGCGTCGCCGTCCTTGACCACCACCCGGTCCACCCCGCGCACCTCGCGGTTCTTGGCGGTGATGCCGATCCGGCGGGCGGCGCCGACCAGGGCCAGCGCGGACTCCGGCCCGGGGCAGGTGATCTCCAACGCGCTGGAGCGGCCCGGCTCGGTCAGCGAGCCGTGCGCCATGAACGCGCCCCGCCAGGCGGAGACGGCGCAGCAGACGTTGGCGGCCACCACGTGCGGCGGCAGGCCGCGTACCGGCCGGCCCCGCACGTCGAGCAGGCCGGTCTGCCGGGCCAGCGCCTCGCCGTCCTTGACCACCCGGACGATGAAGTGGCTGCCCTTGCGCAACCCGCCGGAGGCGAGCACGTGGATCTCGCTGGAGTAGCCGTAGACCTCGGCGATCTCCCGCCGGAGCCGGCGGGCCACCGCTCCGGTGTCGAGCTCCGCCTCCACGACCACCCGGCCGGAGACGATGTGCAGCCCGCCGGCGAAGCGCAGCAACGCCGCCATCTCCGCCCGCCGGCAGCAGGGTTTGGGCACGTCGACCCGACTCAGCTCGTCCTTGACCGCAGCCGTCATCGCCATTGTGCGTCCCCTCACGGACCGGTTCCGGCGTGTCGCCGGAGATTACGTACGTGTCTAACGATCGGCGCCCAGGACAGGCACCAGTGCGGCGCCCAGGGCAGCCGGATCATGGCGAGGAGTGCCGTCGAGGACGGCGACGGGGGCGAGGACCAGCCGGGCACCCAGCGATTCTGCCGCACGTTCGACCGGATCGGGGTCACCCACCGCCTTGGCGTCTGCCAGGACGTGATCCACCTTCAGTTCGGGCAGGTACCAGCGCAGCGCGGCCAGGTGGTCGGCGACGGAGAGCCCGAGCGTCTCCTTCTCCGCGGCCAGGTTGAGGGTGACCAGCCGGCGGGCCGGGCTGGACACGATCGCGTCGGCCAGCTCCGGCACCAGCAGGTGCGGCAGCACGCTGGTGTACCAGCTGCCCGGGCCGAAGATCAACCAGTCGGCCTCGCCGATCGCGTCGACCGCCTGGGGGCAGGCCGCCGGCGCGGTCGGGGTCAGCCGCAGCGACTCCACCCGGCCGGTGGTCACCGCCACCTGGTGCTGGCCGCTGACCGTGCGTACCTCGTCGGGCCGGTCCGGATCGGCGCCGCGTACCCGTGCCTCGATCCCCACCGGCTGGCAGGACATCGGCAGCACCCGGCCCACCGCGCCGAGCATCGCGCCGGCGTGCTCCAGCGCGGCCACCGGGTCGCCGAGCAGCTCCATCAACCCGCAGAGCACCAGGTTGCCCACCGCGTGCCCGGCCAGCCCGTCACCGGCGCCGTTGCCGCCGGCGGCGCCGATCGGGCCGGCGGTGCGCGTCACCGGCGCGTCGGCGAAGCGGTGCTGGAACAGGCCGGCGCTGCGGCGGGTGGCCGGGTGGTCGCCGGCCAGCGCGACCAGCGCCTGCCGCAGGTCGCCCGGGGGCAGGCCGCCCCGCTCGGCGCGCAGCCGGCCGCTGGAGCCGCCGTCGTCGCCGACGGTCACCACCGCGGTGATGTCCAAATCGAGTCCGGGGGCGCACCGACGCAGCGCCCGCAGCGAGGCGGAGAGGCCGTGGCCGCCGCCGAACGCCACCACCCTCGTCGTCATTCCCGCCCCAGGTCGCGGTGCTGGGCGTTGGCGGCGAGCCCGGAGTGGCGCAGCCGGGCGGCCAACTCCTCGGCGATCGCCACACTGCGGTGCTTGCCGCCGGTGCAGCCGACCGCGACGGTCAGGTAGCGCTTGCCCTCCCGCTCGAACCCGCCCGTGGTGGCGTTGACCAGGTCGGCGTACGAGGCGACGAAGGCGTCCGCGCCCTCCTGGCCGAGCACGTAGGCGCTGACCGCCTCCTCCCGGCCGGTGTGCTCGCGCAGCTCCGGCACCCAGTACGGGTTGGGCAGGAATCGGGCGTCCAGCACGAAGTCGGCGTCCGGCGGCAGCCCGTACTTGAAGCCGAAGGAGAGCACGGTGACCCGCAGCCGGCGGGCGTCCTCGCCGCCGAAGAGCTCCTCGATCCGCCGGCGCAGCTGGTTGACGTTGAGGTGGCTGGTGTCGATGATCACGTCGGCCTGGTCGCGGGCCTCCTCCAGCAGGCCGCGCTCGACCGCGATGCCGTCGGCGAGCCGGCCTTCGCCCTGCAAGGGGTGCGAGCGGCGGACGCTCTCGAACCGGCGGATCAGCACCTCGTCGTCGGCGTCCACGAAGACCACCCGGGGCGAGAAGCCGCGCTCCTTGAGCTCGCGGATCGCCCCGGCCAGGTCGGTGGAGAAGGCGCGCGAGCGCACGTCCAGCACCATCGCGGTACGCCGAGCCGCGCCGCCGGCCTTGACCGCCAGCTCGGCCATGTCGAGCATCAGCGCCTGCGGGAGGTTGTCCACCACGTAGTAGCCGACGTTCTCCAGGGCCCGGGCCACCGTGCTGCGCCCGCCGCCGGAGAGGCCGGTGACCACCACGAGGGTGGTGTCCGACTCCGCCGACGCCGGCTGCCCCGAGATGGGCTCCGCCGAGGTCTCGTGCCGCCCCTCGGTCGTGCGCGCCTCGCTCACCGACTACCCCCAAAACCACGACGCCGCGGCCGCCCCTGGCCCCCGAACGGTCAAACCGCGACTCTATCCCGTCAATTCCGCACCGCCCCCCAACCGCCCCACCGCGGCGTCCCCCGGGCGGGACGTCGTCGCGATCATGCAGTCGTGGTGCCTGACAAAAGCCTTCAAGGGTGCCGAATCCGGCACCACAAGTGCATGATCGGCGGCGGGGAGTGTCGCGGCGCGGGGAGGCGGGCAGCGTCGGGGGTGGCTCGTACACTTCGCGGATGGCCTCCCCCACCGACCTGCGCACCGCCGACGCGCTACAGGTGCTGAGCCGGGTGTTCGGCTACGACGCCTTCCGCGGCTTCCAGCAGCAGGTGATCGACCACGTGGTGTCCGGCGGCGACGCGCTGGTGCTGATGCCGACCGGGGGCGGCAAGTCGCTCTGCTACCAGATCCCGGCGCTGGTCCGCCCCGGGGTGGCGGTCGTGGTCTCCCCGCTGATCGCGCTGATGCAGGACCAGGTCGACGCCCTGACCGCGGTCGGTGTGCGGGCCGGTTTCCTCAACTCGACCCAGGATCTCGACGCCCGTCGCCGGGTCGAGGCGGCCTTCCTCGCCGGCGAGCTCGACCTGCTCTACCTGGCGCCGGAGGCACTCGCCGGCCGGTCCACCGTGCAGCTGCTCGACCGGGGAAAGATCGCACTCTTCGCCATCGACGAGGCGCACTGCGTATCCCAGTGGGGGCACGACTTCCGCCCCGACTACCTCGCCCTGTCGATGCTGCACGAGCGGTGGCCGGAGGTGCCCCGCATCGCGCTGACCGCCACCGCGACCAGCACCACCCGCACCGAGATCGCCACCCGGCTCGACCTGACCGGCGCCCGGCACTTCGTGGCCAGCTTCGACCGGCCCAACATCCAGTACCGGATCGTGCCCAAACGGGAGCCCCGCCGGCAGCTGCTCAGCCTGCTGCGCGACGAGCACCCGGGCGACGCCGGCATCGTCTACTGCCTCTCCCGCGCCTCGGTGGACAAGACCGCCGAGTTCCTCAACGCCAACGGCATCGCCGCGCTGCCCTACCACGCCGGCCTGGACGCGGCCACCCGCGCCCGCCACCAGCAGCGCTTCCTGCGTGAGGACGGGCTGGTCATGGTCGCCACCATCGCTTTCGGGATGGGGATTGACAAGCCGGACGTCCGCTTCGTCGCCCACCTCGACCTGCCGAAGTCGGTCGAGGGCTACTACCAGGAGACCGGCCGCGCCGGGCGGGACGGCCTGCCGTCCACCGCCTGGCTGGCGTACGGGCTGCAGGACGTGGTGCAGCAGCGGAAAATGATCGAGACCTCCGAGGGCGACCTGGCCCACCGTCGAGGGCTGGCCCGGCACCTGGACGCGATGCTGGCGCTCTGTGAGACGGTCCGGTGCCGCCGCGCCCAAATGCTGGAATACTTCGGCGAACCGCCGACCGGCGCCTGCGGCAACTGCGACACCTGCCTGAACCCGCCGGAGTCGTGGGACGGCACGGTCGCCGCGCAGAAGCTGCTCTCCACGGTGTTCCGGCTCGACCGGGAGCGCAACCAGCGCTTCGGGGCCGGGCAGTGCATCGACATCCTGCTCGGCCGCAGCACCGAGAAGGTGACCCAGTTCGGCCACGACTCGCTCACCGTCTTCGGCATCGGCGCTGACCTGAGCGAGGCCGAGTGGCGCGGCGTGGTGCGGCAACTGCTCGCCGAGGGCCTGCTCGCCGTCGAGGGTGACTACGGCACGCTGGCGCTCACCGACGCCAGCGCCGAGGTGCTGGGCCGCCGGCGCACCGTGATGATGCGGCGCGAGCCGGAGCGGCCGGCAGCCACCCGCGCCGGCCGGTCCCGCGCCGGCGCCGCCGCGACCGTCGAGTTGCCGCCGGCCGCCGCCCCGGTCTTCGAGCGGCTGCGCGCCTGGCGCGCGGCGTCGGCCAAGGAGCAGGGCGTCCCGGCGTACGTGATCTTCCACGACGCCACGCTGCGCCAGATCGCCACCGACGCGCCCACCTCGCTGGCCGAGCTGTCCAAGGTCAGCGGCGTCGGCGAGAACAAGCTGGCCAAGTACGGCGAGCAGATCCTCGCCGTACTGGCCGAGGGCGACGCCGACAGCTAGCCTCGCGGGCCGCCCGATGCTCAGTCGGTGGACGGGGTCTTCGTGCCGGCGTCCAGGGCGGCCAGGATGGCTTCGGCAGTCCGCCGGCCGACGCCCGGGACCTCGGTGATCTCGTCGACGCTGGCCGCGGAGAGCCGCTTGAGCGAGCCGAAGTGCCGCAGCAGCGCCTTGCGCCGCACCTCTCCCAGCCCGGGCACGTTGTCCAGCGCCGAGGCGGTCATCCGCTTGGAACGTCGCTGGCGGTGGAAGGTGATGGCGAAGCGGTGCGCCTCGTCGCGCACCCGTTGCAGCAGGTAGAGCCCCTCGGAGGTGCGCGGCAGGATGACCGGGAACTCGTCGTCGGGCAGCCAGACCTCCTCCAGCCGCTTGGCCAGACCGCAGAGCGCCACGTCGTCGATGCCGAGCTCGGCGAGCGCCTGGGCCGCCGCCGCGACCTGCGGGGGGCCGCCGTCGACCACCACCAGCTGCGGCGGGTAGGCGAACTTTCGCGGCCGGCCGGTGGTCGGGTCGACCAGGGCGCCGATCCGCGGTTCGTCGACCCCGGCCGGGCTGGCCGGGGTTTCGAGGTCGTCGGCCGAGTCCACGCCCACCTCGCCGGTCTCGGCCCGGGAGTCGAGGTAGCGGGCGAAACGACGGCGCAGCACCTCGGACATCGCGGAGAGATCGTCGGTGGCGCCGCGGATGATGAACCGGCGGTATTCGCTCTTGCGCGGCAGCCCGTCCTCGAAGACGACCATGCTAGCCACCACGTCGGTGCCCTGGATCTGGGAGATGTCGAAGCACTCGATGCGCAGCGGCGAGGTACGCATCTCGAGCGCCTCGCTGATCTCGTCGAGCGCCTTGCTCCGGGTGGTCAGGTCACCGGCGCGGCGCAGCTTGTGCCGGGTCAGCGCGTCCTTGGCGTTGCGCTCCACCGTCTCCATCAGGACTCGCTTGTCGCCGCGCTGGGGCACCCGCAGCGTCACCCGGCTGCCCCGGTGGTCGGAGAGCCAGTCGGCCAGCGCGTCGGCGTCGGCCGGCAGCTCGGGCACGAGCAGCTCGCGGGGCACGTCGGCCTCGCCGTGCTCACCGCCGTAGACCTGGGTGCAGAAGTGGTGCACCAGGTCGCCGGTGGTCAGCTCCTCGGTCTTCTCCACGACCCAGCCGCGCTGGCCCCGGACCCGGCCGTCGCGGACGTGGAAGACCTGGACGGCCGCCTCGAGCGGATCGTCGGCGAACGCGACCACGTCGGCGTCGGTGCCGTCGCCGAGGACCACGGCCTGCTTCTCCAGCGCCCGGCGCAGCGCCGCCACGTCGTCGCGCAGCCGGGCGGCCCGCTCGAACTCCAACTGCTCGCTCGCCTCGGTCATCTCGCGTTCGAGCCCGCGCACCATGCTGTCGGTGCGGCCGGCCATGAACTCGCAGAACCCGTCGACGATCTCCCGGTGCTGCTCGGCGGAGACGCTGCCCACACAGGGCGCCGAGCACTTGCCGATGTAGCCGAGCAGGCAGGGGCGGCCGACCTGGCCCGCGCGCTTGAACACCCCGGCGGAGCAGGTGCGGGCCGGGAAGACCCGCAGCAACAGGTCGAGCGTCTCGCGGATCGCCCAGGCGTGCGAGTAGGGCCCGAAGTAGCGCACCCCCTTGCGCTTGGCGCCACGCATCACCTGCAGCCGCGGGAACTCCTCGTCGAGGGTGACGGCCAGGTAGGGGTAGGACTTGTCGTCGCGGTAGCGGACGTTGAACCTCGGGTCGTACTGCTTGATCCAGGTGAACTCCTGCTGGAGCGCCTCGACCTCGGTGCCCACGGTGATCCAGTCGACCGACTCGGCCGTGGTCACCATCTGCCGGGTGCGCTCGTGCAGGTTCCAGATGTCGCCGAAGTAGGAGTTGAGCCGGCTGCGCAGGTTCTTCGCCTTGCCGACGTAGATCACCCGGCCGGTGCCGTCGCGGAAGCGGTAGACCCCGGGCGACTCCGGAATGGTGCCGGGTGCGGGACGGTAGGTCGAGGGGTCAGCCACGATCCAAGCCTAGTCCGGGCCACCGACAGCCCCGGCCCGCGGCGCTGCCGTCCGGACCGGCGCGGCGCGGTGATACGGCACCCCCACCGCGCCGTCCGGGCCGGCGCGGCATCCCTCACCGCGCCCTTTGCTCTGCTTCAGCGGAGGCGACGCGAACCAGCCTCCGGTGTTGCCGGGATTGAAGCAGAGCAAAGGGCACGCGCAGGTGTCCCCGGGTGGGGTGAGTCAGTCGTCGAGCCGCGCGGACGGTCAGGCGAACGAGATCTGGTCGCCGACGACCTTGACGTTCTTCGCGGGCAGCGGCCTGGTGGCCGGGCCGGCCTTGACCGAGCCGTCCTCGATCGAGAACTTGCTGCCGTGGCAGGTGCAGTTGATGGTGCCGCCGTCGACGTTCGACACCGGGCAGCGCTGGTGGGTGCAGATCGGGTCGAAGCCCTTGAACTGGCCCGGGCTGGGCTGGGTGATCACGACGCCCTCGGCGGGGAAGACCCTGCCGCCGCCGAGCGGGATGTCGGTCGTGGTCGCCAGCGACTGCGAGTTCTGCCGGTCGCCGCCGCCGGCGTCACCGGTGCTGGGCACCGCCGGCCCGCCGCTGGTGGGCGGCGGGGTGCCGTCACCCGCGTCGTCCCCGCCGCAGGCCGCCAGGACGACGGCCGCCCCGACCGCGCCGGCGCCGGCGAGCAGCGCCCGCCGCGTCTGCGTACCCGGACCGGTCAGCACCTGATCGTCACTCATGCCTCGCCCTTCTCTCGGCTGCCGCGGCCGGACCTGACCGTGGCCACACTTCTGCACACGGCTCACTGTGCCGGACGGTTCAGCCGTACCACGATGCGGCACCCGACGGAGGCGGACCTGCCGGCCCGCCGTCCGTCAGGGGTGCGGTCAGCGCGCCCCGGCGGGCACCTTCCGCGAGGTACGGGTGGTCTTCGCCCCGTTGGCCTTGGCCGCCCGGGAGGTGGCCGCCGCGGCGCCCTTCGCCTCGCCGTCGAGCTTGAGCACCTGGCGCAGGAACTGCCCGGTGTGGCTCTCAACCACCTCGGCGACCTCTTCGGGGGTGCCGGTGGCGAGCACGGTGCCGCCCCGGTGACCGCCCTCCGGGCCCATGTCGATCAGCCAGTCGGCCGTCTTGATCACGTCGAGGTTGTGCTCGATGGTGATCACGGTGTTGCCCTTGTCGACCAGGCCCTCCAGCACCATGAGCAGCTTGCGGATGTCCTCGAAGTGCAGCCCGGTCGTCGGCTCGTCGAGCACGTAGACCGTCCGGCCGGTGGAGCGCTTCTGCAGCTCGGAGGCGAGCTTGACCCGCTGCGCCTCGCCGCCGGAGAGGGTCGGCGCCGGCTGGCCGAGCCGGACGTAGCCCAGCCCGACGTCGACCAGCGTCTTCAGGTGCCGGTGGATGGCCGGGATGGCGGAGAAGAACTCGGCCGCCTCCTCGATCGGCATCTCCAGCAGGTCGGAGACGGTCTTGCCCTTGTAGTGCACCTCGAGCGTCTCGCGGTTGTAGCGGGCGCCCTTGCAGACCTCGCACGGGACGTAGACGTCGGGCAGGAAGTTCATCTCGATCTTGATCGTGCCGTCGCCGGAGCACGCCTCGCAGCGTCCACCCTTGACGTTGAAGGAGAAGCGGCCCGGCCCGTAGCCGCGCACCTTCGCCTCGGTGGTCTCGGCGAAGAGCTTGCGGATGTGGTCCCAGACGCCGGTGTAGGTGGCCGGGTTGGACCGCGGGGTACGACCGATCGGCGACTGGTCCACCCCGACGACCTTGTCGACGTGCTCCAGCCCGGTGACCCGGGTGTGCCGGCCGGGCACCAGCCGGGCGCCGTTGATCTGGTTGGCCAGGACCGCGTGCAGGATGTCGTTGACCAGCGTCGACTTGCCCGAGCCGCTGACCCCGGTGACCGCGATGAGCTGGCCGAGCGGGAAGGAGACCGTCAGGTTGCGCAGGTTGTGCTCGCGCGCCCCGTGCACCACCAGCTCGCGGCCGGGCGTCTGCGGCCGGCGCAGCTGCGGGGTCGGGATCGACCGGCGACCGGAGAGGTAGGCCCCGGTCATCGAGTCCGGGTTCTCCAGCAGCGCCGGCACCGACCCGCTGTGCACGATCTTGCCGCCGTGCTCACCGGCGCCCGGGCCGATGTCGACGATCCAGTCGGCGGTGCGGATGGTGTCCTCGTCGTGCTCGACCACGATCAGCGTGTTACCCAGCCCGCGCAGCCGGATCAGGGTCTCGATCAGCCGGTGGTTGTCGCGCTGGTGCAGCCCGATCGACGGCTCGTCCAGCACGTAGAGCACACCGACCAGACCGGAGCCGATCTGGGTGGCCAGCCGGATGCGCTGCGCCTCGCCGCCGGAGAGGGTGCCGGCCGGCCGGTCGAGGGAGAGGTAGTCCAGCCCGACGTCGAGCAGGAACCGCAGCCGGGCGTTGATCTCCTTCAGCACCCGCTCGGCGATCATCTTCTGCCGGTCGGTGAGCTCGATGCCAGCGAGCAGGTCGGCGGCCTCGCCCACGGACAGGTTGCAGACCTCGGCGATGCTCTTGCCGGCCAGGGTGACCGCGAGCACCTCCGGCTTGAGCCGGGCGCCACCGCAGGCCGCGCAGGGCACGTCGCGCATGTAGCCCTCGTACTTCTCGCGCGACCACTCCGACTCGGTGTCGGTGTGCCGGCGCTCGATCCACTGCACCACGCCCTCGAAGCCGGTGTAGTAGGAGCGCTCGCGGCCGTACTTGTTGCGGTAGCGCACGTGCACCTGGTCGCCGGAGCCGTGCAGGATCGTCTTCTGCGCCCGCGACGGCAGCGCCCGCCACGGCGTGTCCAGGTCGAAGTGCTCGGCCTCACCGAGCGCCTCGAGCAGCCGGAGGAAGTATTCCAGGGTGTGCCCGCCGGACCAGGGCTGGATCGCGCCCTCGCGCAGGGTGCGCTCCGGGTCGGGGACGACCAGCTCCGGGTCGACCTCCTTCTTGGTGCCCAGGCCGGTGCACTCTGGGCAGGCACCGTAGGGCGCGTTGAAGGAGAAGACCCGGGGCTCGAGGTCCTCGATGGCGAGCGGGTGGTCGTTGGGGCAGGCCAGGTGCTCGGAGTAGCGCCGCTCCCGGTCGGGGTCGTCCTCGGCCAGGTCGACGAAGTCGAGCAGCACCAGCCCGCCGGAGAGGCCGAGCGCCGCCTCGACCGAGTCGGTCAGCCGCTGCTTGGCGCTCGGCTTGACGGTGAGCCGGTCGATCACCACCTCGATGGTGTGCTTCTCCTGCTTCTTGAGCTTCGGCGGCTCGGTCAGCTGGTGCACGACGCCGTCGATCCGGGCCCGGGCGTAACCCTTGGCCTGCAGCTCGGCGAAGAGGTCGACGTATTCGCCCTTGCGGCCCCGGACCACCGGGGCGAGCACCATGAACCGGGTGCCCTCGGCCATCGCCAGCACCCGGTCGACGATCTGCTGCGGGCTCTGTCGGGAGATCCGCTCGCCGCAGACCGGACAGTGCGGCTCGCCGACCCGGGCGAAGAGCAGGCGGAGGTAGTCGTAGACCTCGGTGATCGTGCCGACCGTGGAGCGCGGGTTGCGCGAGGTCGACTTCTGGTCGATCGAGACGGCGGGGCTGAGCCCCTCGATGAAGTCGACGTCGGGCTTGTCCATCTGGCCGAGGAACTGCCGGGCGTACGAGGAGAGCGACTCGACGTAGCGGCGCTGCCCCTCGGCGAAGATGGTGTCGAAGGCCAGGCTCGACTTGCCCGACCCGGAGAGCCCGGTGAAGACGATCAGAGCGTCCCGGGGCAGGTCGAGACTGACGTCACGCAGGTTGTGCTCGCGCGCGCCACGGATGATCAGTCGGTCGGCCACGGTACGTGTACTCCCGGGTGCAGAAGATGAGGCGGATCTGTCCGTCAGAGGACGATTCTGAGCGGTTGTGAGGGCGCAGGAATGACGCCTCGGCAACTCTAGCCCCGAGGTACGACAAGTTCCCGCGCCCGCACATTCCCCCAGCTCAGCCCGGTCGGGCGGGTCAGAACCCGCCCGCCGACGGTGGGCTCGCCGGACGGCTCGGGCGGCGGCGGCCGCCTCGCCAGCCACCGCGCCGCTCGGCGGCCACCCGGGTCTCCCGGCGCCGGGTCTCGAAGGCCAGCTCCCGCTGCAACCGGCGCCAGCTCTCCCAGCGTCGGGCGGTCAGCTCACCGTTCTCCAGCGCCTCGCGCACCGCGCACGCCGGCTCGCCGTCGTGCCCGCAGTCGCCGTAGCGGCAGCCGGTGGCCAGCTCGGCGATGTCGACGAAGGCCCGATCCAGGCCCCGCGAGCCGTCCAGCAGGCCGACCGCCCGCACACCGGGTGTGTCGAGCACCGCGCCCGCACCGGGCACCGGCACCAGCGACCGCCAGGTGGTGGTGTGCCGGCCCTTGCCGTCCACCCGCCGGATCGCCTGGGTCGGCATCACGACCGCCCCGGCCAACGCGTTGACCAGGCTCGACTTGCCCGCCCCGGAGGGGCCGAGCAGAGCCAGCGTGCGGCCGGCCGCGACCTGCGCCCGCAGCGGGTCGAGGCCGGCACCACGTTCGGCGCTGACCGGCAGCACCGGCACCCCGGGGGCGACCGCGGCGAGCTGACGGGCGATCGCGTCCGGATCGGCGGCGAGGTCGACCTTGGTGAGCACGACCAGCGGCTGGGCGCCGGACTCGTGGGCCAGGGAGAGCAGCCGCTCGATCCGGCCGATGTCCGGCTCCGGATGCACCGGCTCGACCACCGCGGCGGCGGTCAGGTTAGCGGCGAGCACCTGGCCGCTGGCGTCCTTGCCGGCGGTCCGGCGCACCAGCGCGGTACGCCGGGGCAGCACGGCCTCGACGGTGGCCCGCCGGTCGGGCCAGGTGCCGACCAGCACCCAGTCGCCCGCGCAGGGCAGCGTGCTCAGATCGTTGGCGGCGGTGGCCAGCACCGCCCCGCCGAGGCTGGCCCGGATCGGGCCGTCGGCGCAGAGCACGGTGCAGACCCCCCGGTCGACCCGGGTCACCCGGCCCGGTCGGTGATCGGCGCGTCGGCGTACGTGGGCCGCCCACTCGGCATCCCAGCCGAGGGCGGTCAGATCGATGGTCATGGCATCCTCATCGGTGTCGGAGGTGACTGCGGTGGAGCACGCGTGCTACGACCGGCATGAGCCCCACCTCCTCCCCCGTCCCGGTGCCGCGTTACCGCACCGACGGTAGGGGGCGGGACGGCGCGCCGAAAGCGATTTCCGCGACGACGGCGGGACGCTGGACCGCTAGGGTCGGAACGTGACCACGGACCCGCTGCTGCTGATCGGCGAGGTGCACGACGCGACGTCCCGGTTGCTGCGTACCGCCGCCGCCCTGGACGAGGCGGAGCTGGCCGCCGCGTCGCTGCTGCCGGGCTGGACCCGCGGCCACGTGCTCGCGCACGTGGCCCGCAACGCCGACGGGTTCGTCAACCTGCTCACCGCCGCCCGTACCGGCGAGCCCCGGCCGATGTACGCCTCGGCCGCCGCCCGCGCCGCGGACATCGAGGCCGGTGCCGCCCGGCCGCCCGCCGCGCACCTCGACGACCTCCGCCGCTCCGCCGACCGGTTCGCCGAGGCGGTCGCCGCCATGCCCGCGGCGGCCTGGGCCGCGACCATCGACACGCCACGTGGCCCGAGGGTCGCCGCGCTGCTGGTCTGGGGTCGGCTGCGCGAGCTGGAGGTGCACCATCTGGACCTGGCCACCGGGCACCGGCCCGCGGCGTGGCCGGAGGCGTTCGCCCACCGGCTGCTGCACGAGGTGGCCAGCGACCTCGCCGACCGGCCCGGCGTGCCGCCGATGGTGCTGCGCTTCGACGGCAGCCGGCACGAACTGGTGATCGGTGGGCGCAGCGAAGCGCCGGTCGTCGCCGGCCCCGCCCCCGACCTCGCCGCCTGGCTGATCGGCCGGGGCGACGGCGGCCCGCTCACCGTCACCCCCGACGGCACCCTGCCGAACCCACCCGAATGGATGTAGACGACCAGATGACCTACAGCGGAGACGTCACCCCCGGCGGTGCGCCGGCGGTACGCGAGCTCGACCAGCTCACCATCAGCAAGCTGTCGGTGGGCCCGATGGACAACAACGCCTACCTGTTGACCTGCCGCGCCACCGGCGACCAACTGCTCGTCGACGCGGCGAACGAGGCCCCCCGGCTGCTGGAGCTGGTCGGCGACGCCCGGCTGGGCACCGTGGTCACCACCCACCAGCACATGGACCACTGGGTGGCGCTGGAGGAGGTGGTCGCCAAGACCGGGGCCCAGGCCCTGGTGCACGTCGACGACGCGGCCGGCCTGCCGATCGAGGCGGAGACGCTCGTCGACGGCGACACCGTGCGGGTCGGCGACTGCGCGCTGGAGGTCATCCACCTGCGCGGGCACACCCCCGGCTCGATCGCCCTGCTCTACCGCGACCCGGCCGGCACGCCGCACCTGTTCACCGGCGACAGCCTCTTTCCCGGTGGGGTGGGCAACACCAACAAGGACCCGCTGCGGTTCAACGCGCTGCTCGATGACGTCGAGCAGAAGCTCTTCGACCGGCTGCCGGACGAGACCTGGTTCTATCCCGGTCACGGCAAGGACAGCACGCTCGGTGCAGAGCGGCCGGCGCTGCCGCAGTGGCGGGCCCGCGGTTGGTGACCCGACCTCAGGCGACCGGTTCGACGGCGGTCAGCGCGCGCAGCCGGCGGCGGGTGCCGAGCAGCACCCCGCCGGCGAGCAGCAGGCCGACCGCCATGGTGACCAGCATCGGGCTGGCCTCACCGGGAAGCAACCCGGCCAGCGACCGGGAGGCCGTGCCGAGCACCAGGTAGAGCCCGGCCCAGCTGGCGGCACCGAGCGCCGCGCAGCCGAGGAAGCGCCGGTAGGACATCCGCAGCCCGCCCGCGGCCAGCGGCAGCAGCGCGTTGAACACCGGCAGGAAGGGCGCGACCAGCACCATCCGGCCGCCACCCTGGCGCAGGATGCCCTCGGCGGCCGCCCACCGGGACTCGCCGATCCAGTCGCCGACGCGGCTGTGCCGGAGCCGGTCGCCGTACCGGCGGCCGACCAGGAAGCTCAGGGACCATCCGGCCAGGCAACCGGTCACCACGGCGGCGAAGGTGGCCAGTCCCGTCGCGGGCCGGCCCACCCCCACCGCGGCGAGGATGGCCACGTCGCCGGGGACCAGCACCCCGAGCAGCGGCACGGCGTCGAAGAGCATCACCACCCCGAGCACCCCCATCAACAGGGTGGTGGGAAGCTCTCCGACCTGGGCCAGCCAATCCGCCATGTCCGTACGGTATGGCCACCGCGCCAGCGCGCACATCCGGCCGGACCCCCCACCCCTCCCCTGATACCGGCTCGGGGTGGTCCCTGAGAAGACCGCTCAGGCCGGGCGCAGCACCTGCACCCGGCGCAGCGCCGAGTCGACCGACGGCTCGGTGGTGGGCACCGGGTAGCTGTCCACCGCGACCAGCCAGCCCGGCGGCAGGAATCCGCGCCCCGGGTCACCGACGAGCACCTCCGTGCCGCCGGCCGCGGCCCGGGCGAGGAAGGGCAGTACCCGCTCGGCCATCTCCCGGTCGTAGAGCACGTCGCCGGCGACCAGCAGGTCGGTGTCGTCCCCGGTCGAGTCGAGCAGGTCGCCACCGACGGCGGTGACGGTGACCCGGTTGACCCGGGCGTTCACCGTGACCGCGGCCACCGCGTACGGGTCGATGTCGTTGGCGATCACCCGCTCGGCTCCGGCGAGCGCGGCCGCGATCGCGACCAGGCCGGAGCCGGCGGCGAGGTCCAGCACCCGGCGCCCGGCGACCAGCTCGGGGTGGTCGAGCAGATGGCGGGCCAGCGCCTGGCCACCGGCCCAGACGGACGCCCAGTACGGCGCCGGCAGGGCGTGCCCGGCGAGCGCCTCCATCCGGGCCCACCACACGATCGCGTCCTCGGCCAGGTGCAGCCGCACCTCGGGTACGTAGGGAGCGGAGACCAACCGCAGCCGGTCCAGCCCGCCGCCGGGAGCGCCGATCTCGCGCTCCAGCTCGGCCAGCGCGGCGTCCGTGGCATCCCTCATCGGCGCAAGCATGCCTCAGCGGGAGCCCTCCGGGGCGGCTTTCATCGTGCCGCGCCGAGAGTTCACCCGGTCGCCTGCGGCACTTCGCCCAGCAGATGGCGGTCTGGCCGGTTACTGTCGGGGAGGCAAAGGGCGATCATCGGCCGCGGGTCGGTGGTCTCCCGCTTTGAACAGGGAGAGACGCATGGCAACCGGCACGGTTAAGTGGTTCAACTCGGAAAAGGGCTTCGGCTTCATCGAGCAGGACGGCGGCGGCCCGGACGTGTTCGTCCACTACTCGGCCATCCAGTCCAGTGGCTACCGCGAGCTGAACGAGGGGCAGAAGGTCGAGTTCGAGGTGACCCAGGGGCAGAAGGGCCCGCAGGCGGACAACGTCCGTCCGATCTAGACCCGCGCCGGTGGCGGCGGCCGGTGACCGGCCGCCGTCGCACTGCGCCTCACCCCTCGCCGGGCACTGCCGGCGTGGGGTCTTCGTTCCGGACCGCCGGCGGGTATCTGCGCGGCGTCGGCCTCACTGTGCCGGCGCGGTGGGCAGGTCCCGCCGGCGGCGCAGCGGCCCGACCAACAGGATCAGCGGCGTCAGCGCGAGCCACCCGGTCATCGCCAGCACCGCGGTCCGGTCGCCGTAGGCAGTGCCCAGGGCGCCGGCCAGCAGCGCGGCCAGCGGGATGGTTCCGTAGTTGAGCAGTTGCATGCTCACCGTGATCCGGCCGAGCAGGTGGTGCGGCGGATAGGTCTGGCGGAAGCTGCCCTTCAGCACGTTGCCCACCGCCACACCGAGGCTGACCAGCACCCCGCCGAGCGCCGGCCAGAGCAGGCCGGTCCCCGGCGCGGCCAGTGGGATCAGCAGCGCCGGTGGCCCGGTGAAGGCCGCCGCCAGCAGCATCGCCCGCGCGGTGCCGAAACGCCGCCCGGCAGCGGTGGCGAGCAGCGCGCCCACCACGCCGCCGAGGCTCATCGCGGCGACCAGCACGCCGACCGTCCCGGGGGCCAGCCGGACGTCGCGGATCAGGTAGACCACCAGCACCGCCTGGTAGCCGACCAGCCCGATGTTGCTCGCGGCGCCGAAGAGCGTCAGCACCCGCAGGTAGGGGTCGTGGGCGACGAAGCGCACCCCGTCGGCGATCTCCCGGCGCAGTGACCGCGCCCGGTCGGCGCGCGCCGACCGGGGCTCCACCGTGCGGATCCGAGCCAGGCAGACCGCGGAGACCAGGAAGGTCAGCGCGTCGAGCAGCAACGCGGCCACCGCCCCGACGGCCTGCGCGATCCCGCCGGCCACGCCCGGGCCGATCACGTAGCTGGCGGTCTGGGTGGCCTGCAGCTTCGCGTTGCCCTCCGGCACCTCGGCGGGGCGCAGCAGGACGGGCAGGTAGACCTGGTCGGCGGTCTCGAAGAAGACCCGGGCCAGCCCCGCGCAGAGCGCCACGGCCAGCAACTGCCCGATGGTGAGCCCGCCGAGCGCGGCGGCGAGCGGCACGCTGAGGAAGAGCAGCGCCGCCACCAGATCGCACGTGATCATGACGGGTCGGCGGGGCAGCCGGTCCACCCAGGCGCCGACCAGCAGGCCGAACAGCAGCCAGGGCAGCCAGGCCGCGGCGGTGAGCAGCGCCACCTGGAAGGTGCTCGCGTCGAGCACGGCCACCGCCACCAGCGGCAGCGCCACCGCGGTGACGTTACTGCCGATGCTGCTGACCGCCTGGCCGGCCCAGAGCAGCCGGAAGTCGCGGTGCCACAGCAGACCGCCGCGACGCGGGGGCGCCGGGGCCGGGGCGAGCGCGGTCACGGCTGCGCCGGGATGCCGTAGGCGAACAGGAAGACCGGCTGCCGTTCCCGCCCGTCGTCGGGGACCTTCCGGTCGGCCCAGCGGGCCAGCAGGTCGATCACCTCGCGCCCCAGCTCGTCCAGCTCCTCGGGGGTGAGGTGCAGCCAGCGGTCGGTGGAGAACGGCGCGTCGGCCCAGGCGGCGTGCGTCGCGTCGTCGGCGGCGTGCCAGGCCCGGGCGAGGGCGACGTGCCGGTCCAGGTTGAGCGAGGTGGCCGCGTCGGCCACCGCGCGCGCGGCCGGGTCGCTGTCGAAGTCCGCGTTGGACCATCGCAGCCCCCGGCTGACCAGCCGCCACCACCGCTCGCGACGGTCGCGGGCCAGTTCCGGGGCCTCGGTGACCAGCTCGGCGGCGGCGAGCGCCTTGAGGTGGTGGCTGACGTTCGCGGGTGCCTGACCGGTGCGCTCGGCGAGCATCCCGACGGTGGCCGGACCGTGCACCTTGAGCACGTCCATCAGCCGCCGGCGCAGCGGGTGGGACATCGCCGCCAGCACCCGCGAGTCGGTGACCTGACGTACGTCGCGGTTCTCCATGCCGCCAGACTGCCATCCGCAACACCAGTTGCGCAACAGTTATTGCGCAACTGATGTTGCGGACTGGGTGGGCGGGCCACCCCCGGGCCGGGGTGGCCCGCCCACGACTCAGGCGGCCAGCCTGCGGGCCAACTCCTCGGCGACCTGCTTCGCCATGGTCGGCGGGATCGCCGCGGCGATCTTCTCCGGGGTCAGCGAGGCCAGTACGCCCTGGACGATCGCCGGCTCGTCGGTGAAGTCCCGGCCCGCGAGGGTGGCCAGGGCCTGCTGGACACCGCTGAGCTGGCTGCCGAGGCTGGTCAATGTCGGGTGACTGACCGGCTTCGCGCCGACCGCGTCGTCCTTGCCGACCGCCAGCCGCAGGTACGTCTGGCCGATCGGCTCGCGGCCGTCGAGGCGGGAGAGCATGGTTTCGATGCGCTTGAGTCGTCCGTCCTGTTCCGGGGTCATGTCGTCCTCCAGAAGACCGATGGTGGTGAGGTAGCGGCGGAACAGCGGGGTCTGGTCCCGGCCCGCCTTGATGGAGTCGCGGAAGAAGCTGAAGTGCGTGTGCCACAGGTGCGAGTTGTCGCCGCTGGTGCGGCGGGCAAGGCGGTCCCACCGGCGGACCGTCCGACCGTCCGGGGTGTAGATGATCTCCCGGATGTCGCGGGTGTCCGCGGCGTTCGCGACGCACTGCGCCACGCACCAGGTGGAGAAGCTGCGTAGGTCGTGCGTCTGGCCGCCGGAGCGGACCTGGAACTGCCCCACGTCGAGCGCGGCCGCGTCCAGGGTCAGTCCGTTGCGGTCCCGCGAGGACTCGACGACCGAGTAGTCATTGGTCACCACCCGGTCCGAGCCGCAGTGATAGCCGCCGCGGTGCGCGGGGTCGCCGACGATGCCGACCTCGGCGGGCTCCAGATCGGAGTCGCGGACGGTGTTCTTGTCGATGTTGAGGTGGGTGAGCAGCAGGCTACGCACGGCTGACAGGTTCGCCGGGGCCCGGGTCATGGGGTCCCCCTTTCCGAAGGGATGGGGGCCGGGTCACGGGGTTACACCGCGTCACGAGACGGGGCTGACGGGCGAGCCCGGCCTACTGAGTGCACGGCGCCGGGCGTTGGCTCAACCATAGCCCGCTGTTTGGGCAAACGCCCAGGTCAGCAGGTTTCACATTCACATTCGGCGCCGCGTCCGACCACTTCGGACGACCGGCAGCAGCAGTCTGGACGGGTGCGCCGGATCGTGCAGGATCTCCCGACGTCCTGCACGCAGCGTGACGGCAGTGCCGAGCGGCTCGCCGGTGCCGGGGTTGCGCGCGTAGCGGGGGTGGGCGCCACCGGAGACCTGCACCCGCAGCCGGTGGCCGGGGGGGAAACGGTGGGCGGTCGGCCAGAGCGTCACCGGCACCCGCACCACCCCGTCGGCGTCGACCGGGAACCGACCGGGTGCCACCCGGACCAGCCCGTCACAGACGTTCCACGACCGCCCCCGGCGGTCCACGTCGCACAGTCGCACGAAGACGTCCAGGTACGACAGTTCGCTGCGGACGTGAATCTCGGCCGAGACCGGCCCGAGCACCTCGACCGGCTCAGCGAGCGGGGCGCTGGACCAGGTGAGCACGTCCGGGCGGGCCTCGATCCGCTGGTTGTCCACCGGCCCGGCCCGCTGGGCGACCAGCAGCGGCCCACCGAGCGAGGGGGTCGGGTCCGCCGGGTCGTACCAGAGGGCGTCCGGCGGGGACGGCACCGGCGGACGGGTGCAGAGCGCGCGGCCGGGCTGCAGGTGCCAGGCGGTGGGCACCGCCGGCGGCGGCCAGTCCGGCAGGTCGCGCCAGCCACCGCCGGCGCCGCCGACGTGCAGCCGCACCGGCGCCGTGGCAGGCGCCGACCGCCCGGCCAGGTGCCGGTCCAGCCAGGCCAGCCCTTCGCGCAGCGCGGCCACGAAGAGCCCGGGGCTGCCGTGGGTCCACGGCCCGATCACCAGGCGCGGCCGGCGGCCGGCGGCGCGCAGCGCCGCGTAGTCGGCGAGCTGAGCGGGCAGGAAGATGTCGTGCCAGCCGCTGACCATGGCCACCGGCGCCCGCACCCGGGCCACGGCCTCGTCGAAGATCCGGGTACGCCAGTAGTCGGCCCGCGGCGTGTGGTGGGTCAGCCACTCCTGGAAGAAGGGCACGGTCACCCCGGTGGCGATCCGGTCGGCCTCGGCGAGCGGCAGGTGGGACAGCGCCGCGACGAGCCGGGGCTGACCGCGCTTGAGCTCCCACTGCCGGGCCAGCCACGGCACGGTCTGCGCCTGAAGCAACTCGGCCCAGGTCAGCACGGTGTCCAGGGCGAAGGACTCCCCCGCGTACGTCGAGTCCCGGGTGGCCGAGGCGGTCGCCACCGCGACCATCGCGCGCAGCTCGTCGCCGGCGTCGGCGGCCAGCGCCCACTGCACGAAGCCCTGGTAGCTGGCCCCGAAGCTGCCGAACCCGCCCGAGTACCACGGCTGGCGGCGCAGCCAGTCCAGGGTGTCCAGCCCGTCGTCGCGCTCGTGCACCAGCGGGGCGAACGAGCCGCCCGAGCCGTACGTGCCCCGGCAGGACTGGATCACCACGTGGAAGCCCCGCTCGGCGAGGAGCCGCCCGAGCAGCCGCGCCGGTCCACCTCGGCCGTACGGGGTGCGGATCAGCACGGTCGGCGAGTCGGGCAGGTCGGGGGCGTAGTGATCGGTGCGCAGCGGCACCCCGTCACGGACCCGCACCGCGATGTTCCGGCGCACCGTCACCCGCCGGGTTCGCGGGCCGGGCAGCCGGAGCACGGCGGCGGCCAGCCGGGTGGCCAGCGGGTCGAGCACGGCCGTCAGCCCGTCGGGCGCGCGGGTGCCTCGGGACGGGCGGCGCGCATCTCGTCGCGATGCTCGCGCATCGACTCGACCATGGCGCCCAGGAACCGGTGCACCACCCGCAGCTCGTCGTCGCTGAACGCCGCCATCACCGCGTCGGTACGCCGCCCGAGCGGGCGGAAGAACTCCATGGCCAGCGCGGCGCCCGGGTCGGCGTAGCGCAGGAACACCTTGCGCCGGTCGGCGGTGTCCCGGTCCCGACGGATGTGGCCGGCCCGTTCCAGCCGGTCGATCAGCGCGGTCACCGAGCCGGAGGACAGGTTCAGCTGGGTGCCGAGCCGGCCGGGGGTGATCGGCTGGCCGACCAGTTCGGCGTCCATCACCGCGATCAACGCCTGCAGGTCGGTGGGGTTGAGCCCGTGCAGGTTGGCGAAGGCGTGCCCGATGTGCTGCGCGTCGACCGAGTAGCGGCGCAGGTCGCCGGTGATCTCGGCGACCAACCGCTCGCGGGGTGTGTCGCGCCGCCGGTACATGCCGTGCGCCGTCACCTGCGGCCACCTCCCGTCACCTCGGCTTGCAGCATAGATCAGCCCCGGATAATCTCGTCTGTCAAGATATTTGACAGGCGGGAGAGTTTGATGGCGATTCTGCGCGCGATCGGCCACCGGGTGGCCGGCGCGGTCAGCGGCCGGCGAAGTGCGTGGCTCGTGCTGCTGGTCGCGGTGGCCCTCTCCGGCGCCCTGGTCACCCTCGCCGGGCCGGCCCGCACCAGCGACGACCCGACCGGCGCCCTGCCGGCGAGCACCGAGTCCGTTCAGGTGGCGGCCCTGCAACGGCAGCTGCCCGGTGGTCAGCTCAACCCCGCCCTGGTGGTCTACTCCCGCGACGGCGCCGCGCTCGGGCCGCAGGACGAGGCGGCCATCGCCGCCGACGCCGCCGCCTTCGGCGCGGTCGCCAGCGGACCGGTCTCCCCGCCGGTCTTCGCCCCGGACCGCCGCGCGGCGCTGCTCGCCGTGCCGCTGCCCGCCGCCGCCAGCGCCGAGGCGACCGCCACCGCCGTCAACCAGCTCCGCGCGACCGCCGGCGACGGCCGGCCGGCGGGGCTGACCGCACAGGTCACCGGCGGGGCCGGTTTCCGCGCCGACGTCGCCTCCGCCTTCGACGGCGCGAACCTCACCCTGCTGCTGGTGACCGTCGCGGTGGTGGCGGTGCTGCTGATCGTCACCTACCGCAGCCCCTGGCTCTGGCTGGTGCCGCTGGCGGTGGTCGGCACCTCGGACGTGGTCGCCAACGCGCTGATCGCCGTGGTCAGCCGGGCCCTCGACCTGCCCATCGACCCCTCCACCACCGGCATCGTCGACGTGCTCGTCTTCGGCGCCGGCACCAACTACGCGCTGCTGCTGATCGCCCGCTACCGCGAGGAGCTGCGCCGCCGCCCGGACCGGCGGGACGCCCTGCGCCGGGCCCTCACCTCGGCCGGCCCGGCCGTCGCGGCGAGCGCCACCACCGTGGTGCTCAGCCTGCTCACCCTCACCACCGCCGTGCTGCGCAACGACCGGGCGATCGGTGTCGCCGGCGCGGTCGGCATCACCACCGCGGCGCTCTTCGGACTGCTCGTGCTCCCCGCCGCGCTCGCCGTCTGCGGGCGCGGCCTGTTCTGGCCGTTCGTCCCGCGCCCGGGGCAACCCGACCCGACCCGCACCGGCGGGTGGGCCCGGGTGGGCGCCCTGGTCGCCCGCCGGCCCCGCGCGGTGCTCGCCGGCGCGCTGATCGTGCTGGTGGTGCTGGCCGCCGGGCTCTCCGGCGCCCGGCTCGGGCTGAGCAAGACCGAACAGTTCCGCGTGCAGGCCGAGTCCATCGACGGGCTGAGCACCCTCAGCCGGTACTTCCCGGCCGGCGCCGCCGACCCGACCGTGGTGGTCGCGCGGGCCGGCGCCGAGGCGGCGCTGCTCACGGCGATCACCGACACGCCGGGGGTGGCCGACGCCCGGCCCACCGGGCGCACCGCCGACCTGGTCGCCGTGGACGTGGTGCTCACCGCCGAGCCGGACAGCGCGGCCAGCTACGACACCATCCGGGAGTTGCGCGAGCGGGTGGACCGGGTGCCCGACGCCGAGGCCCGCGTCGGCGGCACGGTGGCGGCCAACCTGGACACCCGGGACGCGGCCGTACGCGACCTACGCGCGGTGGTGCCGCTGATCCTCGGGGTGGTGCTGCTGGTACTACTGCTGCTGCTGCGCTCGGTGGTGGCCCCGCTGGTGCTGGTCGCCACCGTGGTCGGCACGTTCTTCGCCGCGCTGGGCGCCAGCACGTTCCTGTTCACCCGGGTGCTCGACTACGCGGCGCTCGACACCAGCGTCCCGCTGCTGTCCTTCCTCTTCCTGGTGGCGCTCGGGGTGGACTACAACATCTTCCTCGCCACCCGGGCCCGGGAGGAGGCCGCCACCGAGGGCACCCGCCGCGGCGTGCTCACCGCGCTGGCCGTCACCGGCGGGGTGATCACCAGCGCCGGCATCCTGCTGGCCGCGGTCTTCGCCGTGCTCGGGGTGCTGCCGCTGGTGACGCTCACCGAGATCGGTGTCATCGTCGGCCTCGGCGTCCTGCTGGACACCCTGCTGGTCCGCACGCTGCTGGTGCCGTCGATCGTGCTGCTGCTCGGCCGGCGGTTCTGGTGGCCGGGCCGGCTGTCCCGGGCCGACCCGCCCGGCGAGGACCCGAGCCGCGAGCCGGCCACGTTGGCGGCGGCGCGCGACTGAACCGGCGCGGCACGGCGTCGGGGGCGGTGCACCGCCTCCGGCGTCGTCAGCGGCGGCCGGCCGTCAGTAGCCCAGGCAGACGCATTCGGTCATCAGCGCCCGCACGTTGCGCACGTACTGCGGGTTGGGGATGGCCAGCGGCTCGCCCTCCCGCGCGACGGCCGCGTGGCCGTAGTTGTAGGCCGAGATGACCGCGTTGAGCAGGCACGAGTCGAGCTCCGCCGTGCACAGGCCGGCGTCCAGCCGGTAGTCGGCGTCGAAGTACATGTCGCCGATGTACTTGGTGAGCCAGGCCAGGTAGTTGGCCCCGAGGTAGGCGTTGTCGCGGTAGTCGTCGAGGTCGTAGCTCTGCTCGAACCGCTGGTTCATCCACGTCGCGGTCGCCGGCATGACCTGCATCAGCCCGATGCCCCCGTCGCAGGCGACGATGTTGGACTGCCAGCCGCTCTCCTGCCAGGCCGTCGCCTTCACCAGGTTGAGCGGGATCTTGATGTCGGGCGCGGAGGTCGGCCAGTAGATCTTCGCCGCCGCGTCGCCCAGCGCCTGCTTGACCTGCGCCCGGCTGGCCTGCGTACCGCGGTAGGTGGGTTTGCAGTCGGTTGCCGGCGGCTTGGGCGGCGGTGGCGGGACCTTGGTCTCGGTGGGCGGCTTCGCCACCGGGCGTGGCCCGGCGGTGCGGCTCGGCTTCGGGCTCGGCCGCGCCGACGGCGATGCGCTGCGGCTGGGCGCCCGGCCCATCCCCTCCTGGGCGGCGGGGGGTGACGAGGGCTCGTCGACCGCCTCCGCGCCGGCCTCGCCCGGCGCCTCGGTGGGAACGGCGGCCGGCGCGCTCAGTTCCTGCGGCCGGGCCCCCTGCCCCGCGCACCCGGCACCGGCGAGCAGCAGCAGCCCGGCGAGCGCCGCGGCGCACAACCGCCCGCTCCGTCGGCGCATCCCCGTCTCCTCCCGTCGACGTCGCCGCACCTTAACAGGGCTCGACGGGGCGCCGGTGTCCCTCGGAGTCCGCCGGCGACGGCTCCGCGGCCGGCTCCCGCCCGCCGACCGATCGGCCCCGGGTGGCCCAGGCGACCATGAAGACCGCCGTCCAGAGCACCCCGAGCAGCACCGCGGCGACCGTTCCGCTGGCGGTGCTCAGCCCCAGGTAGAGGCGGGCGCCCGCGAGGTAGACGACGCCGGCCGCGGCGGCCGTCCACGCGGCCACCGCGACCGGCCAGCGGGCGCCCCGGGACAGCAGCCAGGCCAGCGTGCAGAGGCTGGCCGTCACCACCGCGTTCTGGGTCGGGAACACGGCGTCGTCCGGGCCGGTGCCGGCCGAACCGGCGAGGTGGGCGACGACCGCCAGGACCAGCAGCGGGACGAAGGCGCCCGCGGTGCCGAGCAGACTGAGCAGGTCGTCCCGCCAGGGCCGGCTGCGCCAGGCGACCACGGCGGCCACCACCGCCACCACGGCGATCAGCACCACTCCGCGCAGCGCGGAGACGGTGCCCAGCACGACGTCGACCGCGCCCGGGGTACGCCGCCCGGCGAACCAGTCGGCGATGGCCCCGTCCACCGCGGCCAGGCCGCTGTGCCGCACCACCACCTCCAGCAGCCCGGCGACGGCGAACCCGGCGGCGAAGAGCAGCAGCAGCCCGGCGGCCAGGTTGAGCAGCATCGTCCAGCCGTGCCCGATGTGCATGGCGAGCAGGAAGAAGAGCACCCCGTGCCGGCGGGTCAGCCAGCGCACCGGGGGCAGCGCGGCGGCCCGGGACAGCAGCGCCCGCACCGGGTCCGGGTTGCGGCCCAGCCAGCGGCCGGCGAGCACCACCGCGACCAGGGCGGCCAGCAGCACCAGCACCGCGCCGGTGGCCCGGCCGAGCAGCCGGGAGACCGTCTGGTAGGATTCGCCGGCCAGGTATCCGACCAGCACCGACGCGGTCACCCAGCTGGTCACCCCAGCCAGGTTCCACGGCGCGAACCGCCGGTAGGGCATCCCGGCCGCTCCGGCCAGCCGGGGCACCAGCGTGCGGGCGAAGGCCACCCACCGGGCCGCGAAGACCCCCCGGCCGCCGAGCCGGTTGAGCAGCCCGTCGGCGCGCCGCCACCGCTCGGGCCCGACCCGCGCGCCCAGCCCGCTGGCCCGCAGTCGGGGCCCGTACCGGCGGCCGGCCCGGAACGCGAGTGTGTCGCCGGTCACCGCGGCGGCGAGCATCACCAACAGCACCGGGGCGAGCCGTAACGTCCCCGCGTACGCTAGGAAGCCGACCAGCAGCAGGGTCGCCTCGCCCGGCACCAGCAGGCCGAAGATCACGGCGGTTTCCCCCGCGACGATCAGCGCGGCGACCAGGTAGATCAGCAGGGGCGGTAGACCCTGCAACCAGGTCAGCAGGTCGTGCACTCGGCCCCCATGAACACGAGGGTCAGCATGCCAGCCGCAGTAGCGGCTGGGACAGGAGTTTCACCACAGATCCGGGCCAACCGGGGGATGACCCCGAGTCGGTACCGGCAATCGCAGACAGGGGAGTATGGAGGGTATGCAGCTTCGCACCGACCTCCGCAACGTCGCCATCATCGCCCACGTCGACCACGGCAAGACGACCTTGGTCGACGCCATGTTGCGGCAGGCCGGCGCCTACGGCGCCCGCGGCGAGGTAACCGAGCGGGTCATGGACTCGATGGACCTCGAACGGGAAAAGGGCATCACCATCCTCGCCAAGAACACTGGCGTGCGATACCTGCCGGCGGATGGCTCCGACCCGGTCACCATCAACATCATCGACACCCCCGGCCACGCCGACTTCGGTGGTGAGGTCGAGCGCGGCCTGACCATGGTCGACGGCGTCGTGCTGCTGGTCGACGCCAGCGAGGGTCCGCTGCCGCAGACCCGCTTCGTGCTGCGCAAGGCGCTCAAGGCCCGGATGCCGATCATCCTCGTGATCAACAAGGTGGACCGCCCGGACGCCCGGATCAAGGAGGTCGTGGACGACACCTACGAGCTCTTCCTCGACCTGGACGCCGACGAGGAGCAGATCGACTTCCCGATCGTCTACGCCTGCGCCCGCGACGGCATCGCCTCGCTGACCCAGCCGGCCGACGGCTCGGTGCCGGACGACAGCAGCTCGCTCGAGCCGCTGTTCCGCACCCTGCTGGACACCATCCCGGCGCCCGCGTACGAGGAGGACGCGCCGCTGCAGGCGCACGTCACCAACCTCGACGCCTCGCCGTTCCTGGGCCGGCTGGCGCTGTGCCGGGTCCGTCAGGGCACCATCAGCAAGGGCCAGACCGTGACCTGGTGCCGCACCGACGGCACCAGCCAGCGGGTACGCATCTCCGAGCTGCTGATGACCGAGGGCCTGGAGCGCAAGCCGGCCGAGTCGGCCGGCCCGGGCGACATCATCGCGGTCGCCGGCATCCCGGAGATCATGATCGGCGAGACCCTCGCGGACGCGGAGAACCCGATCGCGCTGCCGCTGATCACGGTCGACGAGCCGGCCATCTCGATGACCATCGGCACCAACACCTCGCCGCTGGTCGGCCGGGTGAAGGGCGCCAAGGTCACCGCGCGGATGGTGAAGGACCGGCTCGACAAGGAGCTGGTCGGCAACGTCTCGCTTCGGGTTCTGCCGACCGAGCGGCCGGACGCCTGGGAGGTGCAGGGCCGCGGCGAGCTGGCGCTGGCCATCCTGGTCGAGCAGATGCGCCGCGAGTCCTACGAGCTGACCGTCGGCAAGCCGCAGGTGGTCACCCGGGAGATCGACGGCAAGACCTGCGAGCCGGTGGAGCGGCTGACCATCGACGCCCCGGAGGAGTACCTGGGCGCGATCACGCAGCTGCTGGCGACCCGCAAGGGCCGGATGGAGCAGCTGGTCAACCACGGCACCGGCTGGATCCGGATGGAGTGGCTGGTCCCGGCGCGCGGCCTGATCGGCTTCCGCACCGAGTTCCTCACCGACACCCGGGGCACCGGCATCCTGCACCACGTCTTCGAGTCGTACGAGCCGTGGTTCGGCGAGCTGCGGACCCGGCAGAACGGTTCGCTGGTGGCCGACCGGGCCGGTGCGGTCACCTCGTTCGCGATGATCAACCTGCAGGAGCGCGGACAGCTCTTCGTCGAGCCGACCACCGAGGTGTACGAGGGCATGATCGTCGGGGAGAACTCCCGCTCCGACGACATGGACGTCAACATCACCAAGGAGAAGAAGCTCACCAACATGCGGGCCTCGACCTCCGACGAGACCGAGAAGCTGATCCCGCCGCGCAAGCTCTCGCTGGAGCAGGCGCTGGAGTTCTGCCGCGAGGACGAGTGCGTCGAGGTCACCCCGAGCGCCGTGCGCATCCGCAAGGTGGTGCTCGACCAGGCGCTGCGCGGTCGGGCAGCCGCCCGCCGCAAGCACGCCGGCTGACCCAGCCGAACCCGTCCGGAGCCCGGACCGCCCCCGGCGGTCCGGGCTCCCCCGTCTCCAGGCCCCCTCCCCTCCCCCGTCTCCCCCGGGGGTCAGGCGGGTTTGGTGGCCAGGAGGGCGAAGAGGTCGGGGATGGCGTCGGGGCCGGACTCGGTGACCCGGGTCAGGGTCAGACCGGCGGCGGTGACCGCGTTGAGCAGGTCGGCGAGGGGGACGTGCCAGGCCCCCACCCGGGCCCGCACCCCGTGCGCCGACCAGGCGCGGAAGCTGCGTTCCCGCTCGGCGTACCCGGCGTCGACGACGATCCGCTCGCGGTCGGAGCGGTCGGCGAACGCGCCGACGAAGCAGGGGTGCACTCCGACGTGGACGAAGCGCCCGCCGGGCGCGAGCACCCGGGCCGCCTCGGCGATCACCGCCGGATAGTCCGGCAGGTCGGTGTGCCCGAGCACGCAGGTCACCGCGGACACACTCGCGTCGGCGACGGGCAGCCGGGCCGCGTCGCCCCGGGTCGCCGGCATCCGGGTACGGGCGTAGCGCAGCTGGCCGGCGGAGAGGTCCACCCCGAGCGGGCGCCAGCCCAGCCGGCGCAGCTCGGCGGCGTGCAGCCCGGTCCCGCAGCAGAGGTCGAGGCAGCGCCCCGGACCGGGCCCGAGCAGTTCGGCGAGCTGGCGGCGGACCCGGTCCATGTAGTCGGAGGCGGTGTCGGAGGCGAACTCCTCGTACCAGTCGGCGATGGCGTCGTACGCGGCGGTCGTCATGTCCGCACGGTAGGTCCCGGCGCGCCGGACCGCTGCCCGGCGCCGACAGAAGATCAGCTACGGTCACCCGCATGACCTGGGCTGATCTCGACAACCACCTGGACCAGGTGCCCGGCACCGTCTCGGCGTACGTCGGGCGCCTCGGCGCCGGGCCGGTCTGGACCCGCCAACCGGACGCCACCCACTACGCGGCCAGCACCATGAAGGTGGCGGTGCTCGCCGCGCTGCACCGGGCCGCCGAGGCCGGCAGGCTGGACCTGGACGCCCCGGTTCCGGTGGTCAACGCGTTCGACTCGGCACTGCCGGGGGCGCCGCGCTTCTCCTGCGCCCAGGACTACGACAACGACGACGAGGTCTGGGCCCGGGTGGGCGACAGCGCGCCGCTGCGCTGGCTGGCCCACCGGATGATCGTCCGCTCCAGCAACCTCGCCACCAACCTGGTCATCGGCCACGTCGGCCTGCCGGCGGTGGCCGAGGTCTGGGCGCTCGCCGGCGCCCGGCACAGCGTCACCGGGCGAGGCATCGAGGACTTCGCCGCCCGCGACGCCGACATCACCAACCTGGTCACCGCCCCCGACCTGGCCGCCCTGCTCGGTGCGCTGGCCGTCGGCGCCGGCCGCCCCGGCCCGCTCGCCTCGCCGGCCGGCTGCGCCGCCATGCTGGACGTGCTCTTCGCCCAGGAGCACCGCGAGGATCTGGCCGCCGGGCTGCCGGCGGGCACCCGGATCGCACACA
Organism: Micromonospora sp. NPDC051006; assembly: GCF_044456245.1. Classification (NCBI taxonomy): domain Bacteria; kingdom Bacillati; phylum Actinomycetota; class Actinomycetes; order Micromonosporales; family Micromonosporaceae; genus Micromonospora; species Micromonospora sp. NPDC051006. Next base: position 52,681 of record NZ_JBITFP010000010.1, read on the forward strand.
AGAACGGCTGGGTACGCGGGGTCCGGCACGGCGCCGGGGTGGTCTTTCCCGACGACGCGCCCCCGTACGCGGTGGTCGTCTGCACCACCACCGACCTCGCCGACGGCGGGGCGAGCGGCGACGGGGTCGGCGACGACGCCTGCCAACTGATCGCCGACGTCTCGGCCCGGGTCTGGGCCGCCCGACACGAGCTGTGACCCGGTCCCCGACGACCGGGCGGGGTGGACGGTTCAGGCCTGGGCGGCGAGCGCCGCGCGGAACCAGTCGACGGTGGCCGTGACCGCGTCGGCCAGCGGCGTCGGACGCTGCCCGAACCGCGCCTCGAACGCCGTGGAGTCCATCACCTGCGCCTCCTCGTACTGGTAGAACAGCTCCGCGTACTCGCTCATGAACGCCGCGTCGAACGGCCCCCACGGCCGGGGCGCGTCGAGCACCTGCACGGTGAACGGACGCCCGACCGCCCGCTCGACGAACTGGTGCACCTCCCGGGTGCTGCGGGCCGCGGCGGTGGGCAGGTGCCACACCTGACCGGCCGCCGCCGCGTCGGCGCCGAGGCGGGCCAGGCCGGCGGCCACGTCGGGCAGGTAGCTGTAGCTGTGCGGCAGGTCGATGTCGCCCAGGGCGAGCACCGGGCCGCCGGCGAGCGCGGCGGGGAACACCGTGCCGCCGAGGCTCGAGTTGAACACCCGCGGGCCGAAGAAGTCCGCCGAGCGGCCCAGCACCACCGGCAGCCGCCCGTCGCGGTGCGCGGCGAGGTAGGCCTCGTCCAATTCGGCGCGCATCCGCCCCTTGCGGCTGACCGCCCGCCACGGCGTCTGCTCGGTCATCACCGCGCCGCCGGTCGGCCCGTACGGGTAGAGCGTGTCCAGCACGACGAGCCGCGCCCCGGCCGCCGCGGCGCCGACCAGCACCGCCGTCTGCATCCGCGGCATCACCTCGATCTGCCGCTCGTAGGCCACGTTGGCGCAGTGGTAGGCCACCGCCGCGCCGGCGAGCGCCGCCGTGGCCTGGGCGGGGTCGGTCAGGTCGGCGGCGACCCCCTCGGCGCCGGGCACGGCCGGCTCGCCGCCCCGGCTCACCGTGCGGACCCGGTGGCCGAGGCCGAGCAGGTGCTCGGCGAGCGTGGTGCCGGCCGGTCCGGTCCCGAGGACGACGTGCAGTTCCTGGTTCATGACCCACTCCTTGGTTAGACTTTCTCGTGTTAGTTACACACCCTAACCACAGTTAGGCTGTGCCTTCAAGTGCCGCCCGTTCCGCGGCACCGAGCAGGGAGGTGAGCCGTGCCGAACGGTGCCGGCGGACCGCGCGAGCGCTACCGCGCCCAGGTGCGCGCCGAGATCAAGCAGGCCGCGCTGGAACAGATCGCCACCGGCGGCGCCGGGGCGGTGGCGCTCACCGGCATCGCCAAGCGCCTCGGCGTCTCCGGCCCGGCGCTCTACAAGTACTTCGGCAGCCGCGACGAACTGCTCACCGAACTGATCCTCGACGCCTACGGCGACGTGGCGACCGTGGTGGCCGCCGCCGCCGAAGCGGCCGGCGACGCCCCGGCCCGGGCCCGGCTGCACGCCCTCGCCGCCGCCTACCGGGACTGGGCCCTCGCCCACCCGCAGAGCTATCTGCTGCTCACCGGCCCACCCAGCCCCACCTACCAGGCACCACCGGAGACCGTCGACCGGGCCCGCGCGGTGCTCGGCCCGTTCCTCACCGTCCTCGCCGAGGGACGGCCCGGGCCCGGCGCCGCAGCACTGCGGGCGCAGCTCGCCCGATGGGCGGAGACCACCCCCGCCGTCGCCACCTGGGTGGGCGCGTTCGCCCCGGCCGGCGACCCCGGCGACGCGCTGAGCGGCGCGGTGACCGCCTGGGCCCGCCTGCACGGCGTGGTCGGGCTGGCCGCCGTGGGCCTCTTCAACGGGATGGGCTTCGACCCCGGCACGCTGCTCGCTGCCGAGATCGACGCGCTCGCCGACAGCTACGGACTGCCCTGACCCGCGGCGTACCGGATCCCGGCCCGCGCGGGCCGACCACCAGGCCCCGGCACGGCTAGGCTGCGCGTACCCCCGCAACCCGGAGCCGCCGATGCCCCGCAGCCGCCTCCTCCTGGCCGCCTTCGTCGCGGTGACCGCCGCCAACCTGGCCGCCAACGCCACCGGTGGCGGCCTCGCCGAGCTGGTCACCAAGCCCCTGCTGATGCCGCTGCTCGCCGGCTACCTCTGGCGGGCCGCCATCGAACGCGGGCACCGCCCGACCCGGCTCGTCCTCGCCGCGCTCGCCTGCTCCACCGGGGGCGACGTGGCCCTGCTCGGCACCGGCACCGGCTGGTTCGTCACCGGGATGGCGCTCTTCCTCGGCGCGCACCTCTGCTACGTCGCGGCCTTCACCCGGCACGGCGCCGCCGCCGCGCTGCGCCGCCCGCCGCTGCTCGCGGCCCCGATCGGGTACGCCGTGCTGACCGTCGCCGCACTGGTCTGGATGTGGCCGGGGCTGACCGACGCCGGGCTCGCCGCGCCGGTGGCCGGTTACGCGATCGCGCTCGCCGCCATGGCCAGCACCGCCGCCGCCCACGGCTGGCGGGTCGGCCTCGGTGGGGCGCTCTTCCTCGGCTCGGACCTGCTCATCGCCACCGGGGTGGCCGGCGTCCTCGACCCGCCCGGCGCGCCCGTGCTGGTGATGGCGAGCTACGCGGCGGGGCAGGCGCTGATCGTCGCCGGCTGGGCGCGCCACGCCGGCACCGCGCCGCCGGCGCCGATCACTCCAGCAACTGCGTCCGCAGCGCCTCGATGACCTCGTCGTCCAGCCCGAGCCCGTCGCGCAGGTACGCCTCGAACGAGCCGTGCACCCGGCGTACCTCGCTGTAGGCCGCGTCCAGGTACTCGGGGCGCACCTCCAGCACCGGCAGCACCGCCTCGACGTCCAGCTCCGGCTGCCGCCGACGCATCGACTCGACGATCACCGCGCGCAGGCTCTCGGTCAGTACGTTGTTGCGCAGGTACTCGGCCCGGATCGTCGCCTCGTCCACTCCGAGCGCGCTCAGCAGGATCACGGTGAGCCAACCGGTGCGGTCCTTGCCCGCCGAGCAGTGGTACACCAGCGGCAGGTTCTCCGGCCGGGCCGCCAGCCGCACCGCCTCGGCGAAGCCGCCCCGGGCCGACGCCCCGGTGACGAACCACCGGTAGATCGCCGCCATCGCCCCCGGGGTGCCCTGCCGCGCCAGCTCCGCGTACGCCCCCAGGTCGTGGCCGAGCAGTACCGCCGAGACATAGGTGAAGACCGGGTGCTCCGGGTCGTGCACCGGCAGGTGGACCGGGCGGGGCTCACCGACCAGCCGGTCCGCCGGGGCGACCTCGATCTCCGAGTCGGCGCGCAGGTCGACCACACAGGCCGGGGCGAGCTTGCCGAACACGGGCAGGTCCTCGTCGGTCAGCCGACCGAGCGCGGGCGTGCGGATCAGCCGCCCCGGCCGCACCCGCCGGCCGCCCGCCCCGACCAACCCGCCCAGGTCACGCGCGTTCGGCGCGCCCACCAGCTCCCAGTCCCGCTCACCGCGCTCGCTCATGTGCCCGCCCCTTCGCCCGTCCGTCTGCGTATAGGGTGCCGCACATGACGATCGCCGCGGTGCGCACCCACCGGCTCTCCGCCCCCCTGCACACGCCGTTCGTCACCGCGTTGCGCCGCACCACCACGGTCGACACCCTGGTCGTCGAGGTGATCGACAGCGACGGCCGGTCCGGCTTCGGCGAGGCGCCACAGGTGTGGCAGGTGACCGGGGCGTCGATCGCCGGCTCCGAGGCCTGCGTCCGGGAGCTGCTCGGTCCGATGCTCACCGGCCGCGACCCGGACGAGCTGGTGGCCCGCTGCGCCGAGGTGCAGCGGGCGGTGGTCGGCAACGAGGCGGCGAAGGCCGGCGTCGACGTCGCGCTGCACGACCTCGCCGCCCGACGGCTCGGGGTGCCACTGGTACGGCTGCTCGGCGGCACCGCGCTCGCCGTACCCACCGACGTGACGCTCGCCGCCGGCGACCCGGCCGATCTCGTCGCCGCCGCCCGCAAGCGCCGCGCCGAGGGCTTCGACGTGCTGAAGCTCAAGGTCGGCACCGACGCCGCCGGCGACCTGGACCGGGTCCGGGCGGTACGCGCCGCGGTCGGCCCGGACGTGCGGATCCGGCTCGACGCCAACCAGGGCTGGACCGCCCGGGAGGCGGTCCGGGTGATCCGCGGGATCGAGGACGCCCGGCTCGACGTGGAACTCGTCGAGCAGCCGGTCGCCCGGTGGGACCTGGACGGTCTGGCCTGGGTCAGCGACCGGGTGGACGTGCCGATCCTCGCCGACGAGGCGGTGTTCGGCGTGCGCGACCTGGTCGAGGTGATCCGCCGCCGGGCGGCCGACATGGTCAACGTCAAACTGGCCAAGTGCGGCGGGCTGCAACCCGCCCGCACCCTGCTCGACCTGGCCACCGCACACGGCATGGGCACCGTGGTCGGCTCGATGATGGAGAGCGGGATCGGGATCGGGGCGGCCGCCAGTCTGGTCGCCGCGTACGGCACCACCGCCGTGTCCGACCTGGACGCCGCCTGGTGGCTGGCCTGGTCGCCGGTGCGCGGCGGGATCCGGTACGAGGCCGCGAAGGTGCTGTTGCCGGACGCCCCGGGGCTCGGCGTGACCTCGATAGATGAAGTAAAGGTGCAGACTCGCGGTTGATGATCGTTGGTTTCTTTCATAGGCTCGCGGGAGCAGGGCACACCAGCTGGGGGTTGACGTGGAGCTGCAGCCGGGCCGCGAGGCCGTCGTCCGGGTCGCGGTCGCGACGCTCTGGACCTCCCCCGAGGCGGTGCGACCGATCGACCGTCCCGCCCTCGCCGCGCGCACCGACATCCCGGCCTGGATCTCCGGCATGGACACCGACCAGCAGGTCGGCGACTGCGTCCTGAGTCAGCTGCTGCTCGGTGAGCGGGTCCTCGTCACCGAGTTGCGCCCGGACGGCTGGGCGCACGTGGTCGCCGTCGAGCAGCCGGCCGCCAAGCTCGACCCTCGTGGCTACCCCGGCTGGCTCCCCGCCGACCAGCTCGTCCCGGCCCCGGCCGCTCCCCCGGCGTCCGACACCGCGCCGCTGGTGGTCGACGCCGTGGTGACCGGGCTGCGCGACACCCCCGACGGGTCGGTGGTCCTGCCCGGGGTCATCCTCGGCACCCGGCTGTCCGCCGCCGGGCCGGCCCGCGACGGCTGGCGGCCGGTGCACGTGCCGGGCCACGCCGACCCGCTCTGGCTGTCCGAGGCGCACCTGGCGGAGCTGCCGGCGACCCCACCGTCAGCCGAGCAGGTGCTGGCCGTGGCCCACCGGCTGCTGCACGTCGTCTACGTCTGGGGCGGGGTCTCCGCACACGGGATCGACTGCTCGGGGCTGGTACACCTCGCCTGGCGGCGGTTCGGGGTGCGACTGCCGCGCGACGCCGACGACCAGGCGGCGGCGACCACGCCGGTGCCACTGGGCGCGGAGCGCCCCGGCGACCTCTACTTCTTCGCCCGCCCCGGCCGGAAGATCCACCACATCGGCATCGTCACCGCCGAACCCGGCGACGGCGACCACCGGCGGATGCTGCACGCCTGCTACCGGCAACGCCGGGTGCTGGAGGAGCCGCTGCCCGCCGACCGGACCGCCACCCTGGTCGGCGCCCACCGCGTCTGAGCGCCGCGACGCCGCCGCATCGCCTGTCCGCCGCTCCGTCGGCTAGTAGTGCTCGTCGATCGGCCGGCGCGCCTCGTCGAACAGCGCCGGCCCCTCGTACCGCACCGGAGGCAGCGGCGGGGTGGCCGGCTTGACCTGCTCGAACTGTTCGCTGGACAGGGCGTACACCACCCGGCCGAGGCCGGACCGGTCGATCGCGGTCGCACACATCGGGCAGGGCTGGCAACTGGTGAACATGGTGGTGCCGGCCGCCACGTCGGGGGCGAGTTCCCGGGCAGCCCAGCGGGCCAGCTTCAGCTCCGGGTGGGCGGTGATGTCCGAGTCGGAGACCACGGTGTTGTGGTCCTCGACCAGGACCGTGCCGTCCGGGCCGACGAGCAACGAGCCGAAGGGCCGTTCGCCGGACGCGCCGGCCTGGCCGGCGATCTCCACGGCACGTCGGAGAAACCTCTCGTCGTCGGGGCTCATCGATCCTCCTGGGATTTGTGATGTGCGGCCACGGCCGCCAGCGTCCGCCAGGCGCGTTCGGGCCGGCGGATCTCGGTCAGGTCACCGTTGAACGGATCCAGCACCACCGTCTCGGCGCCGAGTGAACGGATCTGCTCGAGGTCGGCGAAGATCTGGTCGATGGTCCCGACACCGGCGAGCCGCCCCGGGTCGGTGACCGGCTCACGGGTCTCCCGCAGTGCGATGCGCGGCGTCAACGCGGGCACCGGGCGACCGAGTTCGTCCGCGACGGCCTTCAGCCGCTCCGACGCCTCGGCCAGCCAGCCGGGCATGGGCCGCAGCGGGTGCCAGGCGTCGCCGAGGCGTACGACGCGGCGCATGCCCGTGTCGCTGTTGCCGCCGACCCAGATCGGGATCGCATCGGTGTCGTAGTCGTCGGTGTTCCGCCACGCGTCGCGCACGGCACGCAGGTAGTCGTCGGTCAGCGCGCCGCGTCGCTGGAACGGCACACCGAGCGCGTCGAACTCCTGCCGGGCCCAGCCGACGCCGACGCCGAGGACGAACCGGCCGCCGCTGAGCCGGTTGAGGTTCGCCGCCATCCGGGCGGTGAGCAGCGGGTGCCGGTAGGGAAGGACGAGCACCGTGGTGCCCAGCCTGACCCGCTGGGTCACCCCGGCCAGCCAGGACAGCGTGGTGAACGGCTCATAGAACGGCGCCGGGTACTGCTCGGCCACGTCGGGGGTCACCGCGATGTGGTCGGAGACCATCAGCAGGTCGAAGCCCAGACCCTCGATCGTCTGCGCCCACTGCCGCAACAACTCCGGGTCGGTACCGGGGGCGAAGTTGGGCACGTTCACGCCAATCTGCACGGTCCGAGCCTAGTCAGCCTGGATCGGGATTGGGAACGCGATGTTCCCGGCCATCGCTGGCATCTGCCGTGGATTCGGCGCTAAATTGACTGCGTGGCCGAGAATCTTGATGCCGTCGATTGGTCGATCCTGGTCGAACTTCAGAACGACGGTCGCCTGCCGATCACCGAGCTCAGTCGCCGGGTCAAGCTGAGCGCGTCGGCCACCACCGAACGCGTCAGGCGGCTGGAGGCGACCGGTGTGATCACCGGTTACCGCGCCGAGGTCGACCTGCCCAAGGCGGGCTTCGCCGTGCTCGCGGTGGTGCGGCTCAAGTATCCCGGCAGCCGCCACGAACCGCTCCGCCAGCTGCTGGAGCGGCGGTCGGAGATCCTGGAGTGCCTGCGCACCACGGGCGACGACTGTTACGTGCTGAAGGTGGCGGCCACGTCGATGGCGCATCTCGAACAGATCGTCAACGAGCTCGCCTCGTTCGGCAGCACCACCACCAACGTGGTCTACAGCGCCACCCTGCCCTATCGCGGCCCACGCCCGACGCCACCCCACTCGTGACCGACCCACCCGCGACGCGAGCCGTACGCGTCGAGGGGCGCCCCCGGTTCCGGAGGCGCCCCTCGATGCTGTCAGGCCGCGAACGGCCCGGTCGTCAGCCGCGCGCCTCGGCCAGCTCCCGACGCCGGTCCCGAGCGGACTTGACCAGGCTGGCCACCGTGGCCACCAGCAGGGTGCCGAGGATGACCAGCAGGGAGAGCCAGATCGGGATGTGCGGGGCCCAGCCGACGTGCTCGCCGCCGTTGATGAACGGCAGGTTGTTGTCGGCGAGCGCCTCCAGCACCAGCTTCACCCCGATGAAGCCGAGCACCACGGCCAGGCCGTAGCTGAGGTAGATCAACCGGTCGAGCAGGCCGCCGAGCAGGAAGTAGAGCTGCCGCAGCCCCATCAGGGCGAAGACGTTGGCGGTGAAGACCAGGTACGGCTCCTGGGTGATGCCGAAGATCGCCGGGATCGAGTCCAGCGCGAAGATCAGGTCGGTGGTGCCGATCGCGATCATCACGATCAGCAGCGGGGTGAACAGCCGGCGACCGCCCTCGTGGGTGGTCAGCCGCCCCCCGTCGTACGCCTTCGAGATCGGCAGCGCCTTGCGGCTCCACCGGATCAGCACGTTCTCGGAGAACTCGTCCTCGTCGGGCTCCCCCTGGCGGGCCAGGTTGATCGCGGTGTAGATCAGGAACGCGCCGAAGATGTAGAACACCCAGGAGAACTGGGAGATCAGCGCCGCGCCGGCGGCGATGAACCCGCCGCGCATCAGCAGCGCCAGCACTATGCCGACGAGCAGCACCTTCTGCTGGTACTGCCGGGGCACCGCGAACCGGGCCATGATGATCACGAAGACGAAGAGGTTGTCGACCGAGAGGCTGTACTCGGTCAGCCAGCCGGTGTAGAACTGGCCGGCCGCGCTGGGGCCGGCGGTCAGCCAGATCCCCGCTCCGAAGAGCAGGGCCAGGCCGACGTAGAAGCCGACCCAGAGGCTCGACTCACGCACGCTCGGCTCGTGCGGGCGTCGACCGATGATCAGCAGGTCGACGAGCAGGACCGCAGTCAGTGCGACGAGCGTTCCCGCCCACACCAATCCGGACACGTCCAACGTTCATTCCTCCGGCAGACACGCGGCGACCGGCACACCGTACGCCCTGCGAGGACGTGGTGTGCCGGTGACGCTCACTCTGGTGACTGTCGGAGGTCTCTTCCGTCACCGGCTGGCGGTGACCGACGGGGCCGGGTCGCGCCACTGAGGGGTGGTCGACCGTGCTGACGACTCCGTCGCGAGGGAATACTCCCCTCCTCGATCACCATTGTGGCGTACCGCCCGCGGTGATCGCACGTCGGGCACCGGTGGTACCGGACACGTCCCCGCTCGGAATAGCACGGCGGCGTGTCGGGTGGCACACCGAAAGGGCGTCCTAGGAGGCTGGGTTTCCAATGGGCGGGGCCAACGGGTCGGCCAGGGGCCAACCCGCGGCGAGCAGCGCGTCGCAGGCCGCGACCGCCCGGGCCAGCCGTTCCTCGTGCGGGCCGGTCAGCTCCACCACCGGCACCCCGCAGTCGGCCAGCTCGACCCGGAACCGGTCGGTCATCCAGGCTCGCAGGTGCGCCCCGTCGCGCAGGCCGTCATCGGTGAACGGCACGCCCCGGTCGTCGGTGAGCAGGTACAACGCGGGTCGCCGGGCGGCGGCGCGTACCGCCGGGGACGCGGCGCCGAGGTAGCGCTCCTCCCAGACGGCGGTGGCCCGCGCGTCGGTGTCGCAGATCAGCAACGGGCCGCACACCCGGGCCGCGGCGTCCTCGGCCGCCCGCTGCTCCCGGACCACCTCCCGGAAGTCGCCGGAGTCCCAGACCACGTCGAAAACGGTCGCCGCCGGCTGCCGCTCGCGCAGGCGGGCGAGCTTGCGCGCGGTCAGCTCCCGGCCGTACTCCGGCACCCATTTGGTGCGGTAGTGGGCGGCGAGCGCGCCGGCCATGGTGGTGGTGCCGGTCGACTCGGCGCCGACCACCACCACCCGCTTCACGAACCAGGCCCGCACCGGCGGGGCCAGCCACCGCCAGTGGCCCGCCGGGTCCGCGCGCACGGCGGTACCGGAGACCGGCACGGTCCGCCGATCCGGATCCACCGCCACCGGCACGGCGTCGAAGCGCCGGGCCAGCTCCACGCCGTACGCCTCGGAGGAGAAGACGGCGTCCACCGGCGTCTCGCCGACGGCCTCGCGGAACACCGCACAGTGCGCGTCCCAGATCGCCGGGTCGGCGTAGTCCACCGGGTGGTCGTCGTACCGGCCGACGAAGCGGACCCACGGCGTCTCCGCGTGCACCTCGCGCAGCCAGTCGAGCCGGAGCGCGAGCGGGATGGACTCCCGGCGGGACGGGGCCACCACCACGGTGACCGCCGCGCACCGGGCGGCCGCGGCCGCGATCAGGGCGTGGTGCCCGGCGTGCGGCGGATAGAACTTGCCCACCACCATCCCGTGCCGGAACTCCGGTGCCACCGGGCCGGCCCCCAGGTCAGCGGCCTGCTCCCCGCGCACCGCCTCCTGGCTGGTCAAGCGGTCACCGGGGCCGGGCCGGGCGGCACGGGGGTCGGCTGCTCGGCCCGGCGCAGGTCGGCGCGCCAGGTGCGCAGCCCGAGCACGCAGAGGGCGAGGAAGACCAGGTACAGGGCAGCGGTCAGGTACAGCCCCTTGTACGCGTAGAGCGGGATGTAGATCAGGTCGGCGGCGATCCACAGCCACCAGCTCTCCACCCGCTTGCGGGTCTGCCCGTACGTGGCCAGCAGGGAGAGCGCCGTGGTCAGCGCGTCCGGCAAGGGCACCGTGGAGTCGGTGGCCCGGTCCAGCAGGGCCCAGAGGCCGGCGGTGAGCAGCACTCCGGCGACGGCCAGCGCCAGCCACTCGCGCCGCCCCGTCCGACTCACGGTGAGCCGGCTTCGTTGCTCCCCGCCGAAGAGCCAGTGCCACCAGCCGTAGAGGCCCAGTCCGACGTAGACGATCTGCAGTCCGGCGTCGGCGTAGAGGCCGGCGGTCCAGAACAACAGCATGAGCAGCAGCACGTTGGCGATGCCGACCGGCCAGTTCGCGATCCGCTGCCGGGCCACCAACCAGACGTTGACCACGCCGGTGGCGAAGCCGAGCAGCTCCGCCCAGGTGGTGCCGGTGCCGGCCACGGTGAACGCCGTGCCGGTGAGCCAGTCGATCATTCCCACTCCCTTCCGCGCGCCCACCCTAGGGCCGGCGCGGGCCTGAGAACAGACCCCGCGACACCGGTGGGGTCGGCCGCCGTGGGAGGCTTCCGGCATGGTGCTTGAGGTCGCGCTGATCGACGTACTGCCCGGCAACGAGGACGCGTTCGCCGCCGCGTACGCCCAGGGGCATCCGGTGCTCGCCGGCACGCCCGGCTGCCGGTCGGTCCGGATGACCCGGGGAATCGAGTCCCCGTCCCGGTTCGTGCTGCTGGTCGAGTGGGACTCGGTCGAGGCACACAACGAGAACTTCCGCGGCACCGAGCGGTTCACCCGGTGGCGGGAGCTGATCGGCCCACACTTCGCCAGCCCGCCACACGTCGAACACTTCCTCGACGTGCCGGCCTGACCGCAGCTGTCGTACCCGTCGCCTACCGTGCGGACGCACGCGCGGACCACCGGTCCCGACGGGCTCGGGGGCGCCGGGCCCGGTGACCGCGCGAGCCGGGCGGCGCGCCCGCTCAGTCGCCGATGCCGCGGGCCAGCGCGGTCACCGTCTCCTCCGCCGGGAGCGCGGCGTCCAGCAGCGCCTCGGTTAGCCGGTCGTACCGGTCGACATCCGCGACGGTGGCCAGCCGCACGTCGGTGGTGAGCGCCTCCAGCATCACGGTGCGGGGGTCCGCCGGGTCGGGAAAGGCATAGCAGGAGTACGGCGTGAGCGCATGCAGGCCGCCGTGCGCCACCGCACCACGGGGCAGCAGCCGCACGGTCACGTTCGACAGCCCGGTCAACGCCACCAGGTGCCGCACCTGCTCCCGCCAGACCTCGACCGGCATCTCCCCCGGGTCGCAGACGGCTTCGGCCAGCAGCGCGGTGTACCGGGGCGGGTCGGCCCGACGCAGCACCTCCTGCCGCACCGCGCGGGCGCGCACCTCCGCGTCCACATCGACCTCCGGGTCGAGCGTGGCGCCGGCAGCGATCCGCAGCCGGGCGTACGCGGGCGTCTGCAGCAGCCCCGGCACGACGGCCGGCTGATACTCGACGATGCGCGCCGCACCCGCCTCAAGTTCGGCGTAGGTGCGCTGCCGCTCCCCCATCTCGCCCAGCGCCTTCCACCAGCCCCGGCTGGTGGCGGCGTCCCGGGCGATGACGATGAGCGCGTCCCGGGTCGACGTCGGCACCTGGTAGACGTCCAGCAGGTCGAGCACGTCGGCCAGGTCAGGACGGCTCTGGCCCAGCTCGATGCGGGACAGCTTGGACGTGGAGGCCCACCCCAGCCGGTCGCAGACCTGTTCCAGGGTCAACGCTTCGCGCCGGCGCAGCTGGCGCAGCTCGGCGCCGAGTCGCACACGGCGAATGACAGGACTCGTTGGCAACGGCATTCCCGGCCTCCCCACCGAGGGAGATTACGCAGGACCGTCACCCACTGCAATACCTCGCTCGCGCAACGCAATCAAAGCCGATCGGCCCCGCCGCCGCCCCGGCCCCCTCCGGCGCCGTATCCGGCCTGGTCATCGACCCGCCGAGGCGCGATCGGACACGATGCCGGGGCCGATCAGCGGTGGGCCCCGCCGGGTCGGCGGCTCGCGACCGGCTCCCCGACGAAGCACGGCTCAGGGTCGGTAGGCGGCTCGCGACCGGCTCCCCGACGAAGCGCGGCTCAGGGTCGGTAGGTGCCGAAGCTCCACACGTTGCCGTCGAGGTCGCGGGCGGCGTAGTCGCGGGAGCCGTAGTCGGTGTCGGCGGGTTCCCGGATGATCTCCGCGCCTGCGGCGCGCGCCCGGGCGCAGTGCGCGTCGACGTCGTCGACCGCCACGTACAACGCCCAGTCGTCCTCGGCCGGCCGCGGGCGCGACGTGGACCTCTCGCCGAGCATGATCATGCCGGTGTCCAGGACGAGTTCGGCGTGCGCCACCGTGCCGTCCGGCGCGTCGTGCACGGCGTGGACCTGGAAGCCGAACGCGGCCCGGAGCCAGTCGACGGCCGCCCGGGCATCGGGGTAGCGGAAGACGGGATAGAGGGTTCGCATACCGCCGAGTCTGGCGCCGTCGCGGCGGCGAGTATTGGACGAATGTGACCTCCCCCGCGGGCCCCAGGGTCGCGCTACGTCCGGGATGTCGGGGCCTCAGCAGCGGCGAGCAGAGCGGTCGGGGTGTCCCCGGCGAACTCGCGGAATTCCCGGATCAGGTGCGACTGGTCGTAGTAGCCGTGGCGGGCCGCCACCTCGGCCCAGCCGCCGGCCACCACCGCCGACCCTCCCTGGCCCGACCCGGCGGAGAGCCCGCCCGGCCCGACGGCCAAGGCCCCCGATGGCCCGGTAGAAGTGTCACCCGTTGGCAGCGGCGGGGCGGCCAGCGCCGCGTAGGCGTGCTGGAAGCGCAGCAGCCGGGCGGTGGTCTTCGGCGGCAGCCCCACCTCGTGGCGGAACCGGGCGGCCAGGTGGCGTCGGCTCCAGCCCAGCTCGTCGGCGAGCGACCCGATGCCGACCCGCCCACCGCTGGCCGTCAGCCGCCGCCACGCCCAGGCCACCCGGGCGTCCACCGGCGTCGAGCCGGCCAGCCGGGCGGTGATCGCCGCGTCGAGCAGCGCGAACCGCTGCGGCCAGGTGACCGCCGAGGCGAGCCGGTCTCGGAGCCGGTCGAGCCAGCCGCCGGGGAGCGCGGCCGCGCCGACCGCCCGGTTGGTCAGCTCGCCGAGCGGCACACCCAGGATCCGCCGGGCGGCCAGCGGCGCGAGCAGAAGCTCGGCTCCCTGGCCGACGCCGATCGTGCGGGTGGTGCACCAGCGGTCGAAGGTGCCGGCGACGAAGGAGTCGACGCGGTAGGCGCTCCGCTCGTCGCTGTGCGGGACGACCACGTCGAGCGGAGCGCCCCAGCCGAGGATGAGCACCACGAACGCGCCGGCGACCTCTCGGCGGACCAGTGGCAGATCGGCGCGTTCGCGGTAGCCGACGTACCGGTCGACGAACGGGCGAAGCCGGGCGTCGGGCAGGCCCAGCACCACCTCACCGACCGGCGCGAGGGCCGCCATCGGTCACTTCACCCCGGTGGCGTCCATGCCGCGCAGCTCCTTCTTCAGGTCGACGACCTCGTCACGGATCCGCGCGGCCAGCTCGAACTGCAGCTCCCGCGCGGCGGCGAGCATCTGGTCGTTGAGCTCCTGGATGAGCTGGGCCAGGTCGGCCCGGGCCATCCCCTCGCGGGAGGTGCCGCCGGTGGCGGCCCGGCCACGGCTGCGGGTCTCCTTGACCGGCGCCTTGCCCCGGGACAGCTGCCGCACCGCGCCGCCGACCCGGGTGTTCTGCTCGGTGTCCTCGGCCTCGCGGTAGATGTCGTCCAGGATGTCGTGGATCTTCTTGCGCAGCGGCTCGGGGCTGATGCCGTGCGCCTCGTTGTGCGCGGTCTGCTTCTCGCGCCGACGGTTGGTCTCGTCGATCGCGTCCGCCATCGACGGCGTGATCTTGTCGGCGTACATGTGCACCTGGCCGGAGACGTTTCGGGCGGCCCGGCCGATGGTCTGGATCAGCGACCGGCCGCTGCGCAGGAACCCCTCCTTGTCGGCGTCGAGGATCGCCACCAGGGACACCTCGGGCAGGTCGAGGCCCTCCCGGAGCAGGTTGATGCCGACCAGCACGTCGTAGTCGCCCTTGCGCAGCTCGCGCAGCAGCTCCACCCGGCGCAGGGTGTCGACCTCGGAGTGCAGGTAACGCACCCGGATGCCGTTCTCCAGGAGGTAGTCGGACAGGTCCTCGGCCATCTTCTTGGTCAGCGTGGTGACCAGGACCCGCTCGTCGCGCTCGGTACGCAGCTTGATCTCGTGCATCAGGTCGTCGATCTGGCCCTTGGTCGGCTTGACGATGACCTCGGGGTCGATCAGACCGGTCGGGCGGATCACCTGCTCGACGAACTCGCCCTGGGCCTGCTCCAACTCCCACGGGCCCGGGGTCGCGGAGAGGTAGACCATCTGGCCGACCCGCTCCAGGAACTCGTCGAAGCGCAGTGGCCGGTTGTCGGCGGCGCTGGGCAGCCGGAAGCCGTGGTCGATGAGCATCCGCTTACGCGACGCGTCGCCCTCGTACATGCCGCCGATCTGCGGGATCGTCACGTGCGACTCGTCGACCACGGTGAGGAAGTCGTCGGGGAAGTAGTCGAGCAGGCAGTGCGGCGGGCTGCCGGGCAGCCGCCCGTCCATGTGCATCGAGTAGTTCTCGATGCCGGAGCAGAACCCGACCTGGCGCATCATCTCGATGTCGTAGGTGGTGCGCATCCGCAGCCGCTGCGCCTCGAGCAGCTTGCCCTGCCGCTCCAGCTCGGCCAGCCGCTCGGCCAGCTCGACCTCGATGTCGCGAATCGCCCGCTCCATCCGCTCCGGGCCGGCGGCGTAGTGCGTGGCGGGGAAGATCACCAGCTGGTCGACCTCGCGGACCACGTCACCGGTGAGCGGGTTGAGGTAGTAGAGCTTCTCCACCTCGTCGCCGAAGAGCTCCACCCGGACGGCGAGCTCCTCGTAGGCCGGGATGATCTCCAGCGTGTCGCCGCGGACCCGGAAGGTGCCCCGGTTGAAGGCCATGTCGTTGCGGGTGTACTGGATGTCGACCAGCCGGCGCAGCAGCTGGTCGCGGTCGAGCTCCTGCCCGACGGCGACCCGGACCGCGCGGTCGAGGTATTCCTCAGGTGTGCCCAGGCCGTAGATCGCCGAGACGGTGGCCACCACGATCACGTCGCGGCGGGTGAGCAGCGACATGGTCGCCGAGTGCCGCAGCCGCTCCACCTCCTCGTTGATCGAGGAGTCCTTCTCGATGTAGGTGTCGGTCTGCGGGATGTAGGCCTCGGGCTGGTAGTAGTCGTAGTAGGAGACGAAGTATTCGACGGCGTTGTGCGGCAGCAGCTCGCTGAACTCCTTGGCCAGCTGCGCGCAGAGTGTCTTGTTGGGCGCCAGCACCAGGGTCGGCCGCTGCAACCGCTCGATCAGCCACGCCGTGGTGGCGCTCTTGCCGGTGCCGGTCGCGCCCAGCAGCACGGTGTTGCGGTCGCCGCGCCGGACCCGGCGCTCCAGGTCGTCGATGGCCGCCGGCTGGTCACCGGCGGGCTGAAATTCACTGACGACCTGGAAGCGGCCGTCCAGCCGGGGAATGTCGAGCGCCATGACCTCAACGGTACGCCGGAGGTCCGACACGATCCGCCGTCTCGGGGAGGCACCTGATCAGCTTCGATATTCCATTGTGTGGCACATGCCACCCGGCTACGCTCTTTCCGTAGGCCGCTCGCGGCGGCCGACCGGGCCGGTGGCCCAGCCGTCATCACGGCAGGCCACCCCCGGCACAGGGGTCGCAGCACCCGGCGTGCCCGGCGTGCGCACCCGTGGTGGTCGCGCTCGAGGCGCTGACCGGCCGCCGCGAGCGCCCCTATTCGTCACCCCACCCGTGTCCCGCCCGTTCAACAACGCGTGGACACGTCCCCCGCCCGGGCCGCTCGCCCGGACCCCCCGACGACCTCTCCGGCCGACCGACCCCGGCCGACCGGCTCCGCCGTCCCGGCCATTTCTGCCCTGGCGACCCCCGCGGTTTCGCCCGGCGGAGGCGGCGGCCCCGACGACTCCGGGTTCCTGCCCCGGGTCACCAGCCGCCGCCGGCGGGGTCTGCTGGCGCTGCTCGGCGGGGTCGCTGTCCTCTCCGCTGTGGGCCTGGTGCTCGGGTTGCTCAGCTGGGCTCCCGATCCGGTCGAACCGCCCCGGGCGCTGACCGTCCCCGAGAGCGAACGGCTGGCCGCGGTACGGGTCACCAACTACCGCGACCTGCGCGCCGGGCTGCACGTGACGGTCGGCGACGGGGCGGCCCGCACCGAGCTGGTGGGCTGGGTCGACTGGTCCCGCCCGCTGCTCTACCTCGACGTCGGCGGACCGGGCGCGGGCGCGGAGCGCGGCCTGCTCCAGGCCACCCCGTCGGTGCTGGTGATCCGCCCCGACCCGGCGGCGGTACCCACTGCGGCGCCGCCTCCGCTGGTGCCGCCCGCCGACCGCTGGCGGCTGCACGACCTGCCCGCCGGGGGCGCCCTGGCGCCCGTGCTCAAGCTGCTCTTCGGCCTCGCCGCCGACCGCGCGGAACCCCCCGCGGCGTTGCGTGGGTCCGGTGCCCGCTGGGTGCGCCAGGAGAGCCTGGCGGCCGGGCCGGTGGACGTCCTGGCCGCGCCGCTGCCGGCACCCGCCGTCGCGGGCACGCCGAGTCCGGCGGCCGATCCGGACGACCTGCCGCGGTACTGGGTGGACCGGGAGGCCCGGCTGCACCGGCTGACCGCCCGGCTGTCCGGCTCGGGGCCGGTGACCGTGACGCTGAACCGGACGGACCGGCCGACCCTGCGCCCGGTCGACGCCCTCGGTGGTCGACCCGGGCTGCCCCGCGCGCTGACCGCCGGCGAGCAGGCCCGACTGGACCGCCTGCCCGGGCGGTTGCGAGCCCGTGGCGGCGCGACGGCGACGCTCACCGCCCCGGTCGGGCGGGAGACGAACCTGCGCGGGGCGGGCTGGCTGAGTTGGAGCGCCGGCGCCGCCTACCTGGCGGTGACCGACCTCGGCGTACCGGATCGCCGAACGCTGCTGCGCCGGGACCGGGCCGGGAGCTCCCGGGCGGACGTGCCTGCCGCCGGTGACCCGGAGCAGCCGGGCCGGCCCCCACTGCCGCCGCCGTCCGGCGCCACCTGGCGCTCGCCGCGGGTCGGGTCGGACGAGCTGACCGTGCTGGTCGACGCGGCCCTCGCCGCGGGCCGCACGGCGCCGTCCGGCTCGCCGGTGCGGCTGCGGCAGGACACTCTGGCCGGGCGGACGGTGGACGTAATCGAGCTGGGTACCTCCCGGACCCGGCTGCGTTACTGGATCGACCGGGCGGGCCTGCTGCGCCGGGTCGAGCTGCACACCCGGCCGGGCGTCTGGGCGCAGCTGGACCTCAGTCCCGGCACGGTGCCCCGGCTGCCCGCGCCGCAGCGGCCGGCCGGCCGGGCCCCGACGGCGGCATCGGGCCGCTGACCGGGCCGGAGCATCGGCGGCCCGGCGGTCAGGGCCGCCAGCCGGTCTGCGCCGCCCACTCCTCGGCGCGCAGGTGCTCCTCGTCGAACCACGGGTCCTTCGCGGTGGTGTAGGTGGTGCTGTCCGGCGCGGTCGCCGCCAGCTCCCGCTTGAGCAGCAGGTACGCGGACCGCTGGTCCGGATCGGCGCGCAGGTGGTCGCGGGTCAGCAGCGCGTACCGCCAGCCCGGGGAGTCCGCCGCGCGGATGTGCAGGTTGACCGGGCGGCCCGGGTCGGCACTGGCGTGCAGCCGCTTGTCCCAACGGCCCCGGCCGGCCGCCCGGGGGCTGTCCCACCACTGGCCCGGCATGCGCGGGAAGCCGGCGTCGGCCAGCCGCTGGACGAGCGGCCCGTCGGCCTCGGCGAGGGTCGGCACGGTGAGCTGGATGTCGATGACGTCCTTCGCGGCCAGCTTGGGCACGGCGGTGGAGCCGATGTGGTCGATCCGCCACTCGGCCGGGGCGATCGCGCGCCGGATCCGGGCGGCCAGCCGGTCGTACTGCTGCGGCCAGGTCGGGTCCGGCTCGGCCAGCCGAACCTGCTCCGGTTGGGCCACCCGCCGCTCGCGCAGGTTCCGCTCGTAGGGCAGCAGCCGGTTCTGCCAGAGCGCGTCGACCGCGTCGTGCAGCTCGGCCAGGCTGCCGTCGTTGGTCAGCAGCACATCGGCCACCGCCCGCCGGCGGGCGTCGTCGGCCTGCGCGGCGATCCGTCGCTCGGCCTCCGCCCGATCCATCCCCCGGTCGCGGGCCAGCCGCTCCAGCCGGGTCGGCACGGCCGTCTGCACCACGACCACCAGGTGGTACGTGGGCGCGAGCCCCACCTCGACCAGGAGCGGCACGTCGTTGACCACGACCGCGTCGGGCGCCGCCGTGACGGCCAGCTCGGCGGTCCGGGCCCGTACCCGGGGGTGGGTGATCGCCTCCAACCGGCGGCGGGCAGCCTCGTCGGCGAAGACCAGCGCGCCGAGCGCCGGGCGGTCGAGACTGCCGTCGGCGGCCAGCACCCCCGGGGAGAAGGCCTCGACGATCTCGGCGAGCCCCGGGGTGCCCGGCGCGACCACCTCACGGGCCACCTGATCGGCGTCGATCAGCAGCGCGCCGAGCGCTGCGAGCCGGGCCGCCACGGCGCTCTTGCCCGACCCGATCCCGCCGGTCAACCCCACCATCAGCACGGCACCAGTCAACCTGATCAAGCCCGCCCTGCCAACCGGCCGGCCCTGTGCGGGGCGGGCGTCGGCGGAAACGGCGAGGGCCCCGCCGCCGGCGATCGGATGATCGCCGGGACGGGGCCCGTCGTCGTCAGCAACGGCTCCAGGGCACTGCGCGGCGTCAGACGCACCGAGCTGGAGTCGTCATTCGGGTCACTTGCCCCCGGCGAGCTTCTCCCGCAGAGCGGCGAGCGCCTCGTCGGTGGCCAGGGTGCCGGCCGGCTCCTCGGCCTGCCGGCTCGGGGCCGGGCTGGTCGAGGAGGTGGTGCCACCACCGGCGGGAACGACCGGAGTCGGGTTGGCAGCGGCCTCGGCGTCGGCGGCGCGGGAGTTCTGCACCTGCTTGGTGTGCGCCTCCCAGCGCTGACGAGCCTCGGCGTACTGGTTCTCCCAGGTCTCGCGCTGCTTGTCGTAGCCCTCGAGCCACTCGCCCGTCTCCGGGTCGAAGCCCTCGGGGTAGATGTAGTTGCCCTCGGTGTCGTAGGTCGCCGCCATGCCGTAGAGGGTCGGGTCGAAGTGCTCCTCGCCCTCGACGAAGCCCTCGTTGGCCTGCTTGAGCGACAGCGAGATCCGGCGACGCTCGAGGTCGATGTCGATGACCTTGACCATGACCTCGGAGCCGACCTGGACGACCTGCTCCGGGATCTCCACGTGGCGCTCGGCCAGCTCGGAGATGTGGACCAGGCCCTCGATGCCGTCGTCGACCCGGACGAACGCGCCGAACGGCACCAGCTTGGTGACCTTACCCGGCACGATCTGCTGGATCGCGTGGGTGCGGGCGAACTGCCGCCACGGGTCCTCCTGCGTCGCCTTCAGCGACAGCGAGACCCGCTCGCGGTCCAGGTCGACGTCCAGGACCTCGACCTCGACCTCCTGGCCCACCTCGACGACCTCGGACGGGTGGTCGATGTGCTTCCAGGAGAGCTCGGAGACGTGCACCAGACCGTCGACGCCGCCGAGGTCGACGAACGCGCCGAAGTTGACGATCGAGGACACGACGCCCTTGCGGACCTGGCCCTTCTGGAGCTTGTTGAGGAACTCGGTGCGCACCTCGGACTGGGTCTGCTCCAGCCAGGCCCGGCGGGACAGGACCACGTTGTTGCGGTTCTTGTCCAGCTCGATGATCTTGGCCTCGAGCTCGCGCCCGACGTACGGCTGCAGGTCCCGCACGCGCCGCATCTCGACCAGGGAGGCGGGCAGGAAGCCGCGCAGCCCGATGTCGAGGATGAGGCCACCCTTGACCACCTCGATGACCGAGCCGCGGACGACGCCGTCCTCGTCCTTGATCTTCTCGATCGTGCCCCAGGCCCGCTCGTACTGAGCGCGCTTCTTCGAGAGGATCAGACGCCCCTCCTTGTCCTCCTTCTGGAGGACAAGGGCCTCGATGTGATCGCCAACCGAGACCACTTCGGCCGGGTCCACGTCGTGCTTGATCGACAGCTCACGAGAGGGGATGACACCCTCGGTCTTGTAGCCGATGTCGAGCAGGACCTCGTCCCGGTCGACCTTGACGACGGTGCCTTCGACAATGTCGCCGTCGTTGAAGTACTTGATGGTCTCGTCGATCGCGGCGAGGAAAGCTTCCTCGGAGCCGAGGTCGTCGACGGTGACCTTGGTGGCGCTCGAGGGGGCCTCGATGCTGCTCGTCATGTGGGCGGTTGCTCCGGTCGGATGGGTTGTCACTGCAGGCTGGTGTCGCGGTGACCCTGTCGCGCCAGCGGATCCGTCGTCGGGCACACCGAACGACTGCCAAGTGAGAATTGATGTGGCGCCGTCAGGTGGCTTCGTCGACCGCGCACCTGCTCCCTGCCGAGGCACACGATCCGCGAGCGCATCGTCAAGCCTACCCTGCGCATTACCACAGCGTGCAAGCCCTCCCGTCTGGTCGTCGCCTCGTGACCTGCGAAAGCCGAGAAATCACCCGGAATCCGTCCCACCTGTCTCGCGCGTCACATCTGTCACGCTACTTACCTCGGCCGCCACGCCGGGCCCAGCCGCGATCGCGGCGTCGATGAGCCCTAGCGTGAGCGGGTGGACGACGACAGCCGGGTGACCCGGCGCCGGGTCAGTGACACCGAGGCCCGCCGGGCCAACCGCGGGTGGTGGGACGCCGACGCCGACGACTACCAGGCCGAGCACGGGGCGTTCCTTGGCGAGGTGGACTTCGTCTGGTGCCCGGAGGGGGTGCGCGAGGCCGACGTCCGGCTGCTCGGCGAGCTGACCGGCCGCCGCATCCTGGAGGTCGGCGCCGGGGCCGCGGCCGCTGCCCGGTGGCTGGCCACCCAGGGCGCCCGGCCGGTCGCGATGGACCTGTCCGCCGGCATGTTGCGGCACGCCGCGCTCGCCGCCGAGCGCAGCGGCGTACGCGTGCCGCTGGTGCAGGCCGACGCGCTCGCCCTGCCCTTCGCCGACGAGGCGTTCGACACCGCCTGCACGGCGTTCGGGGCGATCCCGTTCGTGGCCGACTCCGCCGCGCTGATGCGGGAGGTGTACCGGGTGCTGCGCCCCGGCGCCCGCTGGGTCTACTCGGTCACCCACCCGATGCGGTGGATCTTCCTCGACGACCCGGGCGAGGGCGGGCTGCGGGCGGTGCACTCCTACTTCGACCGCGCCCCCTACGTCGAGCAGGACGACGCCGGGGTGGCCAGCTACGTGGAGCAGCACCGCACCCTCGGCGACCGGATCCGGGAGCTGGTCGACGCCGGTTTCCGGCTGGTCGACCTGGTGGAGCCGGAGTGGCCGGCGGGACACGAGGGGATCTGGGGGCAGTGGAGCCCACTGCGCGGGCGGCTCTTCCCCGGCACCGCGATCTTCGTGGCCGAGAAGCCCGCCGGCTGAGCGCGGTCGCCACCACGGGATGAGCACCCACGGCGCCGCGCAGGCGGCCCGGGAGCCGCTGGCTGGCCGTTTCGGCCGGCGGGGCCCGGGTAGCCACCGCGTATGGCCGAGCAGAGGGAATTCCGCGAGGGCGACCACGTCTCCTGGGCCAGTCACAGCGGCCGGGCGTACGGCGTGGTCAAGGAGAAGCTGGTCGACCGGACGCATGTGCGCGGGCACGCCGTGAACGCCTCGCAGGACGAGCCGCAGTACCGGATCCGCAACGACGACTCGGGCCGCGACGTCGCCCACCGACCGGAGGTGTTGCGCCATGAGTCGACGTGACGACGGCCGCGACACCTACCGGGAGTTCACCGAGGCGGTCAACATGAAGCCCGGCGAGCTGTCGAAGTGGCTGGAGAGCGACGAGTCCAAGCACGTCGGCTGGCGCAGGAAGGGCGGCGGAGGCGGTGAGTCGGTCGGGCACGAGTCCGGCCGGCGGATCATCGGTCTGCTGCGCCGCAAGCGCGCCGAACTCTCCGAGGCCGACTTCAAGCACATGCGGAAGGTGGTCGGATACGTCCGCCGGCACATGGCGCAACGGCCGAGCGGCGACGTCCGGGACACCCGGTGGCGGTACTCCCTGATGAACTGGGGGCACGACCCGCTCAAGGCGCCGCTGCCGCCGCCCGGCGGCCCGTCCCGGCGGGCCCTCGACCGCCGCGGCGCCCCGCCGGAGTCACGCCGGGGCCCGGGACGGTAGACCCGCCGATCAGTGGTCGGCGCTGTTCCAGTCGCGACCCTCGCCGACGGAGACCTCCAGCGGCACCGAGAGCGGATGCGCGGCACCCATCTCGCGGCGGACCAGTTCCTCGAGCGCCTGCCGCTCGCCCGGGGCCGCCTCGAAGACCAGCTCGTCGTGCACCTGCAGCAGCATCCGCGAGCGCAGCCCGGCCTCGCGCAGGGCGGTGTCGACCCGCAGCATGGCTACCTTGATGATGTCGGCCGCGGAGCCCTGGATAGGGGCGTTGAGCGCCATCCGCTCGGCGATCTCACGCCGCTGCCGGTTGTCGCTGACCAGGTCGGGCAGGTAGCGGCGGCGACCCAGGATGGTCGAGGTGTAGCCGTCGCGGCGGGCCCGGGCGACCACCTCCTGCAGGTAGTCGCGCACCCCGCCGAACCCGGCGAAGTAGTTCTCCATCAGCCCGCGCGCCTCCTCGGCGCTGATCCCGAGCTGCTGGGAGAGCCCGAACGCGCTCAACCCGTAGGCCAGGCCGTAGTTCATCGCCTTGATCTTGCGCCGCTGGTCGGGGGTGACCTCGGTGAGCGGCACCTCGAACACCGACGACGCGGTCGCGGCGTGGAAGTCGGCGCCGGAGTTGAACGCGTCGATCAGCGCGTCGTCGGAGGAGAGGTGCGCCATGATCCGCATCTCGATCTGGCTGTAGTCGGCGGTGAGCAGGCAGTCGTAGCCCTCCCCCACCACGAAGGCGCGGCGGATCCGCCGCCCCTCCTCGGTGCGGATGGGGATGTTCTGCAGGTTGGGCTCGGTCGAGGAGAGCCGACCGGTGGCGGCCACCGTCTGGTTGAACGTGGTGTGGATCCGGGCGTCGTCGGAGACCGACTTGAGCAGACCGTCGACGGTGGACTTCAGCTTGGCCACGTCGCGGTGCCGCAGCAGGTGCGCCAGCACCGGGTGCGGGTTCTGCGCGTAGAGCCACTGCAGGGCGTCGGCGTCAGTGGTGTAACCGGTCTTGATCTTCTTGGTCTTCGGCAGGCCCAGCTCGGTGAAGAGGATCTCCTGCAACTGCTTGGGCGAGCCCAGGTTGAACTCCCGCCCGACCGCCTCGTAGGCGCCCTGCGCGGCGGCCTTCACCTCGGCGGCGAAGTGCGCCTCCAGCTCGGAGAGGTAGTGCGTGTCGGCGGCGATGCCGGTGCGCTCTATCGCGGCGAGCACCCGCATCAGCGGCAGCTCCACGCCGGACATCAGCCGGGCGGACTGCTCACCGTCGCGGGAGAGCTCGGCGTCGATCGCGTCGGCCAGGTCGAGGGTGGCCCGGGCCTGGAGCATCAGGTTCTGCTCGGCCTCGCCGTCGCCGCCGAGCCCGTCGAGGGTCAGCTGGCCGGTCTCGGGCGCGTCGACCCGCAGCTCGCGGTGCAGGTAGCGCAGGGCGAGGTCGGTCAGGTCGTAGGAACGCTGGTCAGGGCGGGCCAGGTAGGCGGCGATCTGGGTGTCGCGGACCACCCCGTCCAGCGGCCAGCCGCGCGCGGCCAACGCCAGCAGCGCCGGCTTGGCGTCGTGCAGCACCTTGGGGCGCTCGCCGTCGCCCAGCCAGCCGGTCAGCGCCGCCTCGTCGGCCGGGTCGAGCCGACTCGGGTCGAACCAGGCCGCGGCCCCGCCGGCGGAGGCCAGGGCCATGCCGAGCAGGTCGGCGGTGTGCCGGCGGTTGGGGCCGGTGTCGAGCTTGACCGCCACGCCGACCGGGGTGCCGGCCGGGGCGTGCGCGGCGAGCCAGCCGGTCAACGCGCCCGGCTCGGTGAGCACCTCGCCGGCCAGGTCGAAGCCCGACTCGGCCTCCGGCTCGACCGACTCCAGATATTGGTAGAGGCGGTCGCGCAGGATGCGGAACTCCAGGGTGTCGAAGACCTGGTGCACCGCCTCCCGGTCCCAACCGGCCCAGCGGGAATCCTCCGGGCGCAGCGGCAGCTCCAGGTCGGAGACCAGGCAGTTGATCTCGTAGTTGCGGATCACGTCGGCGAGCCGCTCGCGCAGACTGTCGCCGGCCTTGCCCTTGATCTCGTCGGCCCGGGCGACGACACCCTCCACGCCGCCGTACATGTTGATCCACTTGGCGGCGGTCTTCGGGCCGACCCCGGGCACACCGGGCAGGTTGTCGCTGGTCTCGCCGACCAGGGCGGCCAGGTCGCGGTAGCGCTGCGGGCCGACGCCGTACTTCGTCTCGACGGCCGCCGGGTCCATCCGGGCCAGGTCGGAGACGCCCTTGCGCGGGTAGAGCACGGTGACCTGGTCGCCCACCAGCTGGAACGCGTCGCGGTCGCCGGTGGTGATCAGCACCTGCATGCCCTGGTCACGGGCCTGGCAGGCGAGGGTGGCGATGACGTCGTCGGCCTCGTAGCCGGGCATCTCGACCACCGGGATGCGCAGCGCCGCCAGGACCTCCTTGACCAGGCTGACCTGGCCCTTGAAGTCGGTCGGGGTCTCGCTGCGGCCGGCCTTGTATTCCGCGTAGCGGTCGGTGCGGAACGAGTGGCGGGACACGTCGAACGCCACGACGATGTGGGTCGGCTGCTCGTCGCGCAGCACGTTGATCAGCATCGAGGTGAAGCCGTAGACGGCGTTTGTCGGCTGCCCCGTCGTGGTGGAGAAGTTCTCCACCGGCAGGGCGAAGAAAGCCCGGTATGCCAGGGAGTGTCCGTCGACGAGGAGCAGGCGCGGCGTCGTAGCTGTCACGAGGCGACTCTAGCCCGTACCACCGACATCCCCCGCCTGCGGCACCACCGGGAAAAACGCCGGACGGCCGCCCACCCGGGAGACCCGGGGGACGGCCGTCCGCGCTGTGACGTCAGGCGACGCCGAGGTACGCCTCCTTGACCGCCGGGTCGTGCAGCAGGTCCTCGCCGGACCCCTCCTTCACGATCTGACCGGTCTCCAGCACGTACCCCCGGTGTGCCCGGGAGAGCGCCTGCTGGGCGTTCTGCTCCACCAGCAGGATCGTCGTGCCCTGCTGGTTGATCTCCGTGATGATGTCGAAGATCTGCCGGATCACCATCGGGGCCAGACCCATCGACGGCTCGTCCAGCAGCAGCAGCTTCGGCCGGCTCATCAGCGCCCGACCGACCGCGAGCATCTGCTGCTCACCGCCGGAGAGCGTGCCGCCGGCCTGCTTGCGCCGCTCGGCCAGCCGCGGGAAGAGGGTCAGCACCCGGTCCAGGTCGGCGGCGATGCCGGCGGAGTCCCGCCGGGTGTACGCCCCCATGTCCAGGTTCTCCATCACCGTCATGCCCGGGAAGATCTGCCGACCCTCCGGCGACTGACACAGCCCCCGGACCACCCGCAGGTCGGCCCGGAGCTTGCTGATGTCCTCACCGTTGAAGGTGATCTTCCCGCCGGAGAGCGAACGGGTGCCGGAGATGGCCCGCATGGTGGTGGTCTTGCCGGCGCCGTTCGCGCCGATCAGGGCCACCACCTCGCCCTCGTTCACGGTGAGGCTGATGCCGTGCAGCGCCTCGATCCGGCCGTAGGAGACGGTGACGTTCTCGAGCTCAAGCAGCGTCATCGACGGACTCCCCCAGGTACGCGGCGATCACCTTCGGATCGCGGCTGACCTCCGCGGGCGCACCCTCGGCGATCTTGCGGCCGAACTCCAGCACCACGATCCGGTCGGTGACCCCCATGACCAGCCGCATGTCGTGCTCGATGAGCAGCACGGTCAGGCCCATGTCACGGATCTTGCGGATCAGGGTGAGGAGTTCCTCCTTCTCCGCCGGGTTGAAGCCGGCGGCCGGCTCGTCCAGGCAGATCAGCTTCGGCTCGGTGGCCAACGCCCGGGCGATCTCCAGGCGACGCTGGTAGCCGTACGGCAGATTGCGCGCCTCGTCGTTGGCCCGGTCGGCGATCCCGACGAAGCGCAGCAGCGCCAGGGCCTTCGCCTCGGCGGCCCGCTCCTCCAGGATGTGCCGGGACAGCCCGAACGTCTTCGCGCACGACCGCCGCACCTGCTGCCAGGTCCGGGCGATCCCGGACTCGGCGGTGACCTGCGGCAACTCCTCCGGCTTCGGCCGAACCCGGTAGAGCCGGAACAGCGCCCCGGGCACGCTCGTCTTGTGTCGGGAGTCCGTGCCGACCATCACGTTCTCGAGCGCGGTCATCTCCGGGAACAGGCGGATGTTCTGGAACGTCCGGGAGATGCCCAACTGGCTGATCTGGTGCGGCTTGCGGCCGGTCACCCGCTGACCGCGGAACCGGACCGCCCCGGAGGTCGGCTTGTACACCCCGGTCATCACGTTGAAGCTGGTCGTCTTGCCGGCACCGTTCGGCCCGATGAGGCCGAGGATCTCACCCTCGTAGATCTGGAAATTGATCTTGTCGAGGGCGACGACGCCGCCGAAGCGAAGCGTGACGTCGTCGACTTCGAGCAGTACCGGCCGCGGTCCCGCCTGAGTCGGGATCTTCGGCGACGCCGTGCTGGTGGTTTCGTCAGACATGAGCGGGCGCCTCCTCTGCCTCAGCCGCACGGTCCTTCAACTCGCGGGCACGCCGCCGACTCGGGACCAGGCCCTGCGGACGCAGGATCATCACCAGCACCATGGCCAGACCGAAGACCAGCCACCGGTAGTCGGCGAAGTCGCGGAACCGCTCCGGCAGGTACGCCAGCAGCACCGCGCCGAGCGAGACTCCGATCATGTTGCCGGAGCCACCGACCACGACCATGGCGACGAAGAGGATGGAGAGGTTCGCGTTGAACTGGGTCGGGTCGATGAACGCGTTCCGGCTACCGAAGAGGAAGCCCGACAGGCCGCCGAGCGCCGCACCGATGGCGAACGCCCAGAGCTTGAACTTGAACGGGTACACACCCATCACCGCCGCGGCGTCCTCGTCCTCCCGCACCGCCAGCCACGCGCGGCCGACCCGGCTGCGCTCCAGCCGGCGGACCAGGAACACCATGATCAGCACGAAGGTGATGGCCAGCCAGTACCAGGGCTTCGCGTCGATCAGGCCGAAGACCTTGTTGTCCGCCGACGGCGCACCCTCCGGACCGGGAATGGCCGAGATGCCCACCGGACCGTTGGTCAGCCCGGTGGCGTTACGGGCCACGATCCGGATGATCTCGCCGAAGCCCAGCGTCACGATGGCCAGGTAGTCACCGCGCAGCCGCAGCGTCGGCCAACCCAGCAGCACCCCGGAGATCATCGTCAGCACGATCGCGATGAACAAGCAGATCGCCCAGGTCACCGCCCAGGTCGGCGGCAGGTCGAACTCCTGCTGGATCCACTTCACCACCGGCGAGTTCACCGAGCCGAACAGCGCCACGCTGTACGCCCCGATGGCGAAGAAGCCGATGTAGCCCAGGTCGAGCAGGCCGGCGAGGCCGACCACCACGTTCAGACCGATCGCGACCAGCACGTAGATGGCGCAGACGAAGAGCACGCCCGCCCAGTTGTTGCCGCCCTCGATCGAGTCGGTACGCAACCAGGTCAGGCCCGGAATGCCGAGCAGCGGCAGGTAGTAGAGGATCGCCACGAAGGCGACCAGCCCGAGGGCCTGCTGCCACTTCGTGAGCGCCCGCCAGCGGTCGCCGACCGTGGTCAGCAGGTTCACCCGGCGGCGATCAGCGGAGCGAATCTTGTCGATCATGCGCGGGCCCTCCCGAGCGACTCGCCCAACAGACCGGTCGGCCGGAACATCAGCACCACGATCAGCACCACGAAGGCGATGACGTCCTCCCAGTTGGACGCGAAGAGCGTGGCGCCGTAGACCTCGACGATGCCGAGGAAGAGGCCGCCCAGCAGCGCGCCGCGCAGGTTACCGATGCCGCCCAGGACGGCGGCGGTGAACGCCTTGAGGCCGAGCACGAAGCCAATGCTGTTCTGGGTGAAGCCGAACCGCATGCTCCACAACAGAGCGGCGGCGCCGGCCATGATCCCACCGAGCACGAAGATCAGCATGATCACGCGCTCCTGGTTGACACCCATCAGCGCGGCGGTCTCCGGGTTCTGGGCCACCGCCCGCACACCCCGGCCGTAGCGGGTGCGGTTGATGAACCAGTCCAGCAGCGCCATCATCGCCACTGCCGCGACGAGGACGATCAGCTGGATGTTCGTGATCGCCGTGTTGCCGATGGTGAACAGGGTCTCCTGCTGGATGATCGTCGGCATACCGACGATCTGCCGGGGCCGGCCGAACGCGGCCGGCAGCACGCCACCGAGCAACTTCGGCAGCACCTGCCCGAAGAGCTCCACGAACACCAGCGACAGACCGATCGCGGTGATCAGGAAGATCAGCGGCGGCGCGTTCTTACGCCGCAACGGTCGGTAGGCGACCCGCTCGAGCGCCAGGGCCGTACCGCCCGAGGCGACCGCCGCGACGATCAGGCCGAGCACCAGGAACAGGATCGCCTGGCCGATCGGCGGGTTATTTTCCACCCCGAGCTGGTTCCACAGGATCAGCACCGCGAAGGTACCGACCATGAACACCTCGGAGTGCGCAAAGTTGATCAGGCGCAGAACGCCGTAGACGAGGGTGTAGCCAAGGGCGATCAGGGCGTAGATGGCGCCCTTGGAAAGGCCGTCGACCGTGTGCTGGCCGAGATGGCCGATCAGTTCATCGAAATGCACCGGGGGTCTCCTTGAATCGAGTGCGGCCGGGGTTCAACACCCCGGCCGCACTCCAGCGCCTAGGCGTCAGCTGAGCTTGAGCTCCTGCAGCGGCTCGATCGCCGTGCCCTTGATCTGGTAGGCCCAGATGACGACCTTGGTCGGGTCGACGTCACCCTTGGCGTCGAACTTGATGTACTTCGACACGCCCTGCTTGTCGTACGCCTTCACGTACGCCAGGATGTCCGCCCGGGTCTTCTTGCCGTCCTTGAAGGCGTCCAGGTAGATCTTCGCGGCGTCGAAGCCCTCGGCACCGTAGGAGCCCGGCGCGATGCCGTACTCCTTCTGGTAGTCGGCGGAGAAGGTGCCGCCGGCCTTGTCAGCCGGGAGGCACGGGCAGGTGATGATCGCGCCCTCGGCACCGCCGGAAGCACCCTCCGGGAACGCCGGGTCGTAGAGACCGTCCGGGCCGACGAACTTGGCCTGCACGCCCGCGGCGCGCATCTGCTTCACCAGCGGAGCAGCCTCACGGGTGTAACCGCCGTAGAAGACGTAGTCGGCCTGCGCCGCCTTGATCTTGGAGATGGTGGCGTCGAACTGCGCCTGCCGCTCCTGGATCTTGTCCTTGTTCACCACCAGCGGGCCGAGCTGCTTGCCCAGCTCGTCGGTGATGCCCGCGCCGTAGGCGCTGGCGTCATCGATCATGAAGACCTTCTGCGCGTTCTGCGACTTCAGGTACGTCGCCACCGCGCCGGCCTGGGTGCCGTCGTTGCCGACCACCCGGAAGAAGGAGGTGTTCCCCTTCTGGGTCAGGTCGGTACGGGTCGCCGACGGGGCCACCATCGCCAGGCCGGCGGCCTGGTAGATCGGCATCGTCGCGTCCGACTCACCGGAGAAGTGACCACCGATGACACCGAGGAACGAGTTGTCACCCGCGATCTGGTTCGCGAACGGGGTCGCCACCGCGGGGTCACCCTGGGTGTCGAACTCCTGCAGGGTGACCTTGCAGTCCGGGTTCGCCTCGTTGAACTGCTTGACGGCGAGCTTCCCGCCGTTCAGAGACGGGATGACCAGACCCGCGTTGTCACCGGTGAACGCGCCGAAGATCGCAATCTTGCCACCGCAGTCACCCGACGCGGTGCCACCGTCGCCACCGCCGGAGTCCTGACAACCAGCCGCGACCACCAGGGTCGCAGCGAGCGCGGCGGTGCTCAGCGCCCGTACATAGCTTCGCCTCACGGCTTCCTGACCTCCTCCAGATGCGGGCGTGCCTGACCCGATATGACGGGGACAGCAGCTACCCGCAGTTCCACCCACCCCGCAGGGACGCCCCCTGCGTTACGGCTCGTGATGGCGGAGCGTACCGACACGGCACACCGTCCCGGAAGGCCTAGTGCCGGGGTCTGCGAAACCGTTACGAAGACGTACGCGATCCGCGCGGTCCCCGTAACAGGTCAATCCGTCGATCGGTCCTTAACACCCCAGCCGGCGCAGCCGGCACCCACTCCCGGCCGGTCACGACCCCGACCCGACCGGCGCCGTCCAGAACCCGCCGCGCTGCCCGTCGTCGACCGCCAGCCACCAGCGGTCACCCACCGCCACCAGCGCCACGTCCCGGTCGGCCCCGGCCGACGGCTCGACCGGAGTGCGCACCGCCCGCCACGAGCCGCCCCGGTCGACCGACTCCCAGACCGAGTGCCGCTCCCCGTCGGCCACCGCGACGACCAGCCGACCACCGGCGGCCACGAGAGAGGTCACCGACGGCACCCCGGACGCGGCCCGCCGGCCGAAACCACCCGCCGCCACCCAGCCACCCGGCTCCTGCCGCCACGCACCGAAGGTGCCGCCCCGCGGGCCCACCGCCACCGGCACCCCGTCGACGAGCACGACCCGCTGCAACTCCTCGTAGTCCCGGCTGCCCGGCAGCACTGTCCGACGCCAGGACCGCCCGTCGGACGACGTCCAGACCGCCGGATCACGGTCAATGCGCCCCGGCGGCAGTAGCCCGCCGACCGCCAACCAGCCCGCCGGCCCGGCCACCGCGTCGAACGCCCAACTCACCCCGGTCGCATCGGTCGCGAGCTCCGGCGCGCCCTCCACCAGGGCGAACTCGGCGGCGTCGGGCGACACCCAGGCGGCCGCCCCGCTCGACCGGTTGCCCGCGATCAACCAGCCGGCCGGGCCGCCGGCCAGCCGCGACACGTTGACCGCCTTGGGCCCACCGAACGTCTCGAACGGCGCCTGCACCTCGACCAACCCGCCGTCCGGCCGCTGCCGCCAGGTGCTCACCCGCGGATAACCGTGGGCGCCGCCCACCTTCGCACCGATCACCGCGGCCACGCCGTCGCGGCAACCCACCGCGTAGAGCACGTTCTGCCGGCCGTAGAAGGAGTCGGCCTTGATCGGCACGTTCCGCCAGGCGGCGCCGTCGGTGCTGGTCCACGCCGTCGGCCGGGTGTCGCCGGCGGCGTCGGCGACCCCGCCCACCAGGTACCAGCGACCGGCGCAGGCCACGGCGTCGCGCAACAGCAGCCGGCCGGGAGCCCCCGGCGGCACGGGCAGGGTCACCTGCTGCCACGCCGGAGCGAGCGGCTCGGGATCGACCCGCGCGGGCGCCTGGTCACAGCCGGCGAGGAGCACGGCGGACAGACCGAACATCGCGATCACGCGCCTGAGGGACACGGATCCGATGCTATCTATCAGCAGCGGGTGCTGGCGCCCCCGAAATGCGGCCGTCAGGAGGCCGGCCGGGTCACCTCACCGCCGGCGGTCTCGGCGAGGATCCGCTCGGCGACCTCCTTCATGGTCATCCGGTGGTCCATCGCGGTGCGCTGGATCCACTTGAACGCCTGCGGCTCGGTCATCCCGTACGTCGTCATCAGCGCGCCCTTGGCCCGCTCCACCGTCTTGCGGATCTCCAGCCGGTCGGTCAGGCCGGCGACCTCCGCCTCCAGGGCCGCGACCTCCGCGTAGCGGGAGAGCGCGATCTCGACCGCCGGCACCAGGTCGCTCTTCTGGAAGGGCTTCACCAGGTAGGCCATCGCGCCGGCCGCTCGGGCCCGCTCGACCAGGTCACGCTGGCTGAACGCGGTCAGGATGATCACCGGGGCGATCCGGGCGCCGGCGATCCGCTCGGCGGCGGCCAGGCCATCCATGATCGGCATCTTGATGTCGAGGATGACCAGGTCGGGCTTGAGCTCCTCGGCGAGCCGGACGGCGGTCTCGCCGTCGCCGGCCTCCCCGACCACCTCGTAGCCCTCTTCGACAAGCATCTCGGCGAGGTCCAGCCGGATGAGCGCCTCGTCCTCGGCGATCAGTACGCGCCTGCGCTCGGCATCCGTCTGCGTCTCGGCCACGAGCTCTACCCCCACCATCGTTCTTGCACTGCTACCGCCCATGCTCCCGCATGAGACTAGTCGGGTACAGTGAGCGACACCCGCCCGAGGGGCGGAGCCGGGATGGAGGAATCGGCAGACTCGGATGCCTCAAAAGCATCTGCCCGAAAGGGCGTGCGGGTTCGAGTCCCGCTCCCGGCACTTTTGTCGTACATCGGTTCGATGATTAGGGTGGTGCATCCACCACACCTGCGTACGCGCGCCCAGGCTCTTCGCGCACGGGGCGACAACATCCGCTCGATAGCCCGCGCCCTCTCGCTGCCCTACACGACCGTCTGGCACTGGTGCGTGGACCGACCCGAACCCGCCGTCGTTGGCACTGCTTCGCGGTGCTTCCGCTGCTCCCCCGACGTCGACAATCCGACAGACCCCGCCGCCTATGCCTACCTGCTCGGCCTCTACCTGGGCGACGGACATCTGGTCACATCGGACCGGATGCCGGTCCTACGGATCTACTGCGCCAACTGCTGGCCGCACCTCGTCGATGCCTGCGAAGCGGCCATGAGGTTGGTAATGGCTGCCTCTGTGCAGCGGGTCCAGAAGAAGGGCTGCGTCGGCGTGCAGAGCTATGGCAAGCACTGGCCCTGCCTGCTGCCGCAGCACGGGCCGGGCAAGAAGCACGAGCGGCCAATTGTTCTGGCCGACTGGCAGCGGAAGATCGTGAGCGCCTGTCCGGGCGACCTCCTCCGGGGTCTGTTCCACTCCGACGGCTGCCGGATCGCCAACCGGGTGAGAGTGCGTGGTAAGGAGTACGTCTATCCGCGCTACATGTTCGTCAACGAGTCGGCCGACATCATGGGGCTCTGTCAGTGGGCGCTCGACGAGCTCGGCATCGCCTGGCGGATGAACCGCCGCAACTCGCTGTCGGTGGCCCGGCGGGACGCAGTCGCCGCGCTCGACCAACACGTGGGCCCGAAGTCCTGAGGGCCGGGCGCGCCGACCGCCCGCGATCCGCACAATCGGGCTGGATCCAGGATGTAGCGGCATCCCTGACAGCGCGAGCTCACTACATTCCGGTTCGAGCGTGATCTTGTGGATGCCTGCGGCCGGCAGGTGCCTAGCGGGCGAGGGGCACGGCCGAGCGCGGGTAGATCACGCCGGTGAGCTGCTCGGAGTCCCGCCACAGCCGCTCCGCGACCCCGGTGTCGCGGGCGCGGCGCGACTTGCGCGCGACAGCGGGCGGGCCGGTCAGGCCGAACGGGCCGTTCGGGCCGTAGTACTCGCCGCCGGCCGCGTCGGGGCTGGTGGCGGCGTAGAGGGTGGGCAGCGCGCCCTGGTCGACGTCCTGCCAGAACCCGGGGATCCGCATGGTGAGCCGGGTGGAGAACGGGATCTCCGTGCGGTCGCGGCCGAGGCTGGGGCCGGCGGCCTGCAGGTTGGTCCGGGTCGCGCCGGGGTGCGCGGCGTTGCTGAGCAGGCCCCAGCCGTGCCGGTCGCTGCGCCGTTGCAGTTCGTCGGCGAACATCAGCGTGGCGAGCTTCGACTGCGCGTAGGCGCGCTGGGCGCTGTAGCGCCGCTCGCTCTGCAGGTCGTCGAAGTCGATGCGGCCGAAGTGGTGGGTGCCGCTGCTGAGGGTGACCACGCGGGGGCGGTTGCCGGCGGTGAGCAGCGGGAGCAGTCGGCCGGTGAGTGCGAAGTGGCCCAGGTGGTTGGTGCCGAACTGGAGTTCGAAGCCGTCGGCGGTGGTGTGTCGGGTCGGTACGGCCATCACGCCGGCGTTGTTGACCAGCAGGTCCAGCGGGCGGCCGGCGGCGGTGAGCCGGCGGGCGAGGTCGGCGACCGAGGCGAGGCGGGACAGGTCGAGTTCCTCGACGCGGAGCCGGGCGTCGGGGGTGGTGTCGCGGATGTCGGCCGCGGCGGTGTCGCCCTTGTCGGTGTTGCGTACGGCGAGGATCACCTCGGCGCCGGCGGCGGCGAGTCGGCGGGCGGTTTCCAGTCCGATGCCGCTGTTGGCGCCGGTCACGACCGCGAGGCGTCCGGACTGGTCGGGCATTGTGTAGCCGCTCATCGTCACTCCTTCGACTAACTAACTGACTGGTTGGTTGCTACGTCGAGTGAAGCACGGCGTGGCCAGCGATGCAACTAACCAGTTGGTCGGCTATCCTCTCCGGCATGGCACGGGACGCGGAGGACACCCGGCGGCGGCTGCTGGCCGCCGCCGCCGACGAGTTCGCGGCGCGCGGCATCTCCGGAGCAAGGGTGGACCGGATCGCCGCCGCGGCGGACGCGAACAAGGCGATGATCTACGCCTACTTCGGCAACAAGGACCAGCTCTTCGACGCGGTCTTCGACGCGTTGGTGGTCAGCACCGTCGCGGAGGTGCCGATCGACCCGGACGACCTGCCCGGGTACGCCGGCCGGCTCTTCGACCGCAACCAGACCCACCCGCAGGCGCTGCGGCTGCTGCTCTGGCACTCGCTCGAGCGCGGTGGGATGACGGCGCTGCCGCCGGCGGTGGCGGCGTCGAACGCGGACAAGGCGGCCGCGATCGCGGCGGCCCAGCGGGCCGGCCGGCTTCCCGACCGCTACCCGGCCGACGAGTTGCTGCTGCTGGTGGTCGGCCTCTCCATGCTCGGCTCGGCCGAGCTGGCGCCCACCTCGGGTACGGACGGGCTGCGGCAGCGGCGGCGCACGGTCACCGACGCGGTCGCCCGGCTGATCCGGCCGGACGACGGCACCCACGACGGCGACGCGGGCGAGCGCGCCGATCAGATCGAGCCCGGCGGACGGCCGGAGAGCGGAGCGCAACGGTGAGGGTGGTCATCTTCGGTGCGACGGGCATGGTCGGGCAGGGTGTGCTCCGGGAGAGCCTCCTCGCCGACGACGTGCGCGACGTGCTGGTGATCGGGCGTACGCCCACCGGCCAGCGGCATCCGAAGCTGCGGGAGATCACCGTCGACGACGTGGGCGAGTTGGGCGCGCTGCGCGACGAGCTGACCGGCGTCGACGCCTGCTTCTACTGCCTCGGCGTCTCCTCACTCGGGTTGGACGAGGCGACGTACACCCGGATCAGCTACGACTACCCGGTGGCGGCGGCGCGTCTGCTCGCCGAGGTCAGCCCGGCCGTCACGTTCGTCTACGTCTCCGGAGCCGGCACCGACTCCACCGGTCGGGGGCGGGTGATGTGGGCGCGGGTCAAGGGACGTGCCGAGAACGCGGTGCTCGACCTGCTGCCCAACGGCTACGCGGCCCGGCCCGGCTTCATCCAGCCGACGCACGGGGTGGTGTCGAAGACCCGCTGGTACCGGCTCGGGTACGCGGTGACCCGCCCGCTCTATCCGCTGGTGCAGCGGCTCTTCCCGGCGCAGGTCACCAGCTCCGACCGGCTCGGTCGGGCGATGCTGCGGGTGGCCCGGGAGGGCTCGCCGCGCCGGGTGCTGGCGAACCGGGACCTGACCTGACGGCTGCGCCGATCGAGCCCGGCGGGCCGCCGGGGCCGAGGGGCCGGTGGGCGGTCAGCCGATGGTGGCGAGCGCCTGGGCCAGGTCGGCGCGCAGGTCCTCCGGGTCCTCCAGGCCGACCGAGATGCGCAGCAGGCCGCCGGCCGGCTTCGCGTCGCCCTCGACCGGCCGGTGGGTGAGCGAGGCGGGGTGCTGGATCAGGGTGTCCACCCCGCCGAGCGACACCGCGTGGGTGATCAGGCGGCAGGCCCCGGCGACGGTGGCGGCGGCGGGCGCGCCGCCGCGTACCTCGATGGCGAGCAGGCTGCCGGTGCCGGCCAACTGCCGGCCGACCAGCCCGGCCGGGTCGTGCCGGGAGGGGTGGTGGACGCGTTCGACGGCGGGGTGGCCGACGAGCCAGGCGGCGAGCTTCTCCGCGGCGGCCTGCTGGGCGCGGACCCGCACGGGCAGGGTCTGCAGGCCGCGGTGCAGCAGGTAGGCGCCGAGCGGGTGCAGGATCGCGCCGGTGACGGCGCGGACCTGCCGGAGTCGGGCGGCCCAGTCGGCGTCGCAGGCGACGGCGCCGGCGAGGACGTCGCCGTGCCCGCCGATGCTCTTGGTGGCGCTGTGCAGGACGAGCGCGGCGCCGTGCCGGGCCGGCTGCTGAAGCACCGGGGTGGCGACGGTGTTGTCGACCAGCACCGGCACGTCGCCGGCGGCGTGCACGAGCGCGGCGATGTCGACCAGGTCGAGGGTGGGGTTGGCGGGGGTCTCGACGACGACCAGCGCGGTGTCGGGGCGGACGGCGGCGGCGACCTCGTCGGGTCGGGCCCAGGTCACCGTGGTGCCGAGCAGCCCGCTGGCGAGCACGTGGTCGGTGCCGCCGTAGAGGGGGCGCACGGCGACGACATGGCGGTGCCCGTCCCGGGTGGCGGCGAGCACGGTGGCGGTGAGGGCGGCCATGCCGCTGGCGAAGGCGACGGCCGCGGCGGTGCCTTCGAGGTCGGCGAGCGCGGTCTCGAAGCGGGCCACCGTGGGGTTCCAGAGCCGCTGGTAGACGGCGCTGGCGCCGGGTGGCAGCGGTGCGCCGGTGGCAAGGCTCTCGTAGGCGTCGCCGCCGTCCTCGACGGACGGCAACGGGTTGGTGGTGGAGAGGTCGATGGGCGGCACGTGGACGCCGAGTGCGCTCAGGTCGTCGCGGCCGGCGTGTACGGCGCGGGTGTCCACGGTCGTCGTCATGCCGGAAGCGTCGAACATCAGGCCGTCAGATCACAATGGTTCCGAAGATGATTCTGTTGAAGCCGCTGGAATGTGGATCAGATTCGGTGGAGGATGTGGGCATGCCCCCTGTGCTGAACGATCTTCGGCCGCTCGCGGCCCTGGACGACGTCGACCGCGCGATCCTCACCGAGTTGGCCGCCGACGGCCGGCTGCCGAACAACGCCATCGCCGAGCGGGTCGGGGTGGCCCCCTCGACCTGCCTGGCCCGCACCCGCGCGCTGCGCGAGTCCGGTGCGATCCGGGGCTTCCACGCCGACGTCGACCCCGCGGCGCTCGGGCTGCCGTTGCAGGCGCTGGTCTCGGTGCGGCTCCGGGAGCACGAGCGGGCGGCGGTGGACGCGTTCCGGGGCCGCTCGGTGCGGCTGCCCGGCGTGGTGTCGGTGTTCCACGTGGCCGGCGCGGAGGACTACGTCCTGCACGTGCGGGCGGCGTCGGCCGACGCGCTGCGCGACTTCGTGCTCGACCATCTGGCGGTTGACCCGGCGGTGCAGCACACCCAGACCAGCCTGATCTTCGAGCAGGCTCGCGGCGTGGGATGAGTCGCTCCGGGGAACAAATCCGGCGCGGTCGGGGTTGGCGAGCCGTGTGATCACCGTACCGCTCTCCGTTCTTGATCTTGCTCCGGTCGCCGCCGGCGCCACCGCCGGCGAAGCCCTGCGGCACACCGCCGAGCTCGCCCGGCGCACCGAGGAGCTGGGCTACCACCGGTTCTGGGTGGCCGAGCACCACAACATGCCGGCGATCGCCAGTTCCGCGCCGGCGGTGCTGCTCGCGCACCTCGCCGCGGCGACCTCGACCATCCGGCTCGGCTCCGGTGGGGTGATGCTGCCGAATCACGCGCCGCTGGTGGTGGCCGAGCAGTTCGGCACGTTGGAGGCGCTGCACCCGGGGCGGATCGACCTGGGCATCGGCCGTGCGCCGGGCACCGACCAGGTGACCGCGCTGGCCCTGCGCCGGACCATGGAGGGGCTGTCGGCCGAGGGCTTCCCCCGTGAGCTGGCCGACCTGATGAACTACTTCAGCGGCGAGGAGCCGGGCCCGATCACCGCCACCCCGGGTCGCGGTCAGCAGCCGGCGATCTGGCTGCTGGGCTCCAGCGGCTTCAGCGCCCAACTGGCCGGCCTGCTCGGGCTGCCGTTCTCCTTCGCGCACCACTTCAGCGCCCAGAACACGCTGCCCGCGCTGGCGCTGTACCGGCAGAACTTCCGGCCGTCGCGCTGGCTGGAGAAGCCGTACGCGATGGTGGCGGTCAACGCCGTCTGCGCGGACACCGACGAGCGGGCGGAGTGGCTGGCCGGGCCGAGCGCGCTCTCCTTCCTGAAGCTGCGCTCGGGGCGGCCCGAGCCGCTGGCCACGCCCGACGAGGCGGCGGCGTACCCGTACACGGAGATTGAGCGCGACTTCGTCCTGCAGCGCCGGGAGGGCCAGGCGATGGGCTCCCCGGAGACGGTGCGCCGGCAGCTCACCGACCTGCTGGCGCGCACCGGCGCGGACGAGTTGATGCTCACCACGCTGGTCTACGACGTCGACGACCGGGTGCGCTCGTACGAGCTGATCGCCGAGCAGGTCGCCGGCGGTCTGCGCCGGAGCGCCTGAAACACGATCTTCACGCTGACGTCACCCCCGCGACCCGGACCCGGCCTAGATTTGGTCCCGGTGGTGGTACGGCATTCCCGGTCGGGACGGGTCGGGAATGCCGCGGTGTGGCGCACCGGGCCGGAGCTGTGCGGATTCCGCGGCTGCCGGCCCGGTGCCTGCCGCCTCGGCCCGCCGACCGGCGGGTCGCGGCGCCCGACTGAGAGCCGGCTCTTGCCCCGGCCGCCCCACAGGTGATCGACTCGTCCGGGTGAGCGCACCGCACATGGACCCGGACGAGTTCCGCCGCGCCGGCCACGCCGTGGTCGACTGGATCGCCGACTACTGGACGACGCTCGGGCAGCGGCCGGTCACCTCGGTCGATCCGCCGGGCGCGCTCGCCGCCGCCCTGCCGGCCGCGCCGCCCACCGCCGGCGAGCCGGTCGAGGCGGTCCTGGCCGACCTGGACGCGCTGGTCACGCCCCGGCTGACGCACTGGCAGCACCCCGGGTTCTTCGGCTACTTCCCGGCCAACACCTCCGGCCCCAGCGTGCTGGGCGACCTGGTCAGCTCCGGGCTCGGCGTGCAGGGCATGCTCTGGGCGACCGCCCCGGCCTGCACCGAGCTGGAGACGGTGATGCTGGACTGGCTGGCCGGGCTGCTCGACCTGCCGCAGCGGTTCCGGTCGCACACCCGCGGCGGCGGCGTCATCCAGGACTCGGCCTCCTCGGCCACCCTGGTCGCCACCCTCGCCGCGCTGCACCGGGCCAGCGGCGGCCGGTGGCGCGACCACGGTGTCGACCGCCGCTACCGGGCGTACACCTCGACGCACGGGCACTCCTCGATCGAGAAGGCGGCCCGGATCGCCGGTCTCGGCAGCGAAGGGGTGCGGGCCGTCGAGGTCGACCCGGACACGCAGGCGATGCGCCCGGACGCGCTGCGCGCCGCGATCGAGGCGGACCGGGCGGCCGGTGACCTGCCGGCGATCGTGGTGTCCACCATCGGCACCACCTCCAGCACCGCCGTCGACCCGCTGCCGGAGATCGGCGCGATCTGCG
Organism: Micromonospora sp. NPDC051006; assembly: GCF_044456245.1. Taxonomy (NCBI): domain Bacteria; kingdom Bacillati; phylum Actinomycetota; class Actinomycetes; order Micromonosporales; family Micromonosporaceae; genus Micromonospora; species Micromonospora sp. NPDC051006. The sequence goes on from NZ_JBITFP010000010.1 coordinate 92,511, forward strand.
CGGAGTACGGGATCTGGCTGCACGTGGACGCCGCGTACGCCGGCGCGGCCGCGGTCTGCCCGGAGCTGCGCTGGTCACACGCCGGGCTGGAGTACGCCGATTCGTACTGCTTCGACCCGCACAAGTGGCTGCTCACCGGCTTCGACTGCGACGCGTTCTGGGTCGCCGACCGCAGCGAGCTGATCGAGGCGTTGACGGTGATGCCGGAGTTCCTGCGCAACGCCGCCACCGAGTCCGGCGCGGTGATCGACTACCGGGACTGGCAGGTGCCGCTGGGCCGCCGGTTCCGGGCGTTGAAGCTCTGGTTCGTGCTGCGCTGGTACGGCGTCGAGGGGCTTCGGGCGCACATCCGCCGGGGCGTGGCGCTGGCCGCCCGCTTCGCCGACCGGGTCCGCGCCGACGACCGGTTCGAGCTGGCCGCGCCGCACCCGTTCTCGCTGGTCTGCTTCCGGCTGCGGGTCGCCACCGGGCCGCCGGCCGACGAAACTGCCGTGAGCTCGTCGCCGGCCGGCGCGGCCGCCGTGGGCTCGTCGCCGGCCGGCGCGGCCGCCGTGGGCTCGTCGCCGGCCGGCGCGGCCGCCGTGGGCTCGTCGCCGGCCGGCGAGGCTGCCGTGAGCTCGTCACCGGCCAGCGACGGGGTCGGGGCCGAGTTGGACGCGATCAATGCCGACCTGCTGGCCCGGGTCAACGGCACCGGCCGGGTCCATCTGACCCACACCCGGGTCGGCGGCCGGTACACGCTGCGCCTGGCGGTCGGCTCCCCGCAGACCGCCGAGGCGCACGTCGACGAGGCCTGGCACCTGCTCGACGAGGCCGCGACCGACCTGCTCGGCAAGGTCTGATCAACTCGGGCGCGGTGGTGTCGGGGCGTTGGGGCCACCCCGACACCCCGACATCCGTGCACCGCAGTGGACGGTTCAGCGCTCGACGGCGGCCAACGGGCGCGGCTCGGCGTCGACCCGCTCGGCCGCGGCGGCGTCGACCGGCGTGACCGGCCGGGCCGTGGCCCGCTCCCGGCGGGTACGCCGCAGCGCCCGTACCGCCAGCACCAGGGCGAGCACCCAGCCGGCGGCGAGCAGCGCGTAGACCAGGGGCGGCGTCGCGCCGCCGAACTCGCCGGCGCGCAGCAACGTCCGGGCGTTGGTCAGCACGATCACCCCGCCGACCGCGGCGCCGAGCAGCTGGGCCGGGACGATCCGGACCAGCCAGGCGGCCACCGGCGCGGCGATCAGGCCACCGACCAGCAGCGCGGCCACGGTGGGCAGCAGGAAACCCTCGGTGCCGAGGCCGATCAGGAAGCCGACACTGGCCGCGCCGGCGACCACGAACTCGGCGGTGTCCACCGAGCCGATCACCTTGCGCGGTTCCATCCGCCCGGAGACCAGCAGCGCCGGAGTGGCGACCGGCCCCCAGCCGCCACCGCCGGTGGCGTCGACGAAGCCGGCGACCAGGCCGAGCGGACCGAGGAAGCGCCCCCGCAGCCGGCCCGCGGCGACGCCGGTGCGCAGCGGTCGGGCGAAGCGGACCAGCAGGTAGGCGCCGAGGACGAAGAGGATGCCGGCCATCCACGGGGCGGCCGAGTCGGTGGAGATGGAGCTGAGGAAGGTCGCGCCGGCGAAGGCGCCGAGCGCGCCGGGTACGGCGATACGGGAGACCACCCGCCAGTCGACGTTGCCGAAGCGCCAGTGCGCCACCCCGGCGGCGAGCGTGGTGCCGATCTCCGCGAGGTGCACCGAGGCCGAGGCGGCGGCCGGCGCCACCCCGGCGACCAGCAGCAGCGTCGACGACGTCAACCCGTACGCCATGCCGAGCGAGCCGTCGACCAGCTGCGCGGCGAGTCCGACCAGTGCGAGGACCAACAGCTTGCGCACGAGCGCCCCCTGACTTTTCGGCATCTCCTATCGACTTGGTCGACAATGCGGCACGCCGGGGCTCCCGGTCAAGGGTCCGATCGGTGGGTGGGACGACGGCGAACGGCGCTCAGATCCAGGCGCGCGGGTCGGCGGCCAGCTCGGTGATCCGGCTGGGCAGGGTGCCGCCGGCCACGTCGGCCACCGTCACCAGCTCCAGGATCTCCCGTTCGCTGGCCCGCAGCGCGATCCAGACTTCCTGCAGCGAGCGGGCCGCCCCGTGGTAGCCGAGCTGCTCCGGCCGCTGCCCCCGCACGTGCGCCAGTGGCCCGTCGATCACCCGGATCACCTCCGCGAGGGAGATCTCCTCGGCCGGGCGGGCCAGCCAGTAGCCGCCCTCCGGGCCGCGCTGGGCGTGCACGATGCCGCCGCGGCGCAGCTGCAGCAGGATGCTCTCCAGGAACTTCGGCGGGATCTCCTGAGCCCGGGCGATCTGCTCGGCGGTGACCGGGCGGCCCCGCCCGGGCCCGCTGGCCGTCGCCGCGAGCTCGGCGACGGCACGGAGGGCATAGTCGACCCGGGCGGAGAGGCGCATGCCGGCAAGGTTAGCCCGCTGGTCAGCCGCCCGGCCCGCCGCCCTCGGCCGATCGGCCGGCCGGGCTGCCCGGCCGGCCACGCGGCCCGCGGCAGCTTTTCGGCGCGCGGCGGCCCGGGCCGGGGCGTTCAGGCGCCGACGCGGCGCAGCAGACCCTCCTGGACGGCGCTGGCGATCTGCCGGCCGTCGGTGGTGAACATCCGACCGGTGGCCAGCCCACGCGCGCCGGACGCCGACGGGCTCCAGCAGTCGTAGAGGAACCACTCGTCGGCGCGGAACGGCCGGTGGAACCAGAGCGCGTGGTCCAGGCTGGCACCGACCACGCCGCCGGGCCCCCACACCTCACCGTGCACCGAGAGCACCGAGTCGAGCAGGGTGAGGTCGGAGGCGTAGGTGAGCGCGCAGGCGTGCAGCAGCGGATCGTCCGGCAGCTTGCCGTCGATGCGCATCCAGACCCGCTGCTGCGGGTCGGCCGGCCGGTCGCCGGGGCGCACCCAGCCGGGCTCGCCGACGTAGCGCACGTCGATCGGCCGGGGGATCTGGCCCCAGATGCCGAGCCGCTCCGGGTAGCGGGCGAGCCGGTCGGACATCGTCGGCACGTCCTCCGGCGCGGGCACGTCCGGCGGGGCCGGGGCCTGGTGGTCCAGCCCCTCCTCGGCCCGCTGGAACGAGGCCGACATGAAGAAGATCGGCTTGTCGTGCTGCAGGGCCACCGACCGGCGCACCGAGAACGAACGCCCGTCGCGGACGTCCTCCACCCGGTATGCGATCGGCTCGGCCGGGTCACCCGGGCGGACGAAGTAGCCGTGCAGCGAGTGCACGAAGCGCTCCGGGTTGACGGTGCGGCCGGCGGCCACCAGCGCCTGGCCGGCGACCTGACCGCCGTAGACCCGCTGCGGCCCGACCGGTGGGCTCATTCCCCGGAAGGCGTTGTCGCCGGTCTGCTCGAGGTCGAGCACCTCGAGCAGCTGGTCGACCGCGGCCTGGCCGACCGCGACCTTCGGGGCGCTCACTGCAACGCCCGGGCCGACGCCGCATCGACCAGCGAGCCGAGCTGGTGCACGCGCAGCGTGTTGGTCGAGCCGGGGGTGCCGGGCGGGCTGCCGGCGACGATCACCACGTAGTCGCCCGGGTTGGCCCGGTTGAGGCCGAGCAGGGCCTGGTCGACCTGGCGGAACATGTCGTCGGTGTGCTGCACGAACGGCATCAGGAAGGTCTCCACGCCCCAGCAGAGCGCGAGCTGGTTGCGCACCTCGGGGACCGGGGTGAAGGCCAGCAGCGGCAGGTCGCAGTGCAGCCGGGAGAGCCGCTTGACGGTGTCGCCGGTCTGCGAGAAGGCCACCAGGGCCTTGGCGCCGATGGCCCGGGCGATCGAGGAGGCGGCGACGGTGAGCGCGCCGCCGTGCGTACGCGGGTCGTGCTGGAGCCGGGGCACCCCGATCGAGCCGGACTCGGTGGTGGTGACGATCTTCGCCATGGTGCTGACGGTGAGCACCGGATACTTGCCGACGCTGGTCTCGCCGGAGAGCATCACCGCGTCCGCGCCGTCGAGCACCGCGTTGGCCACGTCGGAGGCCTCGGCGCGGGTCGGGCGGGAATTCTCGATCATGGAGTCGAGCATCTGGGTGGCCACGATGACCGGCTTGGCGTTCTCCCGGCAGAGCTGCACGGCCCGCTTCTGCACCAGCGGCACCTGGTCCAGCGGCAGCTCCACGCCGAGGTCGCCGCGGGCGACCATGACCCCGTCGAAGGCGAGCACGATCGCCTCCAGGTGGTCCACCGCCTCGGGCTTCTCGACCTTGGCCAGCACCGGGCGGCGCACGCCCTCCTCGTCCATGATCGTGTGGACGAGCTTGATGTCGTCCGCCGAGCGGACGAAGGAGAGGGCGATCATGTCGACGCCCAGGCCGAGGGCGAAGCGCAGGTCCTCGGCGTCCTTCTCCGACATGGCCGGGACGCTGACCGCCACGTTCGGCAGCGAGACGCCCTTGTTGTTCGAGACCGGGCCGCCCTCGGTGACCAGCACGCGGATGTCGTTGCCGGTGACCTCGCTGACCTCGACGGCGACCCGGCCGTCGTCAATCAGCAGCCGGTCGCCCGCCTTGACCTCCTGAGGAAGCTTGCGGTAGGTGCAGGAGACCCGCTCCTTGGTGCCCACGATGTCGTCGCTGGTGATCACCACGGAGTCACCAGTGCGCCACTCGTGCGGGCCGTCGGCGAACCGGCCCAGCCGGATCTTGGGGCCCTGCAGGTCGGCCAGGATCGCCACCGGCCGCCCGGCCGCCTCGGCCGCCTCGCGAACCAGCCGGTAGACCGCCTCGTGGTCGGCGTGGCTGCCGTGGCTGAAGTTCAGCCTCGCCACGTTCATCCCGGCCTCGACGAGCCCTCGGATGCGCTCCGGCGACGAAGTGGCGGGGCCAAGAGTGCAGACGATCTTCGCGCGGCGTGTCACGCCCATCAGGCTAGTCTCTCTTCCGGGTCGGGCTGCGGGCCGACCCCTTGCGGGCTGCGAAACAATTGTCCAACGTCGCGCGGTATCCGCACTGACCGGCGGGCGGAACCGCACCGGGGACGTTGTGGCTGGCGGGCAACGGCGACCGCGCGCCGGGAATCGTACGCCTCCGGCGGCGTCGACCGGCGGGGTGCTCCCGCCGGCCAGGTCGGGGCCCGGTCCCCGGCCACCGGCTCAGCCGCCACCGGACGGCGCTCGCGGCGGCGGCGCGGGCGCGCTCCCACCGGCGTCGGGACCGCCGCCGGGCGACGGCGGCAGCGTGGGTACGGCGGTGAAGACCCCCCGCGGGTCGTAGCGGCGCTTGGCCCGCAGCAGCCGGTCGTAGTTGGCGCCGTAGGCGAGCCGGACCCGGTCGGTCTCGGCCGGGGCGAGCAGGTTCGGATAGCCGCCGGGCAGCGCGTGCGCCGCGAGCGCGGCGGAGGTCCGCTCGGCCCACTCGCGGTGCGGCCCGGGGTCGTCCGTCGGCGTCCAGACCGCGATCACCTCGGCCAGCAGGTGGTCGGTGCGCAGCGCGAACGCGGTGTCGGCCGAGCCCACCCGGCTGGCCGCTCCGTGGAAGTGGTGCAGCGCCACCGCCGAGTGCGCCGAGGTGATCCGTCGGGCCGCGTCGACCAGCACCTCGACGGCGGCGTCGTCGAGCCCTGGCAGCCAGCGGGTCCGCAGCAGGTAGTGGTTCCCGTCGGTCATCCCGCCGTCGAACATCCGCGTCACGTCCTCGTAGGCCAGCGGCCCGACCTGGTCGACCAGCGGGGTGCCGAGCGCGCGGAGCGCGGCCACCGCGGCCTGGCCCGCGGCGAGATCCGGGCCGCTGTACGTCGGGCAGACGAAGACCAGCGGCTCCCCCGCCGGGCCGGGCAGGAAGCCGGCCATCACGGTCAGCTCGTCGGGTGCGGCGGCGAGCACGTCGCGGTAGCCGCACAGCACGGCCGGCGCCTCGTCCAGGGCGAAGAGGATCATGCCGGCGAGCGCGGCGGGCAGCCGGTGCGCCCGGTAGCGCAACCGGGTGACCACGCCCAGGTTGCCGCCGCCGCCGCGCAGCGCCCAGTACAGCTCGGCGTCGTCGTCCGGGCCGGCGGTGACCCGGCGGCCGTCGGCGAGGACCACCTCGGCCGCGAGCAGGTTGTCCAGCGCCAGCCCGAACCGGCCGCAGAGCGGTCCGTAGCCGCCGGCGAGGGTCAACCCGGCCAGGCCGACCGCACGCACCGTGCCGGTGGCCAGCACCAGGTCGTACGGCCGGGCGGCGGCCAGCGCGTCGGCGACGGTGGCGCCGCCGGCCACGGTGACCGTGCCCGCCGCCGGATCGACCTCCACCGTCCGCATCCCGGTCAGGTCGAGCACCAGCCCACCCTCGCGCAGCGCCCGGCCGGCCCAGTCGTGCCCGCCGGCGCGCACCGACAGCGGCAGGTGGCAGCCGGTGGCCACCCGCACGGCCAGCGCCACCTCGTCGGCGTCGTGGCAGCGGGCGACCAGCGCGGGGGTACGGTCGACCGCCCCGTTCCAGAGCCGGACCGTGGCGGCGAAGTCGGCGTCGCCGGGCACCGCCAGGCGGTCACCGAGGACGGGGCGCAGGTCGGCGACGGCCCGCTGGACGTCGGGGGCGGCGACGGAGGTCATGGCGACTCCTCGACCGGGCCGGGCGAGGCGCCCGGTGCGCCCCGGCGGCCGTCCTGGCTGGCGCGACGCTAACACCGGCCGTGGGCCCGGCGCCGTCGTCATGACGACACCCGCCGATCTGCGACCCGGCTCAGCTCTGCGTCTTGGCCAGCGGGAACTCCAGCGAACCGGCCGGGCAGAGGAAGGTCAGCACGTCGACCCGGTAGAGCCCGGCCTGCACCGCCGGGTCGGCCTCCATCACGCTGCGCACGTCGTCCACCGAGCCGGTCCGGGCCAGCCCGAACCCGATCGGCGGCTCCGGTTCGCGGGCCGGCCCGTCCACCGAGCCGGCGACCAGGACGATGCCCCGGCTCTGCAACGCCTGCATGTGCTCGGTGTGCTCGGCCTGCAGGCGCTGGACCGTCTCGGTCGGCAGGGCCCGCCCGGCCGCGCCGGGATAGAGCACGATGCACTCGTACGTGTCGAGCGCGAAGTCGACCTGCGGCACTCCCGTCACTGGCTGCCCCTTCCCGCCGTGGCGCCGGGCGCCCGACCCGTCGCGGGTCGGCGGCATCGGCACCGGCTCAGCGTCGCACGGGCCGCGACGGCCCACCGGGCGCTCGGCCAATCCGGTCCGCCCGGACCGCCCGGTTGCCCCCGCCCTGGGCGGTTCCGGCCCGGCCGCCGAGTTCGCCGCGGGCCGGCTCGGTCGGACACCGGGTGCCGTTCGCGTGGCGCTGCCGCGGCGACCGTCCCGGCTCGGACGAGCCGGTGGGGCGGGTGACCGGCGGGCCGCCGACGGCTACCGTGGACGGTCCGTACCGGCCGGGAGGGGCGCAGGGTGCAGGATCGCGAGCCGGCGGCGGGACCGGGCCCGCTGCCGTACGCCGAGGTGACCGACGACGGGTACGCCGTGTGGGCGGCGGAGACCTTCACGGCGCGGGAGTACGGCCCGGCCGTGCTGCTGAGCGGGGACTGCCCGCGTTGCCGGCACCCGAGCACCTACCCGGTCGTCGAGCACGTCTACAAGCACGTGGCGCCGTCGCCGTCCGATGATCCCGGCTACCGCACGGTGCTCTGCGCCTGCGAGGCCGAGCATCCGGCGCGCCCGGCCGGGCTGACCGGCTGCGGCGCGTACTGGACGCTGCTGCTGGAGGTGGAGTCGTGATCCGGCTGCGCCCCGGGCCGCCGGCGGCCCGCGCCGACCTGCGCCGGGCCCAGGAACTGGGCGGGTTGCTCGGCGGGGAGCTGGCCCGGGTCCGCGCCGCCGCGCTGGCCTGGCGCAACGGGTTGGGTGGGCTGCTGGTGGCGCTGGTCGGGTTCAGCCTGATCCGGGGCCGCTCCGACGTCGGCACGCTCGCCGCGGGCTGGGGCGCGCTGGTCGGGGTGCTGCTGCTGGCGGCGGTCACGACCGGGGCGGCCGGGGCGGTGGCGCTGCTGCGGGCCGCGCACGGGCCGCTGTCGGTGACCCCGGTGGCCGAACTCCTGCCGGCGCCCCTCGGCGACCACCAGGAGGCGTTGGCGGCGGCCCGGTCGCTGCGGGCCGGGGTGCGGCTGGTGCTGCTCTGCACCGCGCTGCTGGTGGCAGCGGTCGGCGTGACCTGGTACGCGCCGGGCCACTCCGAACCCGTCGCGGGCGTGTCGGCCCGATCATGGTCCGATGTGGAGATAGCCGGCCCAGAGCTCCGGTAGGCCGGGCAGGGCGGCGCGCAGTTGTCGGACCGCGTCGTGCAGGGCCGTCGCGGCGCGTTCCGGGTCGATGCCGCCGGGCACGGCCAGCCCGGCGTAGAGCTCCGCGCAGAGCTGCACGGTCAGTGCGTCCGAGATGGACCAGAGCGAGCCGATCACGTGCCGGAAGCCGGCAAGTTGGAACGCGGTGCCCAGGGTGAGCGCCTCGTCCGGCAGGGCCGCGCCGCCGCGTACCGTGTCGCAGGCGGAGAGGACGGCGAGCGCGGCCGAGGCGCCGGCCGGGCGCCACAGGTCGCGTACCTGCAGCGCGCCGCCGGCCAGCGCGAGCCGGCCCCGGGTCGGCGCGGTCAGGTCCTGTGTGCCGTGGCAGGAGAGGTGGGCCACCGGCCGCTCGGGCAGCGCGGCGAGCACCGCCGCGGGGGTGGCCGCCGGGCCGGTCAGCGACCGCACGTGGGTCAGGTGCCGGCGGACGACCACCTCCTCCCGCGCCACGCCGGGCAGGTCGGTCAGGCCCGGTGTCTGCGGCATCCCGACGACCAGCGCCGAGTTGACCGGCGTTGCGGCGCTGGGCGTGGCGTCCCGGGCCCGCCGCAACGCGCGCAGCGACGCCGTGTACGAGGGCACGACCCGGTCGAGCACCCCGGCATCGGCGCCGAGCGGGGCGGCGGCGTGCAGCGGAAGCAGGGTGAGCACGCCGGTGGGGCACCACCACAGTCGCGGCCGGTCCGACCCGGGGGCGGGCGCGGTGGCCCCGTCGAGCGTGTCGAGCACCGGGGCGGCGATCACCCGCCACAGCCAGTCCAGCGTCTCGATGATCCGCCGGCGCGCTGCCACCCGGTCCCGTTCCGCCGCCGCGCCGGTCGGCACCGGCGCGCCGTCGGGGGCGGGTGGCACGCCGCCCGGCGGCGCGCCGGTGACCTCGGCGATCGCGGCCAGGAAGACGGCGGCGCGGACCACCAGCTCGGCGGCGGTCAGCTCGGGCAGCGGCACCACGTCGACCCGGCCCGCGCCGACCACCAGCGCGTCGCAGCGCCGGTCGGCGACGTTGACCAGCACGACCGGTCCGGCGTCGGCCGCCCCGGCCAGATCGGCGAAGGGCGGCGGGCGCAGGAAGCCGGCGAGGTCGGGCAGTCGCCGGATCTCGGCCAGCAGCTCACGTCGGCGGGTGGCCAGCTCGTGCCGGCGCTCCGGTCCGCCCGCCGGCGCGGGGATGGGGGCGACCGCCGGCCCGGTGAGGGATGGCGGTCCGGGGAAGTCCGGCGACGTCGGCTCGGCGAACGACGGTGCCGCCGGCCCGGACGCCGTCCACGCCGGCGCCGGGTCGAAGCCGTCCAGTTCGGACTGGACGCGGGCGAGCCGGTCGGCCAGCCGGGGTGCCCGCTCGCGCAGGACCGCCAGGTCGGCGCCTGCGTCGTGAGCGCGGGTCAGCAGCACCCCGCGGCCGTACTCGAGCAGCTCGACGGCGCGTTCGGGCCGGCCGAGCGCGATCGCGACCGCCGCCGCGTCGCCGGCCAGACCGGGAAACCGCGCGAGCAGGCGCGCCTGGTCGTCGGGGTCCATACCGTGCCAGGCGAACAGGTCGATCAGCTCGATGGCGGTGGCGTACCCGTCCAGCGCGGCCGGCAGGTCACCGGCCGCGGCCGCGTGCGCCGCGTACCGGGCCGCCGCGTGGGCGCGCAGCACGGATGGGGCCGCCTCGACCGCCGCCGCGTCCCGCAGCGCCTCGGCCGCCTCGGCCAGGTCGACCACCGGCAGGGCGACGTCGTCGGGCTGCCCGGCCCGGTCGGCGGCGCGATCGGCGGCGGCGCCGCCGGCGGACCGGGCGGCGTCCGGCTCGTCGGGTGGGCGGGCGATCGTCTCGATCGCGCCGGCCAGGTTGCTCAAACACATGGTGCGGTCCGGGTGGCCGGTGGGCAGAGCCGCCACCGCCGCCCGGTAGACGGTCAGCAGCCGCACCGCGTCCCGGCCGGACCGGGAGTCGCGGAACCGGAGCAGCAGCGCGTTGCCGAGGTTCGTGAGCAGTCGGTACCGATCCGGCGAGGCCTCCGGCAGCGCGTCCCACTCGCGCACGGGCAGCGTGATCGCCTCGTCGAGGGCCGCAGCGTCCCCGGTGAGCCAGTGGCGGAGCAACTGGGCGAGGACGAAGGTGCCGAGGATCCGCGCGTACTCCTCGGGCTCGGCCTCCCGGGGGGCCAGCTCGAGCGCCTCGCGCAGCATCTCGACCGCGGTCCGCGCGTCCCGCTCGGGGTCCGTGGCGCCGGACCCGCCGGCCGGCAGTGGTCGGTTGACGGCCAGCTCGACCCGCCGGTTCAGCGCGGAGGCGTAGTTGGTCAGCGCGGCAGGCCGATCCGGGTGCCCCGGTCCGGCGGCCGTGACGGCCCGGCGCAGCACCGCGATCGACTCGGTGAGCGTCGCCAGGTCCTCGGTACGACCGAAGAGCGCCTGCAACGTCAGGCCGAGGTTCGACAGGTACCGGGGCAGCGCCGGCGAGCCGGGGTCGACGGCGGCGACGGCGGAGCGCAGCGCCGCGGCCGACGGTGCCAGCAGCTCGTACTCCCCCGCCTGGTCGGCCAGCTCGCGCAACTCGTTGCCCAGGTTGTTCAGCAGGTCGGGTCGCTTCGGATGCCCCGCCGGGAGCAGCCGCACCGCCTCGGTGAGCACGTCCCGGCTCTCGCGCAGCGTCGTCACGCCCGCCAGGTCGCCGTGCCAGCGGCCGAGGGTGTAGCCGAGGTCGCCGAGGCGCACCGCCCGCTCGACCGGGTCGGTGGCCGCGGCCACCCCCGCGCGGAGCAGCCGCAGCGCCTCGATGAGGTCACCGGAGCGCCGGTGCAGCTGGTAGCGGGACTCCAGCAGCTTGCCGACGGTGTGCCACAGCTCGTCCGCGCCCATTCCGTCGAGCCCGGGGCCGCCCTCCGCCGCCGCCCGGTACGCCTCGATCGCCGAGTCCAGGTCGGCCGGGTCGCCGCGGCGCTCGTACCGCTCGCCGAGCAGCGCCGCCAGGCTGACCCGGGCGATGCCGGCCAGCCCGCCGACGAAGCCCGTGCCGGCGAGCGCCGCCTGGTTGGCCTCGATCGCCTCGTCCAGGGCCTCGTCGTCGCGGCCCGTGGTGTAGCGCTCGGCGGCCACCGAGGCGTACAACGCGACGATCTGCGGGTCGGTGCCGGCGCGCGCCGCGAGCGCGAGGGCCTGCGCCGCGCGGTCGAGGTCGGCCGGTTCACCGCGCCGCCGCCAGCGCTCGCGTAACCGCTGTCCCAGGTTGACGCGGACCAGGACTCCCAGCGGGGTGCCGGCCGGGGCGGCCCGGGCCGCGTCGCCGAGCAGCTGGACCGACTCGTCCAGCGCCGCCGCGTCGCCGGCCAGCTCGTAGCGGTCGGCGAGCACGTTGCCGAGGTTGAACAGCCGGGTCGCCCGCTGCGGGTCACCGGCCGGGGTCGACTCCAGGCTCTCCCGGTGCGCGTCGATCGCCGACTGCAACGCCCGGCGCCGGCCGAGGTGCCGGAACTGGTCGCGGTTCACCCGGCCGAGCGCGGAGAGGTAGTGCAGCCGCTCCGGCACGCCGGCCGGGGTGACCGCCAGCGCACGTTCCAGCAGCGCCGCGGCCCGGTCCGCGACCCGGTAGTCGCCGGAGCGCTCCGCGTCGCCCATCAACGCGACGGCCTCCATGAACAACCCCGCCGCCGCGCCGGCCGTGGGTCCATCCGGGCCGGCATCGGTGGCGGTGCGCGCGCCGGGGATCCGCCCGGAGTTGGCCGGCGACCGGTGCGCCTGCAGCATGGCCAGCAGCGACGGCGGGACCCGCTCCGGCGCGACGCGCAGCAGCAGCTCGGTCACCTTGACGGCCTGGGCCAGCTCGTCGGCGTCCTGGCCCGGGGGCAGGATCTGGTAGCGGTACCAGTGCAGGCAGGCGAGGAGGAAGAGCCCTTCGGTGACGTTCTCCGCCAGCGGCGGGTCGGGTGGTGACCGGGTGACCAGGTCGATGACCGCCTCCGCGTCCCGGACCGCGTCCGGGCCGAGCACCAGCCGGGCGTCCATGGTGGTGCCGAACCCGTCCAACCGCTCCCGCAGCCGGCGCACCGGGTCGGACCTGAGCCGTCGCCACATCGGTCCTCCCCCGTCGAACGCATCGACCTGGACCAGTGGTAGCAGAGCGGACGCGCCCACCGCTAGCGCCATCCCGACCATGGGCGCGCTCCGCGTGCCACCCGCGAGGTCGAACAGCCGGTGTGGCGATCCGCGAGAAAGCTCCGAGCAGGGTGGATAGATTTGCCGCTGACGACGACGCGAGGGGGATCCCGCATGGCAACCGACGCCAGCCCGCGGCCGGCGAAGGCCTCCGGCACCTATCGGATCGGCGGTGACGTCCAGGTCGACCGGCTCGGCTACGGCGCGATGCAGATCACCGGCCCGGGTGTCTGGGGCGACCCGAAGGACCCGGCCGAGGCGGTCCGGGTGCTGCGCCGGGCCGTCGAGCTCGGGGTGACCTTCATCGACACCGCCGACTCGTACGGGCCGTTCGTCTCGGAGCTGTTGATCCGCGAGGCGCTGCACCCGTACGCCGACGACGTGGTCGTCGCGACCAAGGGCGGGTTCACCCGAGCCGGCCCGGGCGACTGGCGTCCGCTGGGCCGGCCGGAGTACCTGCGTCAGCAGTGTGAGCTGAGCCTGCGCCACCTGGGCCTGGACTGCATCCCGCTCTACCAGCTGCACCGGATCGACCCGCAGGTGCCGCTCGCCGACCAGCTCGGGGAGCTGGCGCTGCTCAAGCAGGAGGGCAAGATCCGGCACATCGGCCTCTCCGAGGTGACGGTGGAGCAGATCGAGGCGGCCCGGGCGATCACCCCGATCGTGTCGGTGCAGAACCTCTACAACCTGGCCGATCGCAGCGCCGAGCCGGTCCTGGAGTACTGCGAGCGCGACGACCTGGCGTTCATCCCGTGGTTCCCGATCGCGACCGGCAACCTGGCCCGGCCGGGCGGGCCGCTGGACGCCATCTCGACCGCGCACGGCGCGACCCCCGCCCAGCTGGCTATCGCCTGGCTGTTGCGCCGGTCGCCGGTGATGCTCCCGATTCCGGGTACGTCCTCGGTGGCGCACCTGGAGGAGAACGTCGGCGCGGCCGAGGTGCGGCTCACCGACGACGAGTTCGAGGCGCTGGCCAAGGCCACCTGACGGCTCGGCCGGGGCGGGGCGGGTGATCCGCCCCGCCCGGGCCGGTTCAGAGCGCGAAGCAGTTGGGGCGGACCGGGCCGTCGGCCAGGGCGCCGCGGACGACGGTGTAGGTGGTGCCGTCGAGCACCAGCCCGAGATGCCCGACCACCCGCAGCGGGCAGTACGTCTGGATCAGCACGTTGGTCGCGCCGTCGGCGAGCGTCGCGTTCTGGGTCGGCCGGACGAGTTCGTCCTGCACGGTCCGGACCGTGGTGTACCGCACCGCGCCCGGGGTGTCGTCGCCGGCGTTCAGGTCGGCGAGGAAGGCCGAGCCGATCGTCATCTGCTGGCAGGCGACGACGCCGGCGCAGCTGCCGAGCCCGAGGAACCGCAGGATGTTCGCCACGTACGTGCCGTACTGCGGGGTGCCGAGGCTGACGTAGCGACCGACGGCGGCGGTGCCGCCGAGCCGCTTGAGGAAGTAGCGGGAGACCAGGCCGCCCTCGGAGTGGGCGACCAGGTCCACGGTGGCCGCGCCGGTGGCGGCCCGGACCTGGTCGACGTAGCCGGCGAAGGAGCGGGCCGAGGCGGCGATGTCGCCGAGCCCGAGCCCGGGCAGCTGGTAGATGAAGACCCGGTAGCCGTCACCGCGCAGTCGGGCGGCGAGCGGCTCGTAGGCGGCGGCGATGCCGCTGAGGCCACCGACCACGATGACCGGGCCGGCGGCCGCGGCGGCCTGGGCGCTCTCGTCGGCGGCGGGCGGGGCGGCGGCGCGGTCGGCGGTCGCGATGCCGGCGCGGTCGGGCGTGGTGGCGCCGGTCCGGTCCGGCGCCGCGTGGGCGGCGGCGGGGGCGAGCAGGACGGCGGCGGTGCTCAGGGCGACGGCGAGGGCGGTCTTTCGGAGCAGCATGGCTGCACCTCCGGTGGGAGGCACCCGGCGAGCCGGGGGAACGGGTGGGGTGTCCGGTCGACCGTGGATCGATGATGCGCGTAACAATTCAGAAACGTCAATGAGAAGTTACGCGGCGGTAACCTGATGTCCCACCGGGAGCAAGATCCGGCAATTCGGTCCGCCCACCCGGCCACCCGACCGGTGGACGAGCCGCCCGTCCGGCACCTGGACGGGACGATCTGCACCGCCGACCTCGAGGGTTGGTCGACTGTTCACCTGGCGACCCGCGCCGTGGCAGCCGGCGTTCCACCGGCGTCACTTGCCTTTGCCCCGCGGTACCCGATCGCCGCGCGAAACAGGAAGGCAGCAACGTGACCTCTTCCCCTATCTCCCGCCGCAAGCTGCTGCGCACCGGCGCGGCCGGTGGTCTCGGGATCGTGGTGGCCGGCAGCCTGGAGGCGATCGCCGGCCCGCCGGAGGCCCGAGCAGCGACCCGCCCCGCGGTCGGTTACGGCGAACTGGTGCCGGACCCGGCCGGCCTGCTGGCCCTGCCGCGGGGCTTCTCGTACACGATCGTGGCCCAGGCCGGCGCGACCATCCTGGCGTCAGGGCAGCGCACGCCGAGCGACGCCGACGGCACCGGCTACTTCCTCGGTCGCGAGGGCTCGGTGCTGGTGAACAACCACGAGATCGGCGGTGACGAGCCGTTTCCGGTGCCGGCGATCGCCGGCCTCACCTACGACCCGGGCGCCCGGGGCGGCACCACCACGATCGAGGTGGACGCGCAGGGCCGCCGGCTGCGCGAGTACGTCAGCCTCGCCGGCACGCACAACAACTGCGCCGGCGGCATCACCCCGTGGGGCACCTGGCTGACCGCCGAGGAGACCGAGCAGCGGGCCGGTGGCACCTACCTCAAGGATCACGGGTACGTCTTCGAGGTCGACCCGCACGACCGGTCGGCCAACCAGGACCCGATCCCGCTGACGTTCCTCGGCCGCTACTCGCACGAGGCGGTGGCGGTCGACCCGTACACCCACTCGATCTACCTGACCGAGGACGCGGGCGGGCCGAACGGGCTCTACTACCGGTGGACCCCGCCGCACCGCTTCCGGGGCGGCAAGGGCACCCTGCGCGCCCTCGCCCAGCGCCCGGACGGCGACACCGTCGGCGAGCTCCAGGCGATGAGCTGCCGGCACGGCGACCGGCACGTCGCCGACCTGTCCGAGGCGACCACGCCCGGCACCCGCTACAAGGTGAGCTGGGTGGACGTGCCGGACCGGGACGCCCGGACGGTCTCGGTGCGCAAGCAGTTCACCGACGAGCAGGTGACCCGCAGCCGCAAGCTGGAGGGCGCCTGGTGGGCCGACGGCGGCGCGTACTTCGTGGCCAGCTTCGCCCGGCACGACGACGGCAGCGCCAACGAGCACGACGGTCAGGTGTGGTTCTACGACCCGAGGAGCGAGACGGTCACCTTGAAGACGATCTTCGGGGTGAACCAGACCCCGGACGAGGACGGCGACAACTTCGACGGGCCGGACAACATCACCGTCTCGCCGTACGGCGGGGTGATCCTGGCCGAGGACGGCGAGGGCGTGTCCCACCTGGTCGGCGTGACCGAGCAGGGCAAGGCCTACCCGCTGGCCCGCAACGAGCTGAACGACAGCGAGTTCACCGGGCCGACGTTCAGCGCGGACGGGAAGATCCTGTTCGCCAACATCCAGTCCCCGGGCTACGTCTTCGCCATCACCGGGCCGTGGGGCCGGCCGGGCAACGCGCACGTCGCCGAGGCGTGAGCACCATCCGGCTGCCGGCGGTGCGGGGCGCCGCCGGCAGCCGGCCAGGCTTGCGGCGGGGCGACGACCGGCGTCAGCGCGGCGCGGTCGGGTTGCGCACGCCGTCGAGGGCGATGGCCAGCACCCGGTCGCGCTGACCCGGCTCCATGAACTGGTAGGCGGTGATGCCGCTGATCAACCGCACCACGTCGTCGAAGCTGGCGTCCGGCCGGGCCACCCCGGCCTCCTGGGCGCGGCGCAGCATCGGCTCGCCCGCCGCGTAGATCTCGGTGCGGCAGCTGCGGAACACCTCGGAGTCGTGCACCAGCTCCTCGGCGAGCGCCCGCTTGGTGCCGACGTACGCGACGAAGCGGTTCAGCCAGGCGACGAGGGCGTCCCACGGGGGCAGCCCGGCCAGGTCGGCGGCGGAGCGGCTGAGCGCCCGGACCTCCTCGACGTAGACCGCCTCGAAGAGCTCACACCGGCTGGGGAAGTTCCGGTAGAGGGTGCCGATGCCGACGCCGGCCCGCCGGGCGACCTCCTCCAGCGAGGCGCCCGCCCCGTTGGCGGCGAAGACCTCCCGGGCGGCGGCGATCAGCGCGTCGTAGTTCCGCCGGGCGTCGGCCCGCTTGGGACGCCGCGCGAAGACCTCGCCCACCTGCTCGGCGCTGTTCATGACGCGGGTCACCCCTCTTCGGTTGCAACCGGAGGCAACCCTCCGCTAGCTTAGTGGAGGCACCCCTCCAGAACTGACCGGAGCCGTGCCTCCGGATAGCTTACTCCGGGATCTGCGGCCAGTCCCCTCCGGCGGGACCGGCCAACCCGACACTCGGACCAAGGAGCCCGCCATGTCCGAAATCCGGCCCATCACCGGCAGCTCCCCTCGCCTTCGCCACCAGATCGTCCAGGCCGCGCCCACCCGGGCCGCCGCCGGATCCGGTCGCGCGGACGCCTCAGCCTTCGCCTTCCTCCCGACCGAGGAGCGGCCGGGCGCCTGACGCCCCACCGCCCCCGTCCCTCCCGTACGCGAAATTGGAGTTCCCTTCCGTGACAGAGACCACCCGACGCAGCTCGCGCCGGCTGACCTTCCTCGTCCTCGCGGCCGGCGCCGGATTCTTCGCGATGCTCCAGTCGCTGATCACCCCGGTGCTGCCCACCATCCAGCAGGACCTGCACACCGATCAGAACACCGTGACCTGGGTGCTGACCGCGTACCTGCTCTCCGCGTCGATCTTCACGCCGATCCTGGGCCGGGTCGGCGACATGATCGGCAAGGAACGGATGCTGGTCGTCTCCCTCGCCGCGCTAGCCCTCGGCTGCCTGCTGGCCGCCATCGCACCCTCCATCGGAGTGCTGATCATCGCCCGGGTCATCCAGGGCATCGGCGGCGCCGTCTTCCCGCTCTCCTTCGGGATCATCCGGGACGAGTTCCCCGCCGCGCGGGTCAGCTCGGCCGTCGGTGCGATCTCGGCGATCGTCGCCGCCGGCGGCGGCCTGGGCGTCGTGCTGGCCGGCCCGATCGTGGCCGTGCTCGGCTACCGCTGGCTGTTCTGGATCCCGATGGTCGTCGTCGGGCTGACCGCCCTCGCGGCGCACCTCTTCGTGCCGGAGTCGCCGGTGCGCACCCCGGGCCGGATCAACTGGGCGGCCACCCTGCTGCTCTCCGGCTGGCTGGTCGCGCTGCTGCTGCCGATCAGCAAGGGCGCGGCCTGGGGCTGGACCTCCGGCCGGGTACTCGGCCTGCTGGCGCTCGCCGGCGTGCTGCTGGTCGGCTGGCTCGTCGCCGAGGTCCGCTCGGCGAACCCGCTGATCGACATGCGGATGATGCGCCTGCCCGGTGTCTGGACCACGAACCTGGTCGCCCTGCTCTACGGCGCGTCGATGTTCTCCGTCTACGCCTTCCTGCCGCAGTTCGTGCAGACCCCGACCAGCGCCGGCTACGGCTTCGGCGCGAGCGTCAGCCAGGCCGGTCTGCTCATGCTGCCGATGCTGGTCGCGATGTTCGTCGCCGGCATCGCCGCCGGCCGGCTGGAGTCGCGGTTCAGCGCCAAGGCGCAGCTCGCCACCGGCGCCGCGTTCAACGTGGCCGCCTCGGCGATGCTGGCCCTCGCGCACGACTCCCGCTGGGAGGTCGGGGTCGCGGGCGGCCTGGTGGGCCTCGGTATCGGGCTGGCCTTCGCCTCGATGGCCAACCTGATCGTGGGCAACGTGCCCGCCAGCCAGACCGGCGTGGCGACCGGCATGAACGCCAACATCCGCACCATCGGTGGCGCGATCGGCGCCGCGGTGGTCAGCGGCGTGATCACCGCCCACCCGCAGGCCAGCGGCCTGCCCCGGGAGGCCGGCTTCACGGCGGGCTTCCTGCTGCTCACCGCCATCGCCCTGGCGGCCGCGGTGGCCGCCCTCGCCGTGCCCTCCGGCCGGCGGCGCGGCGGCCGGCACGCGACGCCCGCGCCGGTCACCACGACGGCGGACGACCTGGTCCCTGCCGCCGCAAGCTGAGCGCACCAACCAACGGACGCCCCGGAGCGCATTTCGCGCCCCGGGGCGTCCGCCGTCACCCCACCACCCGGAGATGCCCGGACACCTTCCCCGAAGTTGCTGCCTCCGGCCGTCGTGAGGCAGCAACTTCCGTGAAGGTGCGCGCCCACCGCGGCGGTGGCGGTCAGCGCGCGCGTCCGCGCCCGCTTGGGGCGGGGCGCGGGTGGCGCACACCGCCGACGAGTCAGCGCAACGCGCGGAACAGCAGCAGGTAGGCGCAGTAGGCGGCCGGGACCAGCAGGAAGCAGAGCAGGAACCCGAGCGGCAGGTAGCGCGGCGGGGTGCCGGCGACCATGGCCGGACGCCCCCACCGGCCGAGCACCAGGTATCCGGCGAAGAACGCCAGCGCGGGCAGCCCGGCGCAGATCCACGCGCCGAGGGTGAACCCGTCGACCAGACCGATCCCGGAAGCGAGCACCAGGACCAGCATGAGCACTCCGGCGGCGGCCCCGCACCCGGCGTAGACGGCGACCGCCCGGGCCAGCGGTGACCAGGTGGGCAGCAGCGTCGGCCGCTGGGCCAGCAGCTCCGCCTGCTGCCCGTGCCGGTCGGCCTCGTCGGCGTACCGCCGGGCCAGCTCCAGCTCCACCGCCGGGTCGGGCGTCCCGGCCTGCGGCGCCGGTATCCCGGCCGCCGTCGCGCCCTCCGCCGCGGGCAGCGCCAGCCGCGTCTCCCCGGCCACCGGGGCGTACGCCTCGACCGCCGGCCGCCCCGGCACGGCGGCTGCGCCACCGGCGTCCACCGTTTCCGGTGCCGGGGAGCCGGGCGGGGCGCCCGCCTCCCCGTCGGCCCGCTGCGCCCCGGTCGGCTGACCGGGCGGTCCAGCCGGCGGGGTCCCGGTGGGCGGACCCGGCGGTGGGGGTGGCACGCCGATCGCCCGGCCGAGCTGGTCGAGGCGCTGCCCCTGGGCGGTGAGCCGGTGGTGCAGGGAGTCGGCCGTCGCGTGCAGGTTGCGCCGGCGCTCGGTCTCCGCGGCGGCGTCCCGCTCGCCGGCCCGGCGGTGCTCGGCGAGCTGTCGGGCCAGCACCGCGTACTCCTCGAAGGTCACCGCTCAGCCCTCCCCGGCCAGCTCGTCGGCGTCCCGGGCGAACGGCACGATCAGCCGGGTGCGCTGGTCGTGCCGGTCGATCAGCAGCGCCCGGTCCGGCCGGGGGGTGTAGGCCAGGTCGTGCACGCCGAGGTGCAGCCCCAGCTCGCTGCCGGGCACGTTCAGCGCGACCAGGCAGGCCACGTCGTCGCGGTTCTGGGTGCCGCCGAGGTCGTCGGCGAGCCGGCGCAGCCCGCGCCACCAGCCGAGCAGGTGCACCCCGTGGCCCGGGCCGTTGCGCAGCAGGCTGCGCAGGTCGTCCAGGCCGGAGCGGAAGGTCTGCGGGTCGGGCGCGCCGAGCACGGTCGACGCGGCGTCCATTCCGAACCCGACGAGGAAGACCCGGCCGGCCGGCGCGGCGGCGGACCCGGTGGCCACCGGCTCGGTCGCCGGCGACTCGCCGCTCCCGCTCGGGCCGACGGCCACCGAACCCGCGCTCGCGGCGGGACCGGCCGGCGGAGACCCCACGCTCGCGGCGGGACCGACCGGCGGGGAGCCCGCGCTCGCGGCGGGTGCGGTGGGCGGGGACCCGGCGCTCGGGTCCGCCTCGGCGGCCGGCGGGCGGGGCCGAGCTGTCAGGTCGGCCAGGGCGGCGATCTGCTCGCGCACGCCGGCCGCGTCGAGTCGTTGCACCCAGTGCCCGGCGGCGGCGAGCGCGGCGGCGGTCTCGTCGGCCACCGGATCGGCCGCGGCGACCAGCGGGGCGAGCAGGAACCGGCACTCCCCCGGGGCGTGCTGCCGGGCCAGGCTCAGCGTCGCGGCGCGCAGCACGTCCGCGCCGGCGGCCGAGGTGCCGACCACGGCCAGGTGCCGGCCCGGGGTGGTGTCCATGATGAACAGCGCGGTGCTGCCGTGCACGTCGACGGTCCGGCCGACCAGCGCCAGCGGCCGTCGCCCGCCCGGCCGCAGCCCGGCGAGGGTCGGGTCGTCCTCCAGCCGCGCCGCCTCGTAGCCCTTGAAGACCGCGGGCGGGCGCGCGCCGGCCGGGCGGGCCTGCCACAGCTCGTGGCGCAGCCGGGTCAGCTCGGCGGTGGCGGCGTGCGCGTCGGGGAACCGGACGACGGTGTCCGCGCCGACCGCGCCGGCGGCGGTGTTGACCACGGCCGAGCCGATCGGCAGCGCCGCGGCCGCGTCGTTGACCTGGCCGAGCACCCCACCGCCGCCGGGCAGCGCGACCCGCAGCGCGAACTGCCCGAAGATCGCCTCGGCGCGGCCGTAGAGCGCCTCGATGCCGGTCATGCTCTGGCTGGCCAGCACCAGGTGCATGCCGTACGAGCGGCCCTTGCGGGCCAGCTCCTCCAGCAGGTCGACCGACTCGCGGGCCAGCGCGTCGTTGCCGGCGAGCAGCACGTGGAACTCGTCGATCACCGCCACGACCCTCGGCACCGCGACGTCGCGGGGCAGGTCGGCGAGCTTGGTGACGCCGTGCCGCTTGAGCGTGGTGGCCCGCCGGTGCAGTTCGCGGCGCAGCTCGCGGAGGACCGCGACGCCGTACTCGCGGTCGGACTCGATGCCGACCGCGCGGGCGTGCGGCAGCCAGGACGGGTCGCGCCCGGTCGGCACGAACTCGGTGAAGCTGACCCCCTCCTTGAAGTCGAGCAGATAGAGCTGGAGCTCGGCCGGGGAGTAGCGGGCGGCCAGCCCGTAGAGCACATCGAGGAGGAAGACCGTCTTACCGGCGCCGGTGCGCCCGCCGACCAGCCAGTGCGGGGTCGCGTCGTCGAAGGCGACGGTCACCGGAGCGCGGTCGGCCCGCCCCACCACGGTACGCAGGCCGTTGCTCGCCGACTCGGCCCACCGCCGCTCCGGCAGCAGCTCGGCGAAGCCCAGCTCGTCGCCGCGGCGCACGGCGGCGCCGAGGTGCTCGGCGAGCGCCCGGGTCGAGGCGGCCGGCGGGTCACCGTCGAGCAGCACCGGGGCGGCGAGACCGCTGCCGTCGGCGCTGAACGGGACGCCGGGCGGGTCACCGACGTACGCGTACCTCTCGGTCAGCCGGACCGCGGTGCTGGCGCCCAGCGACGGCGAGGTGTCGCCGGGCGGCCCGGGCGGGCGGCCGGCGACCAGGACACAGACCGCGGCGGCCGGGCCGGCGTGGCTGAGCGCGGCGAGCCGGGCCAGCTCCCGCGGCGGCGGGGTGGTCGCGGCGACCACCAGCAGCAGCGGCCCGGCGGCGCCGTGCTGGGCCGCCCGGGCGTGCCGCTCGGCGGCGTCGAGCAGGGCGGCGACCTCGGCCTCGGTGGTTGCCGGCGGGTCGAGCACGCCGGCGTCCAGCAGCGGGCGCAGCGGCCCGAAGGTGGCGCCGAGCGCGGCGGTGTCGATGCCGGCGACCCGGACCTCGCCGGCGGGCGCGGTGGCGAGCAACCGGAGCACCAGCGCCCGCAGCAGCCCGGCGACGCGGGGATCGCGGGCGTCGGCGTCGACCGTCAGGTGGTGGCCGCCGCCGAGCGGCACCAGCACCGGGAACGCGCCGTCCGGCGTGGACGCCTCGCCGATCCGCACCGGGACGGGCGCGCCGGTGAGTGCGGTGGCGCCGGGCGCCGGGGTGGCGAGCGCGCCACCGACCTCGGCGAGCCGGGCGACCAGGGCACCGCCACCGAGCGCGGTGGCCGGCGCGGTCGCCGCGCCCAGCGCATCACGGGCGGTGTCGAGGTGCGCCCGGGCAGCCCGGTGCGCGGTGACGGCCTGCCGGTACGCCGACGCGAGCCTGCCCACTGTCCGCCTCCCACGCCGCGGCCGTCCGGTCCGCGGAAACCCTAACGGACTCCGGTGACCACGGGACAGCACCAACGGCACGCGTCGCGCGGCCGGCGGTCCACGGTCGGACGGAATGGTCGGGCCAGCGCGCCGGGGCGGACACGTTCACCGGCGTCGATTAGGTTGACGGGGCGAACACCCCGATGGAGGGAGTCCACCTCGTGCGACGAGTTCTCCGGGCGGCCATCGCCGTCCTGACCCTCACCGGCGCCGGCACTGTCGCCACCGGCGCGCCCGGCCACGCCGCCCTACCGGGCTGGGGCCGACCCACGGTCACCACTGCCGCACCGCAACCCGGCAGCCCGGGACTGGGCGACAACTACTTCCCCGACTACGGCAACGGCGGCTACGACGTCGAGCACTACGACGTCCGGCTGCGCTACGACCCCGGCGCCGACCGGCTCAGTGGCACCACCACGATCCTGGCCCGGGCCACCCAGGACCTCTCCCGGTTCAACCTCGACTTCCTGCTCGACGTCGAGTCGGTCCGGGTCAACGGCTGGGCGGCCAGCACCGCCACCGAGGGCGCCCACGAACTGGTGGTCACCCCCACCCGCACCATCACCGCCGGCCAGCAGCTCACCATCGTGGTGCGCTACGCGGGCGTGCCGTCGGAGACCCTGGTCAACGGCTACACCGGCTGGACCCGCACCGACGACGGCGCGCTGGCGGTCAACGAGCCGGAGTCGGCGTGGTGGTGGTTCCCGAGCAACGACCACCCGCTGGACAAGGCCACCTACGACATCTCGGTCTCGGTGCCCACCGGGGTCGAGGTGATCAGCAACGGCGTGCAGCCCCGGCCGCCGCTGGCCGAGGCCGGCAACCGCACCCGGTGGATCTGGCGGACCACCTCCCCCACCGCCACCTACCTCGCCTTCCTGGCGATCGGCCAGTACGACATCGTCACCGACACCGCGCCCAACGGCCAGCCGGTGGTGAACGCGTACAGCACCACGCTGGGCGAGCTGGCGCCGGCCGCCCGCGCCAGCATCGAGCGGACCGCCGAGGTCGTCGAGTGGGCGAGCGGGATCTTCGGCGAGTATCCGTTCGAGGCGCAGGGCGGCGTCGCCGGGCCGGTCGACGGGATCACCTTCGCGCTGGAGACGCAGACCCGGCCGGTGTACGGCCCGGGCTTCTGGCGCCGCGGCGCCAACACCTCGGTGGTGGTGCACGAACTGGCCCACCAGTGGTTCGGCGACTCGGTCTCGGTCAACGGCTGGCGGGACATCTGGCTCAACGAGGGCTTCGCCTCGTACGCCGAGTGGCTCTGGTCCGAGGAGCAGGGTGAGGGCACCGCGCAGGAGCTGTTCGACTTCACCTACGCCAGCTACCCGGCGGACTCCGAGTTCTGGCAGGTGCCGCCGGGCGACCCGGGCCCGGCACGGATCTTCGACGACGCGGTCTACGACCGGGGCGCGATGGCGCTGCACCAGCTCCGGCTGGCCGTCGGCGACGACGCGTTCTTCGCGATCCTGCCCGCCTGGACCGCCGAGCACCGCTACGGCAACGGCACGATCGCCCAGTTCCAGGCGCTCGCCGAGCGGATCTCCGGACTGGACCTGACCGACCTCTTCACCACCTGGCTGTTCACCGCGGGGCGCCCGGACGTGAGCGGTTCGGCGGCCCGGAAGGCGTCGCCGCCGGCCGAGCCGAAGTCCTGGGCCAAGATCCGGGAGGCACACCAGCTCCTGGCGCGCTGACCGCGGCTCGGCCCGCCACCGGTGGCGGGCCGTCGGCGGTAACTCTCCGCTGAGTGAGATGCCGGAGCGGAATCCTTGTTCCGCTCCGGCATCTCGCTTCCTCGTCCACGTTCCCGCCGACGGGCGGGCCGGGGCGGGGCGTCAGCGGGCGTCGGCGGGCGCCTCGGCGACCGGCCGGGCCGGCGGCCAGCCACCCTGCGTCGCCTCGATCCGGCGGATGTGCTGGTAGGCGAACCAGAGCGGCGGGAAGGCGCCGACGGCGAACGAGAGGTCGACCAGCGTCCAGAACCAGGGGATGTCCCGGATCGGCCCGCAGATCAGCGCCAGCGGCACGATCCCGGCGCAGGCGATCATCCCGAGCTGGACGACCCAGACGTTGCGCACCGGGTCGCGCAGCGGCCCCCAGAACGCCACCGCCAGCACCAGGTGGGCGAAGGCGAGCCAGTCGGTCCCGTACAGCATGAACGGGTGGCGGTCCCCGGTCTCCACGAGTCCGGTGTGGACCCGTTCGATCCAGGCGACCAGGGCCGGCAACCGATCGGCGAGCGGGTCGAGCGCGCGCAGCAACCAGCGCACCTCGATCTCCAGCGGGAACGCGGTCACCCCGCTGAGAAAGAGTCCCACCACCACGATCCCCAGCCACCACCGGACCCGCCGGACCCGCTCCTCGGTGCTCATGGGCCGAGCCTAACGATGATCTTCGTAGCCCTCCGCCCCATAGGCCGACGACCAGGCGTGACCGCTGTCTCAACAGGACGACGGCCGGGCGGGGCAGGTAACCGAGACGGAGCCGGCTAGGCAACCAGCGGGGGTGGCGGTGTCGGGCCGGCGGGTGGTCGCCTGGGCGCAGCCGGCCTCGGATCGGCCGCCGAGCGCCGGGCGGATCAGGTCGCCTGGGCGCAGCCGGCCTCGGGTCGGCCGCCGAGCGCCGGGCGGGTCAGGTCGCCTGGGCGCAGCCGGCCTCGGGTCGGCCGCCGAGCGCCGGGCGGGTCAGGTCGCCTGGGCGCAGCCAGCGGCGTGTCGGCCGGCGAGCGCGGGACGAGCCAGTCGCGGTCGCCGGCGGCCCAGAGGTGGTGCGCAGACCGGACAGGCCCGCGCCGGCCGGGGTGCGCCGGCCGGTCCGGCCGGCACCAGCCGCGGCGTCACCGGGCGACGGTCCCCGGCGGCAACGCCGACCGGCCGGACGATCCGGGCCGCGGCGAGCGCGGCCTGCCGCACCGGACGTGACACGGTCGGCACGGCCAGCGCCAGGGTGAGCAGGCGGCCGCGCCGGCGGTCGAACGCCACCCCCGCCGCCATGGTGGCGATCGCCGCCACGGTGCCCGCCAGGACCAGCGTCTGCCGAGGTCCGGCGTGTTCGGAGAGCCAGCCGAGCAGCGGCGCGCCGACCGCGGCCGAGATCGAGCCGGTGACCGCCAGCGCGGCGAGCACCCGGCCGCGCATCGCTCCGTCGGTGTCGAGCTGGGCGCGGGTGCCGACGGTGGTGTCGATGATGACGGCCGCGGCGGCGATCGGCAGGATCACCGCGGCGAAGCTCCAGACGCCCGGCGCGATGCCGGCGACGATCTGCAACGCGCTGGCCAGCAGACCCGCCCCGACCAGCGTGCGGTAGCCCAGGTCGCGACGCCGGGCCGCGACGAGCGCGCCCAGCACCGTGCCGACGGCGAAGACGGTGGACAGCACGCCGTACCCGGACGCGCCGGCGGCGAGCGGCCCGTCGCTCATCGCCGCCATCGTCACCTGGTAGTTGCGGCCCAGGCTGCCCAGCACGAAGGACAGGGCGAGCGCCAGCAGCACCACCGGCTGACGGCGCAGGTAGTCGAATCCGGCCCGGATGCCGTTGGCCGACACGCCGCCGGCCGCCGCCAGCTGGTGCGGGTGCGTCTCCTGCTGTCGTACGGCGAACAGGGCCAACACCACCGCGACGAAGCTGGCCGCGTTGATCCCGAAGAGCAGCGCGGGCCCGACCAGCGCGACCACGACGGCGCCGGCGCTCATGCCGAGAATGCGACCGGCGGAGTTGGTCAGCGAGCCGAGCGCCAGCGCGTTGCCGAGCGTCTCCCGGTCCACCAGGGTCGCGATCCAGCGCCCCATCACCGGGCCCTCGATCGCCGAGACGGCGCCGGTGGCCAGCGAGATCGCATAGATCAGCGGAAGGCCGCCGAACCCGGTCAGGGCGACGGCAGCCAGCCCGGCGGCGAGTGCCGCGTGGACCGCCTGGGCGGCGATCAGCAGCGGGCGGGCGGAGAGCCGGTCGGCCAGCGCGCCGCCCCAGACGCTGAGCAGCAGCGTGGGCACCGCCTGGAGCAGCACGGTGACGCCCATGGAGGTCGCCGAGCCGGTCTGCTTCAGCACGTACCAGTTGACCCCGAGGACCTGCATCCAGGTCCCGATGACGGAGACGAACCCGGCCAGCGCCCAGATCCGGTAGTTCCGGTGGCGCAGCGCGGCGAACGTGGCACCTGCGGCCACGGCGATCCTCCCGTAGGAACGGCGACACGACGACGCCGAACGTGGTGGGATCGGCAGCGCACAAGTCTGGCCACTGCCGGCACCGGGCTGCCGCTGTTCGTGACCGGTCTCACCGGCCCGGAGCGGTGGGTTGACGCAGGTCACGCCGCATCCCGGCCGGGCGGCCGCCGGACGGCGCAGGACCGGACGTTCCGCCGGTACCGGACGGCGGTGACACACCGGCGGAGCCATGCGGACAACGGCCGCCGCCCCCGGGAAGGCATCCCGGAAGCGACGGCCGTCGGCCGCGGGTGGGTCGGGTCAGCGCGCGGCGAGCGGCTGCGCGGCCGAGCCCACCGGCGCCGGCAACGCGCCGCCGGCCCCGAGGTGGGCGTGGATGGCGGCGGCCGCCGCCCGCCCCTCGGCGATCGCCCAGACGATCAGCGAGGCGCCCCGGTGCATGTCTCCGGCGACGAAGACGCCTTCGCTGCTCTGCCAGTCCGGCCCGGCGTCCACCGCACCGCGGGCGTTGCGGACCACCCCGAACTGCGCCAGCAGCGGCTGCTCCTCGGTGCCCTCGAAACCGATCGCCAGCAGCACCAGGTCGGCGGGCAGCTCCCGCTCACTGCCGGGCAGCACCGTGACCGTCCGCCGGCCGTCCCGCTTCTCCACGGTCACCTCGGCGATCCGGACCGCCCGCACCTGGCCGGTGCCGTCGTCGACGAACTCCTGCACCGCCACCGCGAAGACCCGCTCGCCGCCCTCCTCGTGGGCGGGGTAGCTGCGCAGGATCCACGGCCAGGTCGGCCACGGGTCGCGCTCCTCGTCACGAGCCTGCGGCGGCCTCGGGTAGAGGTCGAGCTGGTGCACCCCGGCCGCGCCCTGACGGTGCGCGACACCGAGGCAGTCCGCCGCGGTGTCGCCGCCACCGATGATCACCACGTGCTTGCCGGCCGCGTCGATCGGCGTGCCGTCGGGCAGCACCGCCAGCGCCGGTCGACCCTCGCCCGCCGCCGCGACCACCCGGTTGGCCGCGACCAGGTGCGCCATCGCCTGGTGCACGCCGCGCAGCTGCCGGCCCGGGGTCTCCGGGGTGTCCCGGCCGGCCAGCGCGCCGCAGGCCAGCAGCACGGCGTCGTGCCGGGCCCGCAGTTGCTCGGCGGTGACGTCGACGCCGACGTTCACCCCGGTGCGGAACTCGACCCCCTCGGCCGCGAGCTGGGCCAGCCGCCGGTCGACGTGCCGCTTCTCCAGCTTGAAGTCGGGAATGCCGTAGCGGAGCAGCCCGCCGATCGCGTCGTCCCGCTCGTACACCGTCACCGCGTGCCCGGCGCGGGCCAGCTGCTGGGCGGCGGCGAGGCCCGCGGGGCCGGAGCCGACCACGGCGACCGAGCGACCGGTGGGCGCCGGCACCGGCACCGGCCGCAGGCCGCCCCGGGCGACGGCGGCGTCCGCGATCTCCACCTCGACCTGCTTGATGGTGACCGGTTCACCCCCGGCGATGCCGAGCACGCAGGCGGCCTCGCAGGGCGCCGGGCAGAGCCGCCCGGTGAACTCGGGGAAGTTGTTGGTGGCATGCAGCGACTCCACCGCCGCGTCCCAGTTGCCGGTCCGGACCAGGTCGTTCCAGTCCGGGATCCGGTTGCCCAGCGGGCAGCCGGCGGTGTCGCTGTGGCAGAACGGGATACCGCAGTCCATGCAGCGGGTGGCCTGCTCGCGGATCAGCTCCTCGCCGGCCGGCGGGTACACCTCCCGCCAGTCGCTGATCCGCACCGGCACCGGCCGGCGGGCCGGCATCCGCCGCGGATAGCGCAGGAAACCGTTCGGGTCAGGCACGAGCCACCTCCTGGGCGGCCGCCCGCGGGGCGGGCGGCAGAGACGACGCGGAGGGCTGCGGCTGCGACGAGGAGGCGGCTGACGCCGCTAGTGCGCTCATCACCGCGTCGTCGACGTCACGGCCGGCGGCTTCGGCGGCCCGCATGATCTCCATAACCCGGCGGTAGTCCCGGGGCACCACGGCGGTGAACTCCTCCACCGCCTCCGGCCAGCGCTTGAGCAGCTCCCCGGCGACCGCCGAGTCGGTTTCCGCGAGGTGTCGCTGCACCAGCTCGTGCAGCACCGCCTGCTCCTCCTCGCGCAGCGGCGCCAGGTCGACCAGCTCGGTGTTGACCCGGGCCCGGTCGAGCCGGTGGACGAAGGCGGCACCGCCCGACATGCCGGCGGCGAAGTTGCGCCCGGTCGGGCCGAGCACCACCACCGTCCCGCCGGTCATGTACTCACAGCCGTGGTCGCCGACGCCCTCGACGACGGCCACCGCGCCGGAGTTGCGCACCGCGAAGCGCTCACCGACCCGCCCGCGCAGGAACACCTCACCGGCCGTGGCGCCGTAGAGGATGGTGTTGCCGGCGACGATCTGGTCCTCGGCCCGCTCCCCGGTGGCGGCGTCCGGGTCGACGAACGGCGCCGCCGGATCCGGTCGGACGATGACCCGGCCGCCGGAGAGCCCCTTGCCCACGTAGTCGTTGGCGTCACCGTGCAGTCGCAGGGTCACCCCGCGGGGCAGGAACGCGCCGAAGGACTGCCCGGCGGTGCCGCGCAGGGCGAACTCGATCGTGTCGGTGGGCAGCCCGGCCCCGCCGTGACGGCGGGTCACCTCGCCGCCGAGCATCGCGCCGACGCTGCGGTGGTCGTTGCGGATGTCCACCTCGACCCGGACCGGGGTGCCGTCGCGCAGGGCCGGCCCGGCGAGGGCGATCAGCTCGTTGTCCAACGCCCGGTCCAGCCCGTGGTCCTGGGCCCGGATGCCGCGCCGGGCCGCGTCCGGCGGCAGCTCCGGCAGGTGCAGCACGGGCGACAGGTCCAGGCCGTGCGCCTTCCAGTGCTCCACCGCCGGTACGACGTCGAGCAGCTCACTGTGCCCGATCGCCTCCTCGATCGACCGGAAGCCCAGCTCGGCCAGGTAGCCGCGGACCTCCTCGGCGAGGAAGAGGAAGAAGTTCTCCACGAACTCGGGCGTACCGGTGAACCGCTCCCGCAGCACCGGGTTCTGGGTGGCGATACCGACCGGGCAGGTGTCCAGGTGGCAGACCCGCATCATCACGCAGCCGGCCACGATCAAAGGCGTGGTGGCGAAGCCGAACTCCTCGGCGCCGAGCAGCGCCGCGACGAGCACGTCCCGGCCGGTCTTGAGCTGGCCGTCGACCTGCACGGTCACCCGGTCGCGGAGCTTGTTCAGCAGCAGCGTCTGCTGCGCCTCGGCCAGCCCCAGCTCCCAGGGGGTGCCGGCGTGCTTGAGCGAGTTGAGCGGGGACGCGCCGGTGCCGCCGTCGTGGCCGGAGATCAGGATGACGTCCGCCTTGAGCTTCGCCACCCCCGCAGCGACGGTGCCGACGCCGACCTCGCTGACCAGCTTGACGTGCACCCGGGCGGCCGGGTTGACGCACTTCAGGTCGTGCACCAGCTGGGCGAGGTCCTCGATGGAGTAGATGTCGTGGTGCGGCGGCGGGGAGATCAGGCCGACGCCCGGGGTGGCGTGCCGGGTCCGGGCGATCCAGGGCCAGACCTTGTTGCCCGGCAGCTGCCCGCCCTCACCGGGCTTGGCGCCCTGGGCCATCTTGATCTGGAGATCGTCCGCGTTGACCAGGTATTCGCTGGTCACCCCGAACCGCCCGCTGGCGATCTGCTTCACCGCCGAGCGTCGGGCCGGGTCGTAGAGCCGCTCGACGTCCTCGCCGCCCTCGCCGGTGTTGGACTTGCCGCCGAGACGGTTCATCGCGATCGCGAGCGTCTCGTGCGCCTCGGCGGAGATCGACCCGTACGACATGGCGCCGGTGGCGAACCGCTTGACGATCTCGGTGGCCGGCTCCACCTCGTCGAGCGGCACCGGCGGGCGCACCCCGGCGCGCAGGGTGAACAGGCCGCGCAGCGAGCCGGTCCGCGCGGCCAGCTCGTCCACCTTGGCGGTGTACCGCTGGAAGATCTCGTACTGACGGGTGCGGGTGGCGTGCTGGAGCAGGAAGACCGTCTCCGGGTTGAACAGGTGCAGCTCGCCCTCGCGGCGCCACTGGTATTCGCCGCCGACCTCCAGCCGGTCGGAGGCCGGGGTTCCGGCGGGCGGCCAGGCCAGGGCGTGCCGGGCGGCGACCTCGGCGTGGATGCCGGCCAGGCCGATCCCGCCGATCTTGCTGGGAGTGCCCCGGAAGTAGCGCTGCACCAGGCGGGCCTCCAGCCCGACCGCCTCGAAGACCTGCGCGCCGCAGTACGACGACACCGTCGAGATGCCCATCTTGGACATGATCTTCAGGACGCCCTTGCCGAGGGCCTTGACGTAGTTGCGCACCGCGGCGGCCGGGTCCGTGCCGACCAGCGCGCCAGTGGAGATCATGTCCTCCACCGACTCGAAGGCCAGGTACGGGTTCACCGCCGCCGCCCCGTAGCCGATCAGCACCGCCGCGTGGTGCACCTCGCGGCAGTCGCCGGACTCGACGATCAGCGCCACCTGCGTACGGGTCTGCTCGCGGACCAGATGCTGGTGCACCGCCGCGGTGAGCAGCAGCGACGGGATCGGGGCCAGGTCGGCGTTGGAGTCCCGGTCGGAGAGGACCAGGATCCGCACCCCGTCCTCGATCGCCTCGGAGACGTGCCGGCAGATCTCGGTGAGCCGGGCCTTGATCCCGGCGCCGCCGTCGCGGACCCGGTAGAGCCCGGAGACCCGGACGGCCTTGAAGCCGGGCAGGTCGCCGTCCTCGTCGATGGAGAGGATCTTGGCCAGCTCGTCGTTGTCGATCACCGGGTAGGGCAGCACGATCTGCCGGCAGCTCGCCGGGCCGGGGTCGAGCAGGTTGCCCTCCGGGCCGATGGTGGAGCTGAGGCTGGTCACCAGCTCCTCGCGGATGGCGTCCAGCGGCGGGTTGGTGACCTGCGCGAAGAGCTGGTGGAAGTAGTCGTAGAGCAGCCGCGGCCGGGTGGAGAGCGGGGCGATCGGGGTGTCCGTGCCCATCGAGCCGATCGGCTCGGCGCCGTTGCGGGCCATCGGCGCGAGCAGGATCTTCAGCTCCTCCTCGGTGTAGCCGAAGGTCTGCTGCCGGCGGCGGACCGAGTCGTGGGTGTAGACGATGTGCTCGCGGGCCGGCAGGTCGGTCAGCTCGATCAGCCCGGCGTGCAGCCAGTCCCCGTACGGCTGGGCGGCGGCCAGCTCGGCCTTGATCTCCTCGTCGTGCACGATCCGGCCGGCCACGGTGTCGACCAGGAACATCCGACCCGGCTGGAGCCGGCCCTTGGCGACCACCCGGGCCGGGTCGAGGTCGAGCACGCCCGCCTCGCTGCCGAGCACCACGAGGCCGTCGTCGGTACGCCACCAGCGCCCCGGGCGCAGCCCGTTGCGGTCCAGCACCGCGCCGACGATCTCGCCGTCGGTGAAGGCGACCGAGGCCGGGCCGTCCCACGGCTCCATCAGGCTGGCGTGGAAGCGGTAGAAGGAGCGCTTGTCCGGGCGCATGCCCGGGTCGTTCTCCCACGCCTCGGGGATCATCATCAGCACCGCGTGCGGCAGGCTCCGCCCGGCCAGGTGCAGCAGCTCCAGCACCTCGTCGAAGTTGGCCGAGTCGGAGGCGCCGGGCGTGCAGACCGGGAAGATCCGCCGGATGTTGCCGGGCAGGCCCGGGGTACGCAGCAGCGCCTCGCGGGCCTGCATCCAGTTCCGGTTGCCGCGGATCGTGTTGATCTCACCGTTGTGGGCGATGAACCGGTACGGGTGCGCCAGCGGCCAGGACGGGAACGTGTTGGTGGAGAACCGGGAGTGCACCAGCGCGATCGCGCTCCGCACCCGCTCGTCGGTCAGCTCGGGATAGAACTCCGGCAGCTGGTCGGGGGTGAGCATCCCCTTCCAGACCATCGTCCGCGCCGACAGCGACGGGAAGTACGCCGGCGCGCCGCGCTCGGCGCTCTCCCGCTCGGCCTGCTTGCGCACGCAGAACGCCACCCGGTCCAGCTCGAGGCCGTCCAGCGCCGAGCCGGCCGGCCCGGCGGGCGAGTCGGTCAGCCGGTGGGCGGCGAGGAAGAGCTGCCGGATCCTCGGCAGGGCGGCCAGCGCCGTCTCGCCCAGCCCGCTCGGGTCGACCGGCACGTCCCGCCAGCCGAGCAGCTCGGCCCCCTCGACCAGGGCGTACTTCTCGACCACCCGGCGGGCGAGGGCCTCGGCGGCGTCGTCGTCCGGGAGGAAGACCAGACCGGTGGCGTACTCGCCGGCGGGCGGCAGCGGGAAGTCCACCACCGCGCGCAGGAAGGCGTCCGGCACCTGGATCATGATGCCCGCGCCGTCGCCGGTGTTCGGTTCCGCGCCACGGGCGCCCCGGTGGTCCAGCCGACAGAGCGCGCCGAGACCGTTCTCGACGACCGCGTGCGAGCGGCGGCCGTACAGGTCCGCCACGAAGGCCACGCCGCACGCGTCGTGCTCCTGAGCGGGGTCGTAGAGCCCGGCCGCGGGCACGCCGAGGGTCGGGGCCGACTGCGGCTGGTGCGGGTACGGGTACGGAAAGGCCACCGGGCCTCCTGTCGTCACTCAGGTTGGAGCATGGTCGGGACGACGTCGGCCCTCGTGGGTCTATTGAGTCTACGTTAGGGCGGGGGCCGCAAGGCCAGTCCAGATTGATCACACCTTCCAGAGTCTGGGACGTGTAGTCTCGCGCGGTGGATCCCCTGCACAAGGACCTCTTCGACCGGTTGGAACGCTTCTACGACGCGGTGCCCCGCGATGCGGCGCGAGTGGAGGAGTACGGCGGACTGGTGCTCTTCGTCCGCGACGGCGGCGGTTTCCCGTTCTACGCCCGGCCCCGGCGGGACGCGACCGAAGCCCCCTCGCTGGCCGACGTCAACGCCGCCCGGGAGCGTCAGCGGGAGCTGGGCCTGCCCGAGGCCTTCGAGTGGGTGCACGAGACGACGCCCGAGCTGCTGCCGGTGGCCCGCTCGGCCGGGCTCGCCGTGCTGGAGGCCCCGCTGATGGTGCTCGACCCGGCGGCACTGCCCGACCCGGCGACGCTCACCGACGTACCGGTGCGGGTGCTGGACCCGGACTCGCCGGACTTCGCCGCGGAGGTGGCGGCCCGCCGGGCGGTCGCCGCGGTGGCGTTCGCCGCGGCCGGCACCGCCCCGGGCGACGCCGGTCCGGCGCAGCGGGACGCGGCCGTCACCGAGCTGGAACTCGCCGCGCTCGACGAGGAACGCGCCCGGATCGCGGACGGCCGGCGCCTGTCGGTGGTGGCCGCCACGGCGGCGGACGGGGCGCTGGCCAGCGGGATGGCGATGCGGGTCGGCGACGTCGCCGAGATCGCCGGGGTGGGCACGCTGCCCACCGCCCGCCGCCGAGGGCTGGGCGCGGCGGTCACCGCGACACTGGCCCGCGAACTGCACGCCGCCGGCACCGAGCTGATCTTCCTCTCCGCCGGCAGCGAGGAGATCGCCCGGGTCTACCTGCGGGTCGGCTTCCGCCGGATCGGCACCGCCTGCATCGCCGAACCCGCCGCGCTCATCCCCTGACCGGGGTCGCGACCCCGTCGATCATGGAGTTGTGGTGCCCGGACCGGGGTGAATCGCGCCGTTCGTCCACCACCACAACTGCATGATCGACGCGGGCGGCGGCGGTGTCAGGCCGGCGGGCGCCACTGGGCGGCGGAGGCGGCGGCGGTGTTGAGCAGGCGGGGACTCAGGGTGCCGAGCGCGGCGTCGCGGGCCCGCAGCGCCAGCCGGCCCCGTGTCTGCAGCACCGCCGACATCCGGCGGGTCTGCCGGACCACGCTCGCCGCCCGGGGGCGGCGCACCCGGTCGTACGCCTGCACGGCGTCGGGCAACCGGGACTCGCGCAGCAACACGGCGAGGGTGGCCGCGTCCTCGAAGGCGAGGCAGGCGCCCTGCCCCAGGTGCGGCGGCATGGCGTGCGCCGCGTCGCCGAGCAGCACCACGCCACCCGGGCCGGCCGGGAAGCCGTAAGCGCGGGGCAACGGGCGCAGCTCGCGAACCTCCTGCTGGACCAGGTCGGCCGGGTCGGTGGCGTCGAGCAGGTCGCCGATCGGCCCCGGCCAGCCGGCGTACCAGCGGCGGAGCAGGGCGAGCTGGGTCTCCGGCGGCTCCGGGCGGGGCGCGCCGGCCGCGGTGGCCACCCAGTAGATGCCGCCCCGGCTGGAGCCACCCGACGAGCCGCGCTCGCCCAGCGACGCGGAGACGAAACGGTAACCGGCGCCCAGCACCTCGCCGCCGATCGGCTGCTCGGCGGCCAGCCGGGGCGCCCGGTACCAGGGGATCACCGCGCGCCACGCGGCGGAGCCCGAGCTGACCACGGTGGCCTCGGGCGCGAGCCGGCGGCGCACCTCGCTGTCCGTCCCGTCGGCGGCGACCACCAGGTCGGCCTCGATGGTCTGCCGACCGTCGCCGACCGCCGGCCGCTCGCCCGGCTCGGCGCGGACGCTGCGCACCGTCACGCCGGTGCGCAGCTCCACCCGGTCGCCGAGACCGGCGATCAGCGCGTCGTGCAGGTCCTCCCGGTGCACCACCACCGGCATCCGGTCGGCCGGGACGGGGCGGGGCTGCACCAGCCAGTGCCCGTCGGGACGGCGTACCCCGGTGTCGGGCAGCGGGGTGGCGATCGCCTCCAGGCCGGCGCCGAGGCCGAGCGCCCGCAGCGCACGCACCCCGTTGGGCCAGAGCACCACCGCGGTCGGTTCGGGGCGGACCCGGTCGGCCCGTTCGAGCAGGGTGACCCGCCAGCCGGAGCGGGCCAGCGCGCCGGCGACCGACAGGCCGCCGATCCCGGCGCCGACCACCACCGCACTACGCATGGTGCCGCTCCCCCGTCAGCTGTCGCGCTCGGCCGGGCCGGAGCCGGTCGCGCCGGCCCGGTCGTCGTCGCGGGTCGGCTCGGTCTCCTCGACCGTCCGGTCCGGGTCGCCGGCGTCGGGCTCGGCGTCGGCCGCCGTGTCGGACCGCGCGGCGGGCACCGTCGCCTCGTCGGCGGACGTGCCGTCGGCGCCCGGCGCGTCGGCCACCGGATCGGCGGGCACCGCACCGGTCTCCTGGTAGGCCCGGAACTGCTCCTCGTCGACCACCCGGTAGCCCTCGGGCGCGGCCGGGCGGGACCCGGCCTCCCGCGCGGAGAGGTCGACCTGCGAGACGTCGGATCCGGCCGGCGTGGCCGGCACGGCCGGCGTGGCCGCGTCGAGCGGGATCAGGTACTCCCGCGGGCCGCGGACCCGCACGAAGTAGATCAGCGCGCCGAGGAAGACCAGCCCGGCGGTCCAGACGTTGAGCCGGACGCCGAGAATCGTGTTCGCCTCGTCGGTGCGCATCAGCTCGATCCAGAACCGGCCGGCGGTGTAGCCCATCACGTAGAGCGCGAACGCCCGCCCCCGACCGAGCCGCAGCTTGCGGTCGAGGAAGAAGACCAGCGCGGCGACGCCGACGTTCCAGATCGCCTCGTAGGCGAAGGTCGGCTGGTAGAGACCAGGTTCGAGGATCGGCTGGCCGGCGTCGTCGCGCAGCGCGTGACCCGGGTTGTCCGGGTCCATCCGGTGGATCTCCAGACCCCAGGGCAGGGTGGTCCGGCCGCCGAAGAGCTCGTTGTTGAACCAGTTGCCGATCCGGCCGATCGCCTGGGCCAGCGGCAGACCCGGGGCCAGCGCGTCGGCGACCACCGCGAACGGGATGCCGAGCTGCCGGGCGGCGATCCAGGCGCCGATCGCGCCACCGGCGACCGCGCCCCAGATGCCGAGCCCACCCTCCCAGATGGCGAACGCCTTCATCGGGTCGCCACCGGTGCCGAAGTATTTCTCCGGCGAGGTGATCACGTGGTAGATCCGGGCGCCGATGATGCCGGTCGGCACCGCCCACACCGCGATGTCCAGCACCGCGCCGGGTGCGACCCCGCGCCGCCGCAACCGGTACTCGGTGACCAGGCAGGCCACCACGATGCCGACGATGATGCACAGCGCGTACGCCCGGATCGGCACCGGTCCGAGCTGCCAGACGGCGGTGCTGGGGCTGGGCAGGGCCGCCTGGGGCGACAGCGAGGCGAGAGTCACGGATGCACACGCTACCGCTGCGGAGCCGTTCGGTGGCACCCCGGTCCACCGGTCGGACCGATCGCGATGACTTCTGGTTTGCGCCGCCGTAGGCTCTTTGTCCATGAGCACGCTCACCTGGGCGGTCGCTGCGATCGTCACCGATCGGGCCGGTCGGGTGCTGCTCTGCCGCCAGGGTCGCGGCGAGCGGCGCTATGCGCTGCCCGGCGGGCGGCTGCGGCGGGCGGAGAGCCCGATCGAGGCGGCGGTGCGCGACATCCGCGCCGAGACCGGGTACGACATCGAGGTGATCGACCTGGTCGGGCTCTATCGGCTCACCGAGCCGGCGCCCGAGGTGACGCCGCCCGGCCGGCCGGCCCTGCCGCCGGACGTCCTCGTACACGTCTTCCGGGCCCGGATCCGCGGCGACCGGCCGGCGGCCGAACCGCCCGGCGGGTGCCGGCTCTCCTGGCACGACCCGTCGGCGCTGCCGGCGGCGGTCACCCCGACCACCCGGGTGGCCGTCGCCGATGCCACCGCCGGCCACTCCGGCGTGCTGGGCTGCTGCGGCCCGACCCCGGAGCTCGACCCGGGCCGGGCGGTGCCGGGCCCGCGACCCGGGCGGGACACCTCCGCCCAGCGGTGACACCACTCGTCACGCGGTTCCGCCGGTTGGGCAACTCCGAGGCTGACGTTGGCTGCGGAGGAGACGCGTCCGAGCGGCGCTGCCGCGCGGGCGGGCTCAGCGGGTGGGGTTGCGCACGCCCTCGGCGAGTTCGGCGCTGAGCGCGCGCAGCGCGGCCAGCCCGGCGGCCTCGTCCGGGGCGTCGAGCAGGCAGCGGACCAGGGCGCTGCCCACGATCACCCCGTCGGCGTAGCCGCCGACCGTGCCGGCCTGCGCACCGGTGCCGACGCCGAGCCCGACGCCCACCGGCAGGTCGGTCACCTCCCGCACCCGGGAGACGAGCACCGGCGCCGCCGTGGAGGTCTGCGACCGCGCGCCGGTCACCCCCATGATCGCCGTGGCGTAGACGAAGCCCCGGCAGTGCTCGACGGTCATCGCCAGCCGCGCGTCGGTGGAGGACGGGGAGACCAGGAACGTGCGGTCCAGCCCGTACGCGTCCGAGGCGGCCAGCCACTCGCCGGCCTCCTCGGGGATGAGGTCCGGCGTGATCAGGCCGGTGCCGCCGGCGGCGTCGAGGTCACGGGCGAAGGCGTCGACGCCGTACCGCTCGACCGGGTTCCAGTAGGTCATGGTGACCACCGGCGCGCCGGTGGCCGCGACAGCCTCGATGATGCGCAGCGTGTCGGCGGTGCGCACCCCGCCGGCGAGCGCGATGTCGCTGGCCTTCTGGATCACCGGGCCGTCCATCACCGGATCGGAGTAGGGGATCTCCACCTCGATCACGTCGACCCCGGCCTCCACCATCGCGGTCATCGCCGCGATGCTGCCCTCGACGGTGGGGAAGCCGGCCGGCATGCAGCCGACCAGCAGAGCCCGGCCGTCCGCGCGGGCCTTGTCGAAGGCGACCCCGATCCGGCTCATCTCACTGCTCCTTGTCGAGGATGCCGAAGTAGTCGCCGGCGGTGTGCACGTCCTTGTCGCCCCGGCCGGAGAGGTTGACCACGATGGTGGGCTCCCGGCCCAGCTCGGCGGCGAGCTTCGGGGCGATCGTGACGGTGCCGGCGAGCGCGTGCGCGCTCTCGATCGCCGGGATGATCCCCTCGGTGCGGCAGAGCAGTTCGAACGCGGCCATCGCCTCGTCGTCGGTGACCGGGGCGTAGGTCGCCCGGCCGGTGTCGTGCAGCCAGGCGTGTTCCGGCCCGACCCCGGGGTAGTCCAGGCCGGCGGAGATCGAGTGCGACTCCTGCGTCTGGCCGTCGGCGTCCTGCAGCACGTAGGTGCGGGTGCCGTGCAGCACGCCGGCGGAGCCGCCGGTGATGCTGGCCGCGTGCCGGCCGGTGGCGACCCCGTCGCCACCCGCCTCGAAGCCGTGGAGCCGGACGTCCGGGTCGCCGACGAAGGCGTGGAAGATGCCGAGCGCGTTGGAGCCGCCGCCGACGCAGGCGGTCACCGCGTCGGGCAGCGCGCCGGTCAGGTCGAGGCACTGCTGGCGGGCCTCGTCGCCGATGCCGCGTACGAAGTCGCGCACCATGGCCGGGAACGGGTGCGGGCCGGCGGCGGTGCCGATCAGGTAGTGGGTGTCGTCGACGTTGGCGACCCAGTCCCGCATCGCCTCGTTCATGGCGTCCTTGAGGGTCCGCGAGCCGTTGGTCACCGGGACGACCGTGGCGCCGAGCATCCGCATCCGGGCCACGTTGAGCGCCTGCCGCTCGGTGTCGACCTGGCCCATGTAGACCACGCATTCCAGGTCGAACAGCGCGGCGGCGGTGGCGGTGGCCACCCCGTGCTGGCCGGCGCCGGTCTCCGCGATCACCCGGGTCTTGCCCATCCGCTTGGTGAGCAGCGCCTGACCGAGCACGTTGCGCACCTTGTGCGCGCCGGTGTGGTTCAGGTCCTCCCGCTTGAGCAGCACCCGGGCCCCGACCTTCGCGGAGAACCGCCGGGCCTCGTAGAGCAGCGACGGCGTGCCGGCGTAGTCACGCAGCAGCGCGCCGAACTCGGCCCGGAAGGACTCGTCCGCCATCGCTGTGCGCCACGCCCCGTCGAGCTCGTCCAGCGCGGCCACCAGGGCCTCGGGCACGAAACGGCCGCCGAAGCGGCCGAAGTGGCCGGCGGAGTCGGGCTGCGGGCCGGCCGCCGGGGCCAGCGCGTCGGCGCTCATCGGATCGTCCTCTCGCTGCGGGCGGAGCCGGCGCGGGATCAGCGCGCCGGGCGGGGCGTGGCCGGGTGGTTGCCGGCGTTGACCAGCTCGGCCACCGCCTCCCGAGGGCTCTTCTGGGTGACCAGGCCCTCGCCGACCAGCACCGCGTCGGCGCCGGCCGACGCGTACCGGATGAGGTCGTGCGGACCCCGTACGCCGGACTCGGCGATCTTGACGACGCTGCTCGGCAGGCCGGGCGCGATCCGCTCGAAGACCGAGCGGTCGACCTCCAGGGTACGCAGGTCGCGGGCGTTGACCCCGATGACCTGCGCACCGGCCTCCAGCGCCCGGTCGGCCTCCTCCTCGTCGTGCACCTCGACGAGCGCGGTCATGCCGAGCGACTCGATCCGCTCCAGCAGGCCCATCAGCACGTTCTGCTCCAGCGCGGCGACGATCAGCAGCACCAGGTCGGCGCCGTGCGCACGCGCCTCGTGCACCTGGTAGCTGGAGACCACGAAGTCCTTGCGGAGCACCGGGATCTGCACCGCGGCGCGGACCGCCGCCAGGTCGTCCAGCGAGCCGCCGAACCAGCGCCCCTCGGTGAGCACGCTGATCGCCCGGGCGCCACCGGCCGCGTAGTCGCCGGCCAGATCGGCCGGGTCGGCGATCTCGGCGAGCTGACCCTTGGACGGCGAGGAGCGCTTCACCTCGGCGATCACCGCGACGCCGGGGCGGCGCAGGGCCGCGTACGCGTCCAGCGGCGGCGGGGCGGCGGCGGCCAGCTCCCGGATCCGCTCCAGCGGAACCTGCTCCTGCCGCCGGGCGACGTCCTCGCGCACCCCGGCCAGGATCTCGTCGAGCACGCTTGCGGACGCCGCCGGACCGGCCTCGTCCCCCTCCGCGTGCGCATGCTCAGCAGTCACCATCGGACTCCCCTCTCCGGGTGTCATGGGCCGATGCTAGGGGGCGCCAGCTGGCGCCAGGTGGTGGGGGTATGGCGCGGCTCACGAAACCGGCTGGGGCATAATGGCCGACCTGCCGTGAAGAGGATGTCACGCAGCGCCACCTCCCGGACCGACCGGCGACGCTCGGGGCCAACCCCGGCTCGCATCGACGTCGACCCATAGATCATGCCACCACCGGGTCGCCCGCCGCCCGCTCAGCGATGTGCGTCGATGCTGTGACCAAGCTCAAGGACGAGTGGCCCTGTCCTGGTGTTGGCCCCTGATGGACAGTTGACCGGCCGGTCACCGCGGCGAAACGTGAGCCGGCAAGCATGTCCCTCAGGCAGACTCGATGACGCGCCTGCCGACCCGTCGCCAACCATCCTCCTGCGGGGTGACCATGAGCACTGCCGATCCGAACCCGACCGTCGGACTGACCACCATCTCGCGGACCGTCGCGTCCCTCGCCGTCGGCGTGGTGCACACGCTGGAGCGGGCGGTGGTCGGCGAGGGGCGGATGCGGACCGCGCGGGGGAACGCGTGGGAGGCGGTCTGCGCCGACCGGGCCCGCGCCGACCGGCGGGCCGAGCTGGACCGCCTGGTGGCCGAGCTGGCCGCGGCCCGGGCCGCCGCCCGCCGTCAGCGCGAGGAGCAGCCGGTCAGCTGACCGTCGGATCCTCGCCCCGGTCCAGCGCGTCCCACGCCTCGGTGGTGCGCCGCCCGGCGACGGGGCCGGGCGGTGGGGCCACCGGTCCCGCCGGCTCGACCCGGGCCGGCCGCTCGTACCGGGCGCCCATCGCCGGCCAGCCGCGCCCCCGCAGCGCCGTCAACAGCCCACCCGCGGCGGCCATCAGCCCGCCGAGCAGACAGAGGGCGGGCCACTGCCGGTTCATCGCCCCGGCGAACCCGGCCAGCAGGCCGTAGCCACCGCCGACCGCCACCGCCACCCCGAGCAGGGCGAGCAGGACGCCGAGCAGTTGGCGCAGCCGGCCCCGGGTGGCGAGCACCGCGCCCCCGCCGGCCAACCCGACCACCGCCAGGGCCGGCAGCCACGGCAGCAGGCCACCACCGCTGTGGGTGGTGCGCTCCGGCGGCAGCGGCGTCGGGCGTACGGTCAGCTCGACCGACCAGGTGCGGGTCGCCGCCCAGAGCGCGAGGCCCGCGCCGGCGAGGCTGAGCAGCACCGCGCACGTCAGCTCGCGCCGGCCCGCGCCCGGCCGCCCGCCCGCGCTCACCGGGGCCGCCTCTCGTTCGCGACCGCGGGGCTCCGCTGCGCCGCACACCTCGCGCTCACCGGGCGGCCCGCAGGGTTTCGGCGGCGACGATGGCGGCCAGCACCGCGGCGGCCTTGTTCCGGGTCTCCTGGTCCTCGGCGGCCGGGTCGGAGTCGGCCACCACGCCGGCCCCGGCCTGCACGTAGGCCCGCCCGTCACGGATCAGCGCGGTCCGGATGG
Source organism: Micromonospora sp. NPDC051006 (assembly GCF_044456245.1). Taxonomy (NCBI): domain Bacteria; kingdom Bacillati; phylum Actinomycetota; class Actinomycetes; order Micromonosporales; family Micromonosporaceae; genus Micromonospora; species Micromonospora sp. NPDC051006. Next base: position 134,304 of record NZ_JBITFP010000010.1, read on the forward strand.
CGATCGCCATGTCCAGGTCGCCGCCGAAGCCGAAGTAGCCGACGGTGCCGCCGTAGACACCGCGCCGGACCGGCTCCAGCTCCTCGATGATCTCCATGGCCCGCACCTTCGGCGCGCCCGAGAGGGTGCCGGCCGGGAACGTCGCGGCCAGCGCGTCGAACGCCGTCCGGTCCGCCCGCAGCGTGCCGACCACGGTGGAGACGATGTGCATGACGTGGCTGTACCGCTCGATGGTGGCGAACTCCGGCACCTCGACCGTGCCCGGCTGGCAGACCCGGCCGAGGTCGTTGCGGCCCAGGTCGACCAGCATGACGTGCTCGGCCCGCTCCTTCGGGTCGGTGAGCAGCTCGGCGGCGAGCCGGGCGTCGGCGACCGCGGTGCCACCGCGCGGTCGGGTGCCGGCGATCGGGTGCAGCAGCGCCCGGCGCTGCCCGTCGGCGGCGGTGGTCACCTTCAGGTGCGCCTCCGGCGAGGAGCCGACGATGTCGAAGCCGTCGAAGCGCAGCAGGTACATGTACGGGCTCGGGTTGGTGGTGCGCAGCACCCGGTAGACGTCCAGCGGGTCGGCGTGGGTGGTCCGCTCGAAGCGCTGCGACAGCACGATCTGGAAGCACTCGCCGGCCCGGATCGCCTCCTTGGCCGCCTCCACCGCCTTGGGATAGCCGCCGTCCGGGGTGCGGCTGGCCACCTCGCCGGTCGGGGGCCGGTCGACCGTGGAGATCATCGGCGGGATCGGCCGGGACAGCGCCGTGGTCATCGCGTCCAGCCGCCCCACCGCGTGGTGGTAAGCCGCGGCGACCCGCGCGTCCCGGTCCGGCTCGTCCAGCGGGGGCAGGACCGCGTTGGCGACCAGGATCGCCGAGCCGTCGTAGTGGTCGAGCACCACCAGGTCGGTGGCGAGCATCATGCCCAGCTCCGGCACACCCAGGTCGTCCTCGGTCAGCTCGGGCAGCCGCTCGAAGCGCCGGATGAGGTCGTAGCCGAGGTAGCCGACCATGCCCCCGGTCAGCGGCGGCATCCCGCTGGCCGGGTCCCAGGCCGGGCCGGCAAGGGCCGCGACGGTCTCCCGCAGCACCTCGACCGGGTCACCGGTGGTGGGCAGCCCGGCCGGTGGCTGGCCGAGCCAGGCCGCCGCGCCGTCCCGCTCGACCAGGGTGGCGCCGCTGCGTACGCCGATGAACGAGTAGCGCGACCAGGCCATCCCGGCGGAGCCGACGCCCTGCTCGGCGGACTCCAGCAGGAAGGTGCCCGGGCCGCCGGCCAGTTTCCGGTAGACCCCGACCGGGGTCTCCGCGTCGGCGAGCAGCCGCCGGGTCACCGGCACCACCCGCCAGCGGGCGGCCAGCCCGGTGAAGGTCGCCTCGTCGGGGCTCACCACGCCGTCGGTCATGACCGGCCCCGTCCCGCGTCGCCGGCGGGGACCACGGCGTTCACGGCGCCTCCGCGCCGGTGACCGGCAGTTCCTCGAAGAAGCAGGTGCGGTGACCGGTGTGGCACGCCGCGCCGACCTGGTCGACGCTGACCAGCAACGCGTCGCCGTCGCAGTCCAACGCCACCGAGCGGACGTACTGGTGGTTCCCGGAGGTGGCGCCCTTGACCCAGTACTCCCGCCGGCTGCGCGACCAGTAGGTCGCCCGTCCGGTCGTGAGGGTGCGATGCAGCGCCTCGTCGTCCATCCAGGCCACCATCAGCACCTCGCCGGAGTCGTGCTGACGCACGACCGCCGCCACCAGCCCGTCGGCGGTACGCCGGAGCCGGGCCGCGATGGCCGGGTCGAGCCGGGACGGGCGGGCCGCGGCCGTCGGCTCGCTCGCTTCGCTGGGGGCGCCGGTCACCGGCGCGTCAGGTACGGGCACAGTGAGCCATTCTCCCGCACGCGGCGCTGGTACCGGCGACGACTCCCGACCGGGCCGGTTCGGACCCTCCGTGGGGCCGGTGAGCTGGGCGACGTAGCGGCGCAGCCGGCCGTCGAGCAGCGCGTCGGCCAGGTCCGCCCCGGCGGCCTCGGCGATCCGCGCGGCGTACGGGCGGATCAGCGGCAGCGTGCCGGTCACCAGCCGCACCGCCGCCGCCCAGAGCTGCCCGGTGGCGCCGGGGCGCAGGCCGAGGCAGAGCAGCATGTCCTCGCGGTAGCCGGGCGGCGCGACCGACAGGTTCAGCGCGGCGGCGAAGGCGGCCCGGCGGGAGGCGACCCGCACCGAGGGGTTGGCCAGCCGGAGCACCGAGGGGCAGAGCCGGGCCAGGTCCGCGACGGCGAGCCGGACGCCGAGGTGGTCCCCCGTCGCCCGGGCCCGGGCGGCCTTACCCAGCGTGGCGATCAGCTCTTCCAGTTGCGGCTCACCGGCCGGCTGACAGAGCACCGGCAGGTCGATCCGGGGCCGCCAGTGGGCGTCGGCCCAGAGCAGCCGGGCCGGCGCGAAGACCGGCAGGCCGAACGCCCAGTCGGCCGGCTCGCCGAGCCGGGCCACCCAGGACCGGATGTCTCGGGCGGCCACCGACACATGGGTCAGCCTGCCCGGAGTCCGCGCCAGGTAGGCCCGCTGCGCCGCGTAGGGGGCGCCGACGACCAGCACGTCGAGGTCGACGTCGCTGTGCGCGGTGGCCGCCTGCCGGGCGTGGCTGCCGCGCAGCATGATGCCGACGACGGGCCGCTCGGCGAACTGGCGCAGCCGGGCGGCCCAGTCGTCGAGGAAGCCGGCGTCCGGTAACGGAGCGTGACCCACGGCGTCATCGTGCCGCACGTCCGTTCGAGGCGCAATGTCCGATGCCGGACCGACTGTCCGGTCCGATGGCTAGTGCCCGAGGCTTCTGATTGCTGCCTCAGGATACCTTTCGTCGGTGACCGTCGATCTTCCGGTCACCCCGTCCGGCGGCGGGTCACCGGGTCTCGTGCTCCGCGCGTCGGTAGGCATCGATCTTGTAGTTGAGCACCTTCAGGTCTTCCTCGAGATCGGCCATCCGTTGCAGCACCCGGTCGCGGTGCGCCTCGAAGAGCGCCCGCCGGGCACCGAGGGTGCGGTCGCCCTGCCGGGCCAGCTCGGCGTAGCGGCGCATGTCGCGCACCGGCATACCGGTCCGGCGCAGCCGGGTGAGCAGGAAGAGCCAGTCCACGTCGCCGGGGGTGTACCGACGCCGTCCGGCGGAGTCCCGCCCGACCGGCGCCACCAGGCCCTCCTGCTCGTACCAGCGCAGCGTGTAGGTGGTGAGGCCGACCCGCTCGGCCGCCTCGCCGACGGTGAGGGTGATCTCCCGAGTGCTGATGTCCACGTCCACCCGTCCAGGCTTCCAGTTCGAGTGCACACGAAGTCAACCGTTGCGTGCCAGGCGGTATCTCATCTAGCGTTGAGTTCAGCACATGATGAGTTTTCGGGAGGTGGACGATGGACGATGCGATCGCCGTCCGTGACCTGGTCGTCGACCGGGGTCGACGGCGGGTGCTGCACGGCATCAGCTGCGCGGTCCCGCGCGGCGCGGTCACCGGGCTGCTGGGGCCGAGCGGCAGCGGCAAGACCACCCTCATGCGCGCGATGGTCGGGGTGCAGCTGGTCCATGGCGGCAGCGTCACCGTGCTGGGCCAGCCCGCCGGGTCCGCCGCGCTGCGCCACCGGGTCGGCTACCTCACCCAGGCGCCCAGCGTCTACGCCGACCTGACGGTGCGGGAGAACGCCCGCTACTTCGCCGCGCTCTACGGGCGCGGCCACGCCGAGGCCGAGCAGGCGATCCGCGACGTGGGGCTCGCCTCGGCCGCCGGCCAACTGGTCGGCAACCTCTCCGGCGGCCAGCACAGCCGCGCCTCGCTGGCCTGCGCGCTGGTCGGCCAGCCCGAGCTGGTCATCCTGGACGAGCCCACGGTCGGGCAGGACCCGGTGCTGCGGGCCGACCTCTGGGCCCGGTTTCACGCCATGGCCGCGGCCGGCACCACCCTGCTCGTCTCCAGCCACGTGATGGACGAGGCGGCCCGCTGCGACCGGCTGCTGCTGATCCGCGAGGGGCAACTGATCGCCGACGACAGCCCCGATGCGGTGCGCGCCGCCGCCGGCGTCGACGACCTCGACGAGGCGTTCCTGCGACTGATCCGGGCCAGCGAGGCGGCCCCGGCCGGCACCGGGGAGGCGGCGTGAACGCCCGGATCCTGGCCGCCACGACCGGCCGCGTCCTGCGCCAGCTGCGGCACGACCGGCGCACCGTCGCGCTCCTGGTCGCCGTCCCGGCCGCGCTGCTCACCCTGGTCTACTTCATGTACGCCGACCAGCCCACCCCGCCCGGACAGCCGTCGACGTTCGACCGGGTGGCGCTGGTCATGCTCGGCATCTTCCCCTTCGTGATCATGTTCCTGGTGACCAGCATCGCCATGCTCCGGGAGCGCACCACCGGCACGCTGGAACGGCTGCTCACCACCCCACTGGGCAAGCTGGACCTGCTCTTCGGCTACGGCATCGCGTTCGGTCTCGCCGCCACCGTGCAGGCCGCGGTCGCCGCCGGGGTGGCCTACTGGGTCTTCGACCTGGACACCGCGGGCAGCAGCGGGCTGGTGATCCTGATCGCGGTGGTCGACGCGGTGCTCGGCGTCGCGCTCGGGCTGCTCTGCAGCGCCTTCGCCCGCACCGAGTTCCAGGCCGTACAGTTCATGCCGGTCGTGGTCGTCCCCCAGCTGCTGCTCTGCGGGCTCTTCGTGGCCCGGGATCAGATGGCCGGCTGGCTCCAGGCGGTCAGCGACGCGCTGCCGCTGTCGTACGCCGTCGAGGCGTTGCAGGAGGTCGGCGCGCACGCCGACCCGACCGGTCGGATGTGGCGGGACCTGACGGTGGTGGCCGGGGCGGTGGTGCTCGCCCTGGTGCTGGCCGCGACCACCCTGCGGCGGCGCAGCGGCTGACCCGGCGCCGGGGCCGGCCGGAGCCGCCAGCGGGCCCGGGCACCGGCGCCCGGCGGGACCGGGCGACCGCGCCCGGCGGGCGGCGGATAGACGAGCGAAGGGCGGCGATGACGCGACGGACCGGCCGGCGACCCGGCAAGCCGGACACCCGCGAGGCGATCCTCGACGCGGCACGCGCCGCGTTCGCCGAGCGCGGCTTCGACGCGGCCTCGATCCGGTCGATCGCCGCCGCCGCCGGCGTGGACCCGGCCCTGGTGCACCACTACTTCGGCAACAAGGACCAGCTCTTCCTGGCGGCGATGCAGGCGCCGGTCAATCCCCGGGAGCTGCTGCCGAAGGTGCTCGCGGGCGGCCCGGACGGCATCGGCGAGCGCCTCGTGCGGATGTTCCTCGGGGTCTGGGACTCCCCGGCCAGCACCGCCGGGGTGGCGCTGCTGCGCTCGGCGGTGAGCAACGAGTGGACGGCCCGGCTGCTGCGGGAGTTCATCGTCACCCAGGTGCTGCGCCGGGTGCTGGAGCATCTCGACATCGACCCGGCCGAGCTGCCGCTGCGCGGCTCGCTGGTGGCCAGCCAGCTGATCGGGCTGGCCATGATGCGGCACGTGATCCGGCTGGAGCCGGTCGCCTCCGCCGCCCCGGAGACGCTGGTGGCCACCGTCGGGCCGACCGTGCAGCGCTACCTCACCGGTGACCTCACCGGCTGACCGCGGGTGGCCGAGCGCCGGCCCCGGTCAGCCGGCGGCGGCGCGGGGGCAGACCATCGGGTGCAGCAGCCGGACCAGTTCGGCGTGGTCGGCGACCGGGTGCGGGAAGGCGAGCCGGACCCGTCGCCGGGCGCCGGGCCGCCCCAGGGCGACGACCAGCCCGTACCGGTCGATCCGGACCACCCGGGGCGGGCCGTCGCCGTCGTCGGTCAGCCCGAGCTGCCGGCGCAGGTAGCCCGCCACCTCGGCGCCGTGGTGGTCGGCGAGGTCGGCCAGCAGCTCCGCCTCGACCGGGTGCAGCGGATCCGGCTCCGCCGCGGCGTACGCCTCGGGGTCGATCCGGCGCACGCCGCCGGCGCGCTCCCAGCGGGCCTCGACCACCTCGAAGCGGAACAGCCGGAACCGGACGCCCAGGTCGAGCAGGTCACCCGTCGGCTCGGCGGCGGCGAAGTCGACCGCCGCCGCCCGCGCCTCGTCGCCGCCCAGCTCGGTCGCCCAGCCGGAAACCCAGGCCCGGCCCAGCGTCGGCGCGCCGGCCGCGGGCGGCAGGTCGAGCACGTCGAGGACGAGCGCCACATCGTCCTCGCCGTCCGCCGGACGAAGCGCGGCGGCCAGGTCGCTGACCACCGGCACCAGCAGCAGCACCTGCCCGTCCGGATCGGTGACGTGCCGCACGTGATGCGGGCCGGGCCGGTGCGCGAGGTGGACGAGACCGGGAAGCCGGCCCGCGACGAGAGTGCGGACGATCTCCGCAGGGCTGGGCCGCATGGCGCTCTCCTTCGTAGGTTAGCCTTACCTAACTAGCACCCTAGAGCACCCGATCGGAGAGGTCCACCGTGAACCAGTCCCGGCCCAAGGTCCGGCTCTCCCGCGCCCTCGGCATCCCCCTGACCACCAAGTGCGTCAAGTACTTCGAGCGCCGCCCCTTCCCCCCGGGCATGCACGGCCGGCAGCGCCGCAAGACCTCCGACTACCAGGTGCGGCTGCTGGAGAAGCAGCGCCTGCGCCACCAGTACAACGTCAGCGAGACCCAGCTGCGCCGCACCTTCGACGAGGCGGTCCGGGGCGCCGGCAAGACCGGCGAGAGCCTGGTCGCGCTCCTGGAGCGGCGACTCGACGCCGTCGTCCACCGGGCCGGGCTGGCCCGCAGCATCTACCAGGCGCGGCAGCTGGTCGCGCACGGGCATATCACCGTCGACGGGCGCAAGGTCGACCGGCCGTCGTACCGGCTGCGCCCCGGCCAGGTCGTCGGCGTCCGGGAGCGCAGCCGGGAACGACTGCCGTTCCAGCTCGCCGCCGCCGGCGCCAACCGCGGCGACGGGCCGGGCCAGCCGTACCTGTCGGTGGACCTCGCCACGCTGCGGGCGACCCTGGTACGCGAGCCGGAGCGGCACGAGGTGCCGGTGATCTGCGACGAGCAGCTGGTGGTGGAGTTCTACTCCCGCTGACCCGCGCTCAGCGGGTCTGCTCCAGCCAAGAGGCGTAGAGCAGACCGTAGGTGGACTCGGGGTCGCGGACCAGCTCGTCGTGCGGCCCGCGCTGGACGATCCGACCCCGGTCCACCACGATCACCTCGTCGGCGGCCTGCGCGGTGGAGAGCCGGTGCGCGATGGCGAGCGTGGTCCGGCCCCGGGTGACCGCGTCCAGGGTGCGTTGCAGCCGCACCTCGGTGGCCGGGTCGACCGCGCTGGTCGCCTCGTCCAGCACCAGCAGGTCGGGGTCGGCCACGTACGCCCGGGCCAGCGCGACCAGCTGCCGCTCCCCCACGCTCAACGCCTCGCCGCGCTCCCCCACCGGGGTGTCCAGCCCGGCGGGCAGCCCGTCCAGCCAGTCGGCCAGACCCAGCTCACCGAAGGCCGTGCCGAGCTGCTCGTCGGTCAGCTCCGGCCGGGCGAACCGGACGTTCTCCCCCACCGTGGCGTCGAACAGGAAGCCGTCCTGCGGCACCATCACCACCCGCGAACGCAGCGAGTCGAACCGGACGTCGTCCAGCGGCACCCCGGAGAGCAGCACCGCCCCGGCGGTCGGGTCCATCAGCCGGGTGAGCAGCTTGGCGAAGGTGGTCTTGCCGCTGCCCGTCTCGCCGACCACCGCCACCCGACTCTTCGCCGGGATCTCCACGTCGATCTCGTGCAGCACCGGCGGACCGCCCGGATAGGCGAACCCCACGCCGGAGAAGCGGATGTCCAGCGGACCGGCCGGCAGGTCCCGCCCCTGCTCGCCCGGGTCGGCAACGTCCGGCGCCACGTCCAGCACGTCCAACACCCGGCGCCAACCGGCGATCGCGTTCTGCGCCTCGTTGAGCACCTCGGTGGCGATCTGCACCGGCTGGATGAAGAGGGTGACCAGGAACAGGAACGCGGTCAGCTGACCGATGGACAGGGTGCCGTCCACCCCGAGGGTGACCCCGAGCACCACCACGCCGGCCAGCGCCAGGCCGGCCGCCAGCTCGCCCACCGAGCTGCCCACGATGCTGATCCGGATGGCCCGCTGCTGCGCCTGACGCTGCCCGTCGATCGCCTCGTCCAGCCGCCGGGCGGTGCGCCCGGCGATGCCGTACGCCCGGATCACCGGCGCGCCGACCACGCTCTCACCGATCGCGCCGAGCAGGGTGCCGGTGCGCTGGCGGACCGTCCCGTACGCCGCGCCGAGCCGGCGCTGGAGCTGCCGGATCACGAACACCGCCGGCAGGAAGGCGGCGAACACCACCAGTGTCAGCTGCCACGAGTAGACCAGCATCACGATCGTGGTGACCACCAGCTGACCGAGGTTGACCAGCAGGATCACCCCGCCCCACTGGAGGAACTGGGTGATCTGGTCGACGTCGCTGGTCACCCGGGAGACCAGCGAGCCGCGCCGCTCCGACTGCTGGTGCAGCATCGACAGGTCGTGCACGTGCCGGAACGCCCTGGTCCGGACGTTGGCCAGCGCGGTCTCGCTCACCGTGAACAACCGGCGCATCATCAGGTAACCGCAGAGGGTGGTCACCGCCAGGATGACCGCGGTCACCGCCGTCACGATCCACACCACGTCGAGGTCCAGCCCGCCGACGATGCCGCGGTCGATGCCCTGCTGCACGGCGACCGGCACGGCGACCCGGCCGACCATGTAGACCAGGGCCAGGCCGAGGGTGCCGATCAGCCCGGTACGCAGCTCCGGGGAGAGCGCCAGGCCCCGGCGCAGCGTCCGCCAGGTCGACTCGCCCGCCTCCGGCCGCTCCTTGACCTCACTCACCGGTCCACCCCTCCGTTCGCGACTGCGGGGCTCGCAAGCTCACTCCTCGCGCTCACCGGTGCCGGCCTTTCGTTCGCGACTGCGGGGCTCGCAAGCTCACTCCTCGCGCTCACCGGTCCACCTCGATCTCCAGGCCCGACGACAGCGGGTCGGCCCCCTCGTCGTACGGCACTTCCTGGGCGCGCTCCACCTCGGCCTGCTCGTAGGCGGTGACCAGGTCGGTGTAGCCGGGCACCGTGGCGAGCAGCTCGGCATGCGTGCCCCGGGCCACCACCCGGCCCTGCTCGATGTAGATCACCTCGTCGGCCAGCGCGATGGTGGCCCGCCGGTACGCGACCACCAGGATCGACGCGACGGAGGCTCCGGGCCGGTCGGCCGAGCGCAGCCCGGCCAGGATGGCCGCCTCCACTCTCGGGTCGACCGCGCTGGTCGCGTCGTCGAGGACCAGCAGCCGTGGCCGGCCGGCCAGCGCCCGGGCCAGGGTCAGCCGCTGCCGCTGCCCGCCGGAGAGCGAGGTGCCCCGCTCCCCGACCATGGTGTCGAGCCCGTCGGGCAGCCCGGCGACGAAGCCGTCCGCCTCGGCCAGCCGCAGCGCCGCCCAGACGTCGTCGTCGCCGATCCCCGGCCGGTCCAGCGCGATGTTGGCGCGCACCGTGTCGTCGAAGACGAACGGCACCTGGGCGACCAGCGCGGCGGTAGCGGCCAGTGACCCGGCGGTGAGCTGGCGGACGTCCACCCCGTCCAGGGTGACCGTGCCGGAGCGCGGGTCGACCAGCCGCACGGCCAGCGACGCGATGGTCGACTTGCCGGCGCCGGTGGGCCCGACCAGTGCGACCGTCCGACCGGCCGGCACGGTGAAGCTGACCTCGCCGAGCACCTCGGTACCGGGCAGGTGCGCCTCGGCCGGCTCGTAGCCGAAGCTGACGTCGGCGAACTGGAGAGTGGCCGGCGTCGGATCGGCCGGCAACTCGCGGTCGCCGTACGGCATCTCGCCGGTGGCGTCGAGCACCCGGCTGACCCGGTCCCAGCCGGCGACGCTGCGCGGCAGCTCGGCCAGGACCCAGCCGATCGCCCGCACCGGGAAGGCCAGCACGGTGAAGAGGAACGCCACGCTGACCAGCTCGGTGACGTCGATCGCGCCCTGCCGCAGCCGGAACGCGCCGACCACCAGCACGGCGAGGGTGCCCAGGCTGGGCAGGGCCTCCAGCATCGGGTCGAAGACGCCGCGCAGCCGCCCGACCGCGATCAGCGCGTCGCGCAGCTCGCCGGCCCGACCGGCGAACCGGGCGGTCTCCTGCGCCTCCCGGCCCATCGTCTTGACCACCAGCGCGCCGTCGAAGCTCTCGTGGGCGATTCCGCTGACCTCGGCCCGCAGCCGCTGGGCCCGGGCCTGCCGGGGCGCCATCCGGCGGGAGTAAACCACGTTCAGCGCGAACAGCGCCGGAAAGACCGCCAGCCCGACCAGGGCCAGCGCCCAGTCGGTGACGAAGAGCGACACGACCGCGCCAACCAGCATCACCAGGGTGCCGACGGCGAACGGCAGCGGCGCGATCGGGTACCAGGCCGCCTCGACGTCGGAGTTGGCGTTGGAGAGCAGGGTGCCGGTGGCGTTGCGGTGGTGCCAGGAGAGCGGCAGATCGAGGTAGCGGCGGGTGACCCGGCGCCGGTAGGCGGCCTGGAGGCGGTACTGCATGTAGCCCGCACCGAGCCGGCGGCCGAAGATCCCGACCACCCGCAGCACGCTGATCCCGAAGAGCGCCGTGGCGGCCAGGACGAGCGCGCCGACGCCGATCGACCCGCGGGCGATCGCGGGGACCACCACGTCGCCGACCACCGCGCCGACGACGTACGCGCTGGCGATCACCATGAGCCCGAAGAGCACACTGCCGCTCACCGCGACCGCGAAGATCCGGGGCTGCTCCCGGATCGCCCGTCCGAGGACAACGAAGCCCCGGATAAGCACGTCCCGACTCGTCTTGCTCGCCACGCGTTCCCCCGCCGTAAGCCTTAATTATCTCCTCCATCCTTACCGTTCGGGGCGGGCGATGCCGACCGCCCGGGTATGTCGACGGTCACGTGCCGTCCCGGACCGCCGCCGCGGGCCGCGCCGGCGAGCCGGCCGGCGCTTGCGGGCCTACCATCGGGCCATGTCGCGGTACGCCCGAACCGAGCGCGAGGCGCTGGCCGATCTCCTGCTGACCGTCGGGCCGGACGCGCCGACCGTGGCCGAGGGATGGTCGACGCGTGATCTCGCCGCACACCTGGTCCTCCGGGAACGCCGCCCGGACGCCGCCGGCGGCATCGTGCTCCCGCCGCTGCGCGGCCACGCCGAGCGGGTCCGCCGGCGGATCGCCGCCCGGCCGTTCGCCGAGCTGGTGGCACAGGTACGCCGGCCGCCGGTCTGGAGTCCGGTGAGCAACCCGCTCACCGACGAGGCGGCGAACACGATGGAGTTCTTCATCCACCACGAGGACGTGCGCCGGGCCCGGCCCGGGTGGCTGCCCCGGGACCTGCCCGCCGGCCTGCAGTCCGCGCTCTGGCGGCGGGCCGCGCAGCTGGCCCGGCTGACGCTGCGCCGGTTTCCGGCCGACCTCTTCGTGCAGGCGCCCGGATACGGCGAACTCTCCGTCGGTCGGGGCGGCGAACCGCTGCGGGTGGTCGGGGCGCCGGGCGAGTTGACGTTGTTCCTCTCCGGCAGGCAGCGGGTCGCCCGGGTCCAGCTGGACGGGCCGACGGCGTCGGCGCAGCGACTGCGGGGCACCAACCTGGGGTTTTAACTGAGTGTGCATGAACGGTCACTCAATGTCCGTCCTGCATCTTGCACCCAGCGACCCACACCGATCTCTGCTCCCGTACGCTTTCCGCGCTGCCGCGCGTGGGGCGCGGCACAAACTGGGGGCACCATGCGGATCTTCGCGGTCTCGGCGCTGCGGGAACCCCCCTTCCTCGCGGCGCGCCACCACGGCACCGATCTGGCGGCAGAAGAGAGTACCGCGTGGGCGCAGAGCTTCGGGCTGATCACATCCGGACATCGGCTTGACCGGTTGCGCCGGGCGGACGCCGCCGGGCTGGCGGGCCGCGCCTGCCCGGAAGCACCGCTGGACCGGCTCCGCCTGCTGACCGACCTGATCTCCTGGCTCTTCGTGGTGGACGACGCCTGCGACGAGGACGGCCTCGGTTCCGCGCCCACCCGCCTGGCGCCGGTGGTGGCCGGGCTGATGGACGTGCTTGACCGGCACGGCGACGCGGGGGCCGCGCCGCCCGCCGCCGGCGCGCTCGGCGCCGCGCTGCATGACCTCTGCCGCCGGGTCCGGGCCGCCGGGCACCCGGCGCTGCTGCTGCGGTTCGTCAGCCGGCTGCGCGACTACCTGCTGGCGCTGCTGTGGGAGGCGGCGAACCGCGAGCACCGGCGGGCGCCCGGGGTGGCCGAGTACGTCCAGATGCGGCGACACACCGGCGGGGTGCACCCCAGCTTCGCGCTGACCGACCTCGCCCTGGACGGACTGCCGGACGCGGGGCCGCAGGCCGAACCGGCGCTGCTCGCCGTGGACACCCTCGCCGCGGACCTGGTCTGCTGGTGCAACGACGTCTTCTCCTACGCGAAGGAGCGGGTCGCCCCGGACGGGCACAACCTGGTCACGGCGATCGCCCGGGAGACCCGACAGGGCGAGGCCGAGGCCCTGCTGGCGGCGGCGGACCGGTTCAACGGGGCGCTGGCGGCGTACCTGGCCGGCGAGGCGGCGCTGCTGGCGACCGGGGACGAGGCGATCCGCCCGGTGCTCACCGCGCGCCGCAACTGGATCCGGGCCACCTACGACTGGTCACTGGTCGCCGCCCGATACGCCTGAGGAGTCCGTTCCGCCTGCTGGGACGAGCCTGTCGGACGATCACCCGGGCTAGCCGTCGCCGGGTGCCACGCAATACTCTGCGGTAACCACCATGACGTGACGACCGTCACGCCACACCCCCGAAGGCGGCACAGCGATGGCTCTCGATGTACCGTACCGCTCCATCCCCGACATGTTCCTCAAGCGCGTGGCGGAAACCCCCGACCGCCAGGCCTTCGCCCACCCCGCGGCCGACGACTCCGGCCCGGTCTGGCTGACCTGGCAACAGGTGGGGCACCGCGCCAAGGCGGTCGCCGCCGGGCTGCACGGCCTCGGCCTCGGCCTCGAGGAACCGGTGGCGATCCTGGCGCCCACCCGGCTGGAGTGGGTGATCGCGGACCTCGGCATCATGTGTGCCGGGGGCGCGACCACGACCGTCTACCCGACCACCGAGCCGGAGGACGCGACCTACATCATCGCCGACTCGGGGTCGCGGGTGCTCTTCGCGGACAACCCCGACCAGGCCGCCAAGATCGCCGGCGCCGAGCTTCCCGCGCTGACCCACGTGGTGCTCTTCGACGGCGTCGCCGACCCGAATGCCGCCATCCCCCAGCTCACCCTGGCCGAGCTTGAGCGCCGCGGTGAGCAGGCGTTGACCGCCGAGCCGGATCTGATCGACATGATCGTCGCGGGCATCGGTCCGGACCACCTCGCCACCCTGATCTACACCTCGGGCACCACCGGCCGCCCCAAGGGCGTCGAGCTGCTGCACGGCGGGTGGGTCTGGGAGGGCGTCGCGCAGGCCGAGCTAGGCCTGCTGCGCCCCGACGACCTGCAGTACCTCTGGCTGCCGCTGTCCCACTCGTTCGGCAAGACGCTGCTCTGCGGTGCGACCCACGTCGGTCTGCCCACCTATGTCGACGGCCGGGTGGAGAAGCTGGTCGACCTGCTCGGGGTGATCCGGCCGACGCTGATGTGCGGCGCGCCCCGCGTCTTCGAGAAGGTCTACAACAAGTCGGTGACCACCGCGCAGGACGCCGGCGGCGCGAAGGCGAAGATCTTCGCCTGGGCGGTGCGCGTCGGCAAGGAGAAGGTCGCCCTGGAACAGGCCGGCAAGCCGCTCCCGGCCGGGCTGAAGCTGCGCTACGGGCTGGCCGAGAAGCTGGTGTTCAGCAAGATCCAGGCCCGGCTCGGCGGCCGGATGCGGGTGCTGGTCTCCGGCGCGGCACCGCTCAGCCCGGAGATCGCCACCTTCTTCGCCGCCGCCAACCTGCCGATCTCGGAGGGCTACGGCCTGACCGAGACCAGCGCCGGCAACTTCGTCAACCCGCCGGACGGGCTGCGGATCGGCACGGTCGGCCGGGCGATGGGCGACCTGGAGTGCCGGATCGACACCGACGGCGAGATCCTGCTGCGCGGCCGACCGGTGATGCGCGGCTACCACAACCTGCCCGCGGAGACCGCCGCCGCGTTCACCGAGGACGGCTTCTTCCGCACCGGCGACATCGGCAGTCTGGACGACCAGGGCTACCTGCGGATCACCGACCGGAAGAAGGACCTGGTCAAGACGTCCGGCGGCAAGTACATCGCGCCCTCGCACATCGAGGGGATGTTCAAGGCGATCTGCCCGTACACCTCGCAGGCGATCGTGATCGGCCAGGCCCGCAACTACTGCACCATGCTGGTCACGCTGGATCCGGACGCGATCAAGGGTTGGGCCGCCGGCACCCCGCTGGAGGGGCGCGACTACGCCACGGTGGTGGCCTCGGCCGAGGCGCAGGCCATGGTCGAGGAGTACGTCGCCCAGCTCAACGCCAAGCTCAACCGCTGGGAGACCATCAAGAAGGTCACCATCCTGCCGCGCGACCTCACCATCGAGGACGGTGAGATCACCCCGTCCCTGAAGATCAAGCGGCGCGGCGTGGAGAGCAACTTCTCGACCGAGATCGACAAGATGTACCAGGGCACGCTCGCCGAGCTCTGAGCGCGCCGAGCCGGTGGCCCGCCCTCTCCGGGCGGGCCACCCGGTGCCGCGTCAGCGCAGCTCCGGCGCGGGTGAGCTGCCGGGTGCGGGACCGGCCCCGTGCTCGTCGAGGAAGCTGGTCCGCAGCGCGCGGCGCGCCTCGCCGAAGAGCCGGACCTCGACCACGACCATCCCGACGCAGACCGCGGCGAGCAGCCCGAGCGCGCCCAGCGCCGGCAGCCGGTCGGCTACCGGCACCAGGACCACCAGCACCGCCAGCGTCACCAGCCGGGGCAAGTTGACCGAGCCCAGGTTGCGCAGCCGGAAGCCGAGGTGGCCGAGCAGGTAGAGGATCACGCCGCCGTAGAGGGCCAGCAGGCCAAGGCCGTGCAGCGGGTCGGTCAGCTTGTGCTCGGTGCCGTCGCCGACGTACGCCAGGACCTTCTTGAAGCCCAGGGCCAGCAGGATGATGCCGGCCACCATCGGCAGGTGCAGATAGGTGTAGGAGTCGCGGCCGATGGCGGCGCGGGCAGCGCCCTCGGCCCGGTGCAGCACCCGCTCGGCCGCGATCGCCACCACGTCGAAGTAGGCCCACCAGAGCGCGGCGGTGATCGCGATGGCCAGCCCGGACGCGACGATGATCGGCCATGAGATGGGCAGCGCGGTGACCCCGACGCCGATGGCCACCAGCGATTCGCCGAGCGCGATGATGATGATCAGCCCGTGCCGTTCGGTCCAGTGTGCGGCGGAGAAGATCCGCCAACCCCGGGCGCCGATCGCCATGATGCCGACGTAGTCCACCGCGAGGGCGAACACCCAGAGCGCGGTCCGGATAGTGTTGACCTGCTCGGGTGAGTCGGCGATCCGTTGCGGCAGCAGCGCGGCCGAGAAGAGCAGCACCGCCCCGCCGAGCATCGGCAGGGCGGCGCGGAGCAGTTGGCGGCGCAGACCGCGATCGCCCCGGGCGGCGTACCAGTAGATCACCAGGTGCAGGACGCGGACCGTCAGATAGCAGGCGGCGAAGACGACCGGCCCGGAGAGCCCACCGGGCAGGTCGTCGAACGCCTCCGGGATGGTCACCGCGACCACGAACATGGTGGCCATCACGGCGAAGAGCACCAGCCGCACCGGCCCCTCGTCGGCGCGCACCGTGTTGCCCAGCCAGGCGTAGCAGCACCAGCACCACCAGAGCAGCGCGAGCACCAGCAGGCCGCGCAGGAGGCCCCGCCCGGTGAGGTCGTCGGCCATCAGCGCGGTCACCTGGGTGAGCGCGTAGACGAAGACCAGGTCGAAGAAGAGCTCCAGCGGGGTGACCGTGGAGCCCTCGGTCATCACCCGCATCCGCGACGCCCGTCGCGCCGTGCCGCTGTCCGCCACGGCGGTCAGTCTGACAGCCGGCTGACCCGGCCGTGGCCCTGCGACAGCCGCCGCGCCGGGGTCAGGCGATGACCGCGGGCTCCCGCCACTGCGGCCGGGCGGCCCGGTCCAGGTCGTAGCGGACGGTCGCGATCCGGTCGACCGCCTCCACCAGCTCCCCCGCCGGCAGCGTGAAGGGCAGCCGCAGGAACCGCTCCAGCGTCCCGTCCAGCCCGAACCGGGGACCGGGCGCGAGCCGTACGCCGACCTCCTCGGCGGCCCGGGCCAGCGCGCTGGAGATCGGCCCGTCCAGCTCCGCCCAGAGCGTCACCCCGCCGCGCGGCACGGTGACCCGCCAGTCCGGCAACCGATCGGCGAGGGCGCCGAGCAGGGCGTCGCGCTGCGCGGCGAGCTGCGCCCGGCGGGCCGCCACGATCGCCGGCCCGTCGGCCAGCAGGTGCACCGCGACCAACTGGTCCAGCACCGGGCTGGCCATGTCCACCCCGACCCGGGCCGCGGCGAGGCGCTGCACCTGCGGGGCGGAGGCGCGTACCCAGCCGATCCGCAGGCCGCCCCAGTAGGGCTTGCTCATCCCGCCGATGGAGATCACCCGGGAGTGCCGGTCGAAGGTCGCCGTCGGTGGGGGCAGCTCGGTGCCATCCAGCGGCAGCTCCACGAAGGACTCGTCGACCACCAGGTCGGTGCCGGCGGCGTGGGCCGCGGCCACCACGCGCTCGCGCAGGTCGGTCGGCATCAGGTGGCCGGTGGGGTTGTGGAACTCCGGGATCAGGTACGCCAGCTTCGGCCGAGTCTGCCGCAGGCTGCCGAGCAGCAGGTCGGCGTCCCAGCCGGCGCCGTCCGCGGCCAATCCGTGGGTGGCGATCCGGGCCCGCCGGGCGGCCAGCGCGGCCAGCGCGTTCGGATAGGTCGGCGACTCCACCAGGACGCTGGCGCCCGGCGCGAGGGCGAGCCGCAGCACCAGGTCGAGGGCGTGCTGGGTGCCGCTGGTGACCATGATCTGCTCGGCCGAGGTGGGCAGGCCCCGCTCGGTGTACGCGGCGGCCACCGCCTCGCGCAGCTCGACGATCCCGGTCGGGTGGTAGCCGGCGCCGCAGAGATAGCGGGGCAGGTCCTCGGCGGCGGCGCGGGCGGCCGGCACCAGCTGCGGCGGGGCGGCCAGCGCGGCGCAGCCGAGGTCGATCATGTCCAGGTCGTCCTGCGGGGTCCAGAGCCCGGAGCTGGCCACCCGGTGGTTGCCGGGCAGCATGGTCCAGCTGCCGGCGCCACGGCGGCTGGCGAGGTGACCGGTCTCGCGCAGCTGCCGGTAGGCGGCGGTCACCGTGGTCCGGCTGATCCGCAGCGCCTCGGCCAGCTCCCGTTCGGCGGGCAGCCGGACGCCCAGCGGCAGCCGGCCGTCGGCGAGCAGCCCGCGGACCGCGCCGGCGAGCGCGGCGTAGTCGGGGCTGCGTCGGCGGCCGGGAAGGGCGTGCCACTGCCCGAGCAGCCGAGCCAATTGGACGCCCCGTACCTGACTCGTCATGGCCACTCCTGCGAGATTGGCTCTATCGCTCGGCGAATTGGCCCCTAGGTTGGCATGTATGGCAGCGATTGGCAATCTGCGGCACCGGCCGGCGCGACGGCTGACCCAGCTCTACCTGGGCCTGGGTCTCTACGGGGTGTCCATGGCCCTGATGATCCGCTCCGGGCTGGGCCTCGACCCGTGGGACGTGTTCCACCAGGGGCTGTCCCGGCTCACCGGGCTCTCGTTCGGCACGGTGACCATCGCGGTCGGCGCCCTCGTCCTGCTGCTCTGGATTCCGCTGCGACAGCGCCCCGGGCTCGGCACGGTCAGCAACGTGGTGGTGATCGGTCTGGTGGTGGACGCCACGCTGGCCCTGCTGCCGGCGGGCGGTCCGCTCTGGGTCCGGATCGGACTGCTGGTCACCGGGATCGTGGCCAACGGCGCGGCCACCGGGCTCTACCTGGGTGCCCGGCTCGGCCCCGGACCGCGCGACGGGCTGATGACCGGCTACGTCGCCCGCCGACCGGGCCGTTCGATCCGCTTGGTCCGGACCGTGATCGAGGTCACCGTGCTGGCGCTGGGGTGGCTGCTCGGCGGCACCGTCGGGCTCGGCACGGTCGCCTACGCGCTCAGCATCGGCCCGCTGGCACAGCTGTTCATCCCGATGTTCGCCGTGGCCGAGCCGGAGGTCGACACCGCCGGGCCGGTGGCCGCGCAACCGGCGGGCTGAGAAGCCACGCAGCGTTCGGCGAGGGGCACACCGGGCTGCTGCCGGCGGGGTCGGGGGTGGCCGGGTGTTCCCTTCCGCGACACGCGCCTGCATCATCTCTGCATGGGGGAGAGCGGATGGCGCCGGAGCGATGCCTGGATCTTCGTGTCGTTGGTCATCGCGAGCGGCGCCGGGCGGCACCGCCGGGCCGCGGCCAGCCGGCGACCCGAGGGCGTACGCCTGGCCGACGTGCTCTCCACCGCCGATCACCTCAACCAGTCGATTCCCGAACGGCACGAGGTCGAGGCGGCGATCCAGCGGTTGGCCGGGGCCGGGTTGGTGAGCGTCAGCGACGGCTGGTTCCGGATCACCGCCGAGGGTGAGCGGCTCTGGCGCAGCCGGCCGAGCGCCGGACTGGCGACCACCGTGGACACCGTGCAGGGGGTGTTGAGCCGGCGGCACGCACCGGGCAGTGCCGAGTGGACGCTCGACGAGGCCGACCACGCGGCGGCCGTGCAGGAGTACGTGGTCCGCTCGATCCCCACCCCGCGGCGCTCGCCGGAGGGACACTCCGGGCGGGACTGAGCCGCCCGGGGCCGGCGGTCAGCGGACGGGCTGGCCGTCCCGGCGCAGCGCGTCCTTGACCTCGGCGACGGTCAACTCACCGAAGTGGAAGACACTGGCGGCGAGCACCGCGTCGGCCCCGGCGGCGATCGCCGGCGGAAAGTGGGCCACCTCGCCGGCGCCGCCACTGGCCACCACCGGCACGTCCACCACCCGGCGCACCGCGCCGATCAGCTCCAGGTCGAAGCCGGCCTTGGTGCCGTCGGCGTCCATCGAGTTGAGCAGCAGCTCCCCGGCGCCCAACTCGGCGCCGCGGCGGGCCCACTCGACCGCGTCCAGCCCGGTGCCCCGCCGGCCGCCGTGCGTGGTCAGCTCGAAGCCGCTCGGGGTGGCGCCGGCCGGCGCACGCCGCACGTCGAGCGAGAGCACCAGCACCTGCCGGCCGAACCGGTCGGCGATCTCGGCGATCAGCTCCGGGCGGGCGATCGCGGCGGTGTTCACCCCGACCTTGTCCGCCCCGGCCCGCAGCAGGGTGTCGACGTCGGCGACCTGGCGTACCCCGCCGCCGACGGTGAGTGGGATGAAGACCGACTCGGCGGTGCGCCGCACCACGTCGAGCATCGTGCCGCGGTCGCTGCTGGAGGCGGTGACGTCGAGGAAGGTCAACTCGTCCGCGCCGGCCCGGTCGTAGGCCGCGGCCAGCTCCACCGGGTCGCCGGCGTCGCGCAGGTCGAGGAAGTTGACGCCCTTGACCACCCGTCCGGCGTCCACGTCCAGACAGGGGATGACCCGTACCGCCACCGTCATGCCCCGACCCTATCCCGCCCGCCGCCCCGGCCCGTCGATCATGGAGTTGTGGTGCCGGATCCGGGGCGGTTTGCCACCTTCATCCCCCACCACAACTGCATGATCGACGTTTACGAACGGGCCGGTCAGAGGCGGACCAGCATCTTGCCCAGGTTCTCGCCGCGCAGCAGGCCGAGGAAGGCCGCCGGGGCGTTCTCGATGCCGTCGACGGTGGTCTCGTCGTAGGAGACCCGGCCCTCGCGCAGCCAGCCGGACATCTCCTGGACGAACTGCTCGCGCAGCGAGCCGTGGTCGCCCACCAGGAAACCGCGCAGGGTGAGCCGCTTGCCGATGAGCAGCGCCAGGTTGCGCGGCGCGGCTGGCGGGGCGGTGTCGTTGTACTGGGCGATCATCCCGCAGATCGCCGCCCGGCCGTGCAGGCGCATGGCCGAGATCGCCGCCTCCAGGTGGTCGCCGCCCACGTTGTCGAAGTAGACGTCGATGCCCTCCGGTGCGGCGGCCTTCAGCGAGTCGCGGACCGGGCCGTCGTGGTAGTCGAACGCGGCGTCGAAGCCGAGCGCCCGCAGCCGCTCGACCTTCGCCGCCGAGCCGGCGCTGCCGACCACCCGGGCGGCGCCCTTGAGCTTGGCGATCTGCCCGACCAGGCTGCCCACCGCGCCCGCGGCGGCCGAGACGAAGACCGTCTCGCCCGGCCGCATCCCGGCCACCTCCAGCAGCCCGGCGTACGCGGTCAGCCCGGTCATCCCGAGCACGCTGAGGTAGGCGCTCAGCGGTGCCAGCTCCGGATCGACGGTCCGGGCGGACCTGGCGTCGACCAGCGCGTACTCCCGCCAGCCCAGCCCGTGCAGCACCACGTCTCCGGGGCTGAACCCGTCGGCCTCGCTGGCCACCACCTCGCCGAGCGCGCCGCCGTCGAGCGGCGCGTCGAGCGCGAACGGCGGCACGTACGACTTGACGTCGTTCATCCGTCCGCGCATGTACGGATCGACGGACATGAAGCGGTTGCGGACCAGGAGCTGGCCCGGCCCGGGCTTCGGCACCTCCGTCTCGACCAGCCGGAAGTTCTCCGCCGTCGGCCAGCCGTCCGGCCGGGCGGCCAGGTGGATCTCCCGGTTCACCGGCCCGCTCACGCCGCCGCCCGGACGGTGAGCGCGACGTCGATGTTGCCGCGGGTCGCGTTGGAGTAGGGGCAGACCTGGTGCGCCTGCTCCACCAACTGCTCGGCGGTGGCGCGCTCGACGGTGGGCAGGTCGACCACGAGCGTCACGGTCAGCCCGAAGCCGCCGGCGCCGTTCGGGCCGATGCCCACCTCCGCCTCGACGACCGAGCCGGTCACGTCGGCCTTGGCCCGCCGGGCGACCAGCCGCAGGGCACCGTGGAAACAGGCCGCGTAACCGGCGGCGAAGAGCTGCTCGGGGTTGGCCGCGCCGCCGGCGCCGCCCATCTCCTTCGGCACCGCGAGGTCGAGGTCGAAGGTGCCGTCGGAGGTGGCGACCTGGCCGTCGCGGCCGTCACCGGTGGCCCGGGCGGAGGCGGTGTAGAGAACCTGCATGAGGGGTCAGCGCTCCTTCTGTCGGTGGATGGTCTCGGTGACCTGGTTGAGGGTGTCGCGCAGGGCGACCAGCTCCGGCACGGAGAGCCCGGTTGCCCGGGCGATCCGCGCCGGCACGTCGGCCACCCGCTGCCGCAGGGCTCGACCGGCGTCGGTCAGCCCGACCTCGACCCGCCGCTCGTCATCGGCCGCGCGTTGCCGGACCACCAGCCCGGCACCCGCCAGCCGCTTGAGCAGCGGCGAGAGGGTGCCGGAGTCCAGCCGCAGCGCGGCGCCGAGCTCGGAGACGGTGGTGGTGTCGCCGTCGCGCTCCCAGAGCACCAGCAGCACCAGGTACTGCGGGTAGGTCAGCCCGACGGGGTCGAGGATGCCGCGGTAGACGTCGGTCATGGCACGCGACGCGGCGTAGAGCGCGAAGCACACCTGCCCCCGCAGCACCAGGTCATCGGTCACCCGGGAAAGGTATCGCACAACTAAGTTGTGCACAACCTAATGGTCACGCCGGCGACGGCGGGCTGCCCTGCGGCGCGTAGATCCACTCGGCCGGACCGAGCCGGTCCACCCGCCAGCCCGCCGCCGCGGCCGCCGCGGCCACCGTCTCCGCGTCCGGCCCCTCGACCAGGGCCAGCACTACCTCGTCGGCCGGGATGCGCACCGCGCCACGCAGCCGGGTGATCGCGGTGTCCAGCCCCTCGACCAGCCCGTCGGCCCACTCCCCCGCAACGCGGTCGTAGCGTTCGAGGACGAAGAGTCGCGGGGCCAGGCGTCGACGCTAGGTCGGCCCGACGGCGGGGTAATCGGGTGTTTCCCTACCCGTCGACACCCGCGCCGCGGGCCATCACGGCGCCCAGCTCGGCCCGGCTGGCCACCCCGAGCTTGCGGTAGACCCGAGCCAGGTTGGCCTCGACCGTCTTCGGGCTGATGAAGAGCGTGTCGGCGATGGACCGGTTGGTCCCACCGGCCGCGGCGAGCCGAGCCACCTCCAGCTCGGTGCCGGTCAACTGCGCAGGGGCGGCGGAACGGCCGCCGGTGCGCTCCGCCTCGGCGCGGGCCCGGGCCGCCAGCGCCGCCGCGCCGAGCGCGTCGAACTCCGCCGCGGCCGCGCTCAGCGCCGCCCGGGCCGCCCGCCGCCGCCGGGCCCGCCGGTGCGCGACGCCGGCCACCAGCAGACAACGGGCCCGGTCCAGGGGCAGCACGTCGGGAGGCACCGTGGCCCGGGCGGCGGCCAGCTCGGCCAGCGCGTCGGAGGCGTCCCGACCCAGCGCCCCGGCCAGCAGCACCCGGCTGCGGGCCAGCCCCAGGGTGGTCCACGGCCGGGCGAGCCGCCGGTGCCGCACGGTCAGCCGCTCCAGCACCGCCTCGGCGGTGGCCAGGTCACCGGCCCCGACGCAGGCCTCCAGCCAGTCCGGCTCGAAGCGCTGGGCGAGCGGCTCGACGAGGCCCATCTCGTCCACGATGGCGGCCAGCTCGCCGTAGTGCCGGGCGGCCTCCGGCAGCCGTCCACCGGTCAACGCCGCAAATCCGGCCAGCTGCGCGTGGATCCGCCGCCGCCAACGGTCGTCCAGCTCGGCGGCCCGACGCAGCCCCTCCTCGGCGACCGCGCTCGCCTCGGTCAGCCGCCCCCGGTACGCCAGCAGCAGTCCCTCCATCCAGGCCACACCGGCCAGGTCGGCGCCGTACTGCTCACCCAGCTCACGGGCCGCGGCGAGGTGCCCGGCGGCGTCCGCCCAGCGCCCGGCGAGCAGCTCCGTCTCACCCAGGTGGCACAGCAGCTCGTGCTGCGACGGTTCATCGCCCCGGGCGGCCGCCCGATCCAGCATCCGGTGCAGACGCTCCCGGGCCCGGCCGTGCTCGTCGAGCGACTTCCACCAGATGGCAGGGACGGTCCCGGCCAGCCAGGACGGCTCCTCCCCCTCCTGCGCCAGCGCCTGCTCCAGCAGCTCGGTACGGGCCGGCAGCCCGGCGCGCACCTCGTTGAGCAGCAGCAACAGCAACGCCGCGGCGTGCACCGGGCGGTCGTCCGGGCTCTCCGCCAGCAGCGCGGCCGCCCGCTCCGCGTGCCGGCGGGCCGGGTCCGGGGCGTCCCGGAACACGGCGAGATGGGCGTGCACCCGCCCGGCCAGCGTCGAGCCGGCCGGGACGACGGCCAGGGCCCGTTCGGCGGCGCTCTCGGCGGCCTCGCCCGGCTCGTCGGAGCTCCACGCGACGACCGCCCGCAGCAGCAGCGCCTCGGCCCGTGCCGGACCGGTCAACTGCTCGGCCGCCAGCTCGGCGGTCGCCTTCGCGGCCGGATAGTCGCCGCTGTCGAACCGGCACTGCACGGCGGCCAGCCGCCATCGCGCGTGCTCGGCGGCCTCCGGCGGGGTGAGCCGGGCCGCGGCGTCGTACAGCCCGGCTGCGGTCTCCGGCGCACCCCGCTGCCGCTGCCGTTCGGCCGTCGCCGCGATCTCCGCCGCCGCCGCGGGGTCGGGCGCGGACGCGCAGCGGGCCAGCTGGCGGGCCCGCTCGTCCGGATCCCCGGCGGTGTCGGCGAGCAGCCGGTGCAGCCGGTGACGCACCCCCGGCGGCACCTCGGCCCGGACGGCGGCGGCATAGACCGGATGGGTGAAGCCGACCAGCTCCCCGGTGACCGCGACCAGGCCGGCCTCCTCCGCCGCGTCGAGGTCGGCCGCCGCCACCCCGGCCCGAGCCAGCCCGGCCAGCGTGGGCAGGCCGGAGAGCGCGGCGAGGCGGATCGCCTGCCGGGTCGGCGGCGGCAGGGTCGCCACCCGCTCGGCGACCAGCTGCCGCAGCGACGGCGCGGCCGGCAGGTCGGCGCCCGGCGCCGGCAACCGCGGCATCCGCAGCACCGCCCGGGCCAGCTCCACGGCGAGCAGCGGGTTCCCCCCGGACTCCGCGGCGATCCGGATCAACAGCGGCCGGGGCAGCACCTTCCCGGTCTCCGCCCGCAGCACGTGGTGCAGCGCCCCCACGCCGAGCGGGCCGAGCGCCACCCGCTCCAGACGACCGCCGGTGGGCCGCTGATCCAGCCCGAGCGGGGCCGGCGCCGCGCCCGGCCGGTCGGCGCGCGCGGTCACCAGCACGGCGACCCGCGGTGCCACCCGGCGCAGCGCGAACCGCAACGCGCGCTCGCTCGGCGGATCCAGCCACGGTGCGTCGTCGACCGCCACCAGCACCCGGGGCCAGGCCGGGTCGGCGGCCGCGACGTCGAGCAGCGCCCCGGTGGCCACGCCCACGGCGCGTTCGTCGACCGGCCCGGTCACCTCGCCGGTCAGCAGCACCCCGGCCAGCGCCGCGCGCTGCGGCGGCGACAACGCCGGCATCCGGTCGGCAAGCGGTGCCAGCACATCGGCGAGCGCCGCGAACGGCAGCGCCCGCTCGGCCTCGGTCGGAGCGCAGCGCAGCGTCAGCCAGCCGTCGCCGGTGGCAGCGTCCAGCAGCGACCGGAGCACCACCGTCTTGCCGATCCCGGCCGGGCCCTCCACGAGCACCTGCCGGCCCTCGGCCAGCGACCGGCGGGCGACCCCGACCACGCTGTCGCGACCGACGGCCGTCCCGCTCACCCGGTCAGTCTGGCAGCGCCCGTCGAGCCGGTCGAGGACCGTACGGGCAGGCCGGGGCGCGTCGTCCGGACCGGGTTCGCGGCGGCCCGGTCAGCGGTCGCCGAGGTACGCCTCCAGCTCCACCTCGACCAGGTGCTCCGGATCCAGCAGACCGGCCACCACCACCAGGGTCGCCGCCGGGCGGACCGCCCCGAAGACCGCGTTGTGCGCCCGGCCCACCTCGTCGGCGTGGCCGCGGTCGGTCACGTACATCCGGCTGCGGACCACGTCGCCCGGCTGCGCGCCGACCTCGGCTAGCGCGTCCAGGGCGATCCGCAGCGCCTGCGCGGTCTGCGCCGCGGCGTCCCCGACGTGGGCCACCTGACCGTCCACCGTGGAGGTGCAGCCGGCGGTCCAGGCCAGCTCGCCGGCGCGGACCACCCGCGCGTAGCCGTAGGTGGCCTCCCACGGGCCGCCCGAGCCGAGCCGGGTGACCGTCACGCGGCGGCCAGCGTGTCGAGCGCCTGCCGCACCGTGAAGGCGCCCGCGTAGAGCGCCTTGCCGGTGATCACGCCCTCCACCCCGAGCGGTTCCAGGCTGGCCAGGGCCCGCAGGTCGTCCAGGGTGGAGACGCCGCCGGAGGCGATCACCGGCGCGTCGGTACGGGCGCACACCTCGCGCAGCAGGTCCAGGTTGGGCCCGCGCATGGTGCCGTCCTTGGTGATGTCGGTGACCACGTAACGGGCGCTGCCCGCCTTGTCCAGCCGCTCCAGCACCTCGAACAGGTCGCCGCCCTCGCGGGTCCAGCCCCGGGCGGCGAGGGTACGGCCGCGCACGTCCAGCCCGATCGCCACCCGGTCGCCGTACTCCCCGACCACCCGGTCGCACCAGACCGGGTCCTCCAGGGCGGCGGTGCCGATGTTGACCCGGGCCGCCCCGGTGCCGAGCGCCGCGAGCAGCGACTCGTCGTCGCGGATGCCGCCGGAGAGCTCCACCTTGACGTCGAGCTGGCGGACGACCTCGGCGAGCAGGTGGGCGTTGGTGCCCCGGCCGAACGCGGCGTCCAGGTCGACCAGGTGGATCCACTGGGCGCCGTCGCGCTGAAAGGCCAGCGCCGCGTCGATCGGATCTCCGTAGCTGGTCTCGCTGCCGGCGGCGCCCTGCACGAGCCGGACGGCCTGGCCGTCGGCGACGTCCACGGCAGGCAACAGGGTGAGGCTCAACGTCTTCTCCTCGGTCAGGTACGACGGTCCAGGGCGATCACGACGATCGCCGGCAGTACGAGCAGCAGCAGCACGACCAGCGCGAGGCGGAGCGCCAGGTCGTCCACGAACGACCAGATCAGGATCAGCGCAGCCGCGGTGAGCAGCACGATCGCGGCCCGTTCGGCGCGACTGTGCCGGGCCAGCCGGCCCGCGCTGCCACGACGCAGCCGGGGCGTGATCCGGCGGAGCACCGCCCGGCGGCGTTCCCGGCGGGCCACCCGACGCTGGCGCGCGGCGCGCTCCCGGGCCAGTACGGCTTCGCGTGCCTCCCGGCGCCGGGCCCGTTCCTTGCTCACGCCGCCCCCCGCCCGGCCGCGGCCACCGACGACTCAATCACCGGCGATCACAGCGCGGCCAGCCAGTTGCGCAGCAGCGCGGCACCGGTGTCGGCCGACTTCTCCGGGTGGAACTGGGCGGCGGAGAGCGGGCCGCGTTCGACCGCGGCCACGAAGTCCGCCCCGTGGTGGGCGGTGGTGACCGTGGCGCCGGCCGCGGTCAGCGCACCCGGGTCGCCCACCCCGTAGGAGTGCACGAAGTAGAACCGGCTGTCGACGGGCAGGCCGGCGAAGAGCACCGACGACTCGGGCGCCCGGACGGTGTTCCAACCCATGTGCGGCAGCCGGGGTGCGCTCAGCTTCGTGACGCCGCCGGGCAGCAGGCCGAGCCCCTTGGTCACCACCCCGTGCTCGTCGCCGTGCTCGAAGAGCACCTGCATGCCGACGCAGATGCCGAGCACCGGACGGCCGGCGGCCACCCGGTCGGCGATCATCGGGCCGGCGCCGAGCGCCTCGATCCCGGCCATGCACGCCGCGAACGCGCCCACGCCCGGCACCACCAGGCCGTCGGCGGCGGCCGCGGCCGACAGGTCGTCCGTCACCCGTACGCTCGCGCCGGCGGCCGCGAGCGCGCGTTCGGCCGACCGCAGGTTGCCCGAGCCGTAGTCGAGCACCACCACGTCGCTCACGCCGCCGCCTCCCTCCGGTCGCTCACTGGCCCTCCCCGGGCAGCAGCCACAGCACCCCACCGACGGTGGCCAGCACCGCGAGCAGCGCGGTGAGCAGCACCGCGCCGCGCGGGGCGCCCTGGCGGTGCAGCGACCAGACGCCGCCCACCAGCACCCCGGCCAGGATCAGCAGCAGAACCGGCAGCGCCGCGCTCATCACAATGCTCCCTTCGTGCTGGGCACCGCGCCGGCCGACCGCGCATCGATCGCGACGGCCTCACGCAGCGCCCGGGCGACCGCCTTGAACTGCGCCTCCACCACGTGGTGCGCGTCCGGGTGGCCACCCGGCCGGGCCGCCCGCAGCACGTCGACGTGCAGGGTGATCCGGGCCGCCTGACCGAACGACTCGAAGATGTGCCGGGTCATGCTGGTCGGGTAGACCGGCCCGATGTACGGAGCCAGCGGCGGCTCGTCGTGCAGCACGTACGGCCGGCCGGAGAGGTCGACCGCGGCCCGGACCAGCACCTCGTCCATCGGCACGGTGGCCGACCCGTACCGCCGGATGCCGGCCTTGTCACCCAGTGCCTGGTCGAGGGCGGCGCCCAGGGCGAGCGCGGTGTCCTCCATCGTGTGATGCGCGTCGATCTCCAGGTCACCGACGGTGCGCACGGTCAGGTCGACCCCGCCGTGCCGGGCGATCTGGTTCAGCATGTGGTCGTAGAAGCCGACCCCTGTGCTGATCTCCGCGGCGCCGGTGCCGTCGAGGTCGATCTCGACGAGGACCTTGGTCTCCTTGGTGATCCGCTCGATCCGGGCGGTCCGGCTCATCGCTCGCCTTTCAGTGGTGACTGCGGGGCTGGCACACGCGCAGGGCGCCCGGCCATCAGAGCTTCTCCATCGCCGACAGGAAGGCGTCGGTCTCGGTGGGGGTGCCCGCGGTGACCCGCAGCCACCCGGGCAGGCCGACGTCGCGCACCAGCACGCCCCGCTCCAGCAGGGCCCGCCAGGCGGCGGCCTGGTCGCCACCGACCTCGAAGAGTACGAAATTGGCGTCACTGTCGGCGACCCGCACGCCGCGGCCGCGCAGCTCGGCGACGATCCGGTCGCGCTGGGCCATGATCGCGGCGACCGTGCCGAGCAGGGCGTCGCGGTGGGCCAGCGCCGCCCGGGCGGCGGCCTGGGTGAGCGCCGAGAGGTGGTACGGCAACCGGACCAGCTGCACCGCCTGCACCACCGCCGGGTCGGCGGCGAGGTAGCCCAACCGCCCACCGGCGAAGCCGAACGCCTTGCTCATCGTCCGGGTCACCACCAGCCGGGGGTGCCCGGGCAGCACCGCGAGCGCGCTCACCGTGCCGGGCCGGGCGAACTCGGCGTACGCCTCGTCCACCACCACCATGCCCGGCGCCGCGTCGAGCACCGCGGCCACCACGGCCGGGTCCAGCGCGGTGCCGGTGGGATTGTTCGGCGAGCAGAGGAAGACCACGTCCGGCCGGTGCTCGCGGACCTGGGCCACCGCCTCGTCGGCGGTCAGCCCGAAGTCGACGCCGCGCCGGGCGGGCACCCACCGGGTGCCGGTGCCGAGGGCCAGCAGCGGGTGCATCGAGTACGCCGGCGTGAAGCCGAGCGCGCTGCGTCCCGGCCCGCCGAACGCCTGGAGCAGCTGCTGCTGGATCTCGTTGGAGCCGTTCGCCGCCCAGAGGTGGTCGACGGTGAGTCCGTGCCCGAGGTAGCCGGCCAGGTCGGCACGGAGCGCGACCGCGTCCCGGTCGGGGTAGCGGTTGAGGTCGCGCAGCTCGGCGGCGAGGGCCTTGCCGATCGCCTCCGCCACCGCCTCCGGCACCGGGTAGGAGTTCTCGTTGGTGTTCAGCCGCACCGGCACGTCCAGCTGCGGCGCCCCGTACGGCGACAGCCCGCGCAGGTCGTCGCGGAGCGGCAGATCGTCCAGCGTGGTCATGCCGAGCCCCCGGCGAAGCGGGCGCTGACAGCCTGGCCGTGCGCCGGCAGGTCCTCCACCGTGGCCAGGGTGACCACGTGCGGAGCCACCTCGCGCAGCGCCTGAGACGTGTATTCGACCAGGTGGATGCCGCGCAGGAAGGACTGCACGGAGAGCCCGGAGGAGTGTCGGGCGCAGCCGCCGGTGGGCAGCACGTGGTTGGAGCCGGCGCAGTAGTCGCCGAGCGACACCGGCGACCAGGCGCCGACGAAGATGGCGCCGGCGTTGCGCACCCGCAGCGCCCAATCCCGGGCGTCCCGGGTCTGGATCTCCAGGTGCTCGGCGGCGTACGCGTCGACCACCCGCAGCCCGGCGTCGAGGTCGTCGACCAGCACCACGCCGCTCTGCTCGCCGGTCAGCGCGGTGGTGACCCGCTCGGCGTGCTTGGTCGCCGGCACCTGCCGAGCCAGCTCGCGCTCCACCGCCTCGACCAGCTCGACCGAGGGGGTGACCAGGACACTCGCGGCGAGGGGGTCGTGCTCGGCCTGGCTGATCAGGTCGGCCGCCACGTGCACCGGGTCGGCGGTGTCGTCGGCCAGGATGGCGATCTCGGTCGGGCCGGCCTCGGCGTCGATGCCCACCACGCCGCGCAGCAGCCGCTTCGCCGCGGTGACCCAGATGTTGCCCGGGCCGGTGATCATGTCGACCGGCGTGCAGTGCGCCTCGCCGGCCGCGTCGACCGCCGCCCCGTACGCGAGCATCGCCACCGCCTGGGCGCCACCGACGGCGTAGACCTCGTCGACGCCGAGCAGCGCGCACGCGGCGAGCACCCGCGGGTCGGGCAGGCCGCCGTTGTCCTTCTGCGGCGGGCTCACCACCACCAGCGAGTGGACCCCGGCCGCCTGGGCCGGCACCACGTTCATCACCACGGTCGACGGGTACATGGCCAGGCCGCCCGGGACGTAGAGCCCGACCCGGTCGACCGGCACCCAGCGCTCGGTCACCGTGCCGCCGGGCACCACCTGGGTGGTGTGGTCGGTACGCCGCTGGTCGGCGTGCACCCGGCGGGCCCGGCTGATGGACTCCAGCAGCGCGGCCCGGACCTCCGGGTCGAGGGTCCCCTCCGCGGCGGCGATCGTCTCGACGGGCACCCGCAGCACCTCGGGGCAGACCCCGTCGAACCGCTCACTCGCCTCCCGGATCGCCGGGTAGCCATGCTCCCGGACCGCCTCCACGACGGGCCGGATCCGCTCGACGGCCACGGAGACGTCGAGCTGGGCACGGGGCAGCAGGCGGCGCGGGTCACGAAGACCACCGCGCAGGTCGATCCGATTCAACACCCTTGCGAGTCTAGGCGGCCGGGCCGGGGCGGGCCGGGACCGCCCGTACCACGGGACGGTGAGCCGGGACACCCGCATCCCACCGCAGCGGTCCGGGGACGCCCGGCCGGCGCGACGGTGGGCCGGGACCCGCCGCCGGATCCGGATCCGGCTAGGCTCGACGGCGTGACTGCGCGGCTGCCGGTGTTCCCCCTCGCAACGGTGCTCTTTCCCGGGTTGGTACTGCCGCTGCACATCTTCGAGGAGCGTTACCGCGCCCTGGTCCGACACCTGGTCGGGCTCCCCGAGGGTGCCCCGCGCGAGTTCGGCGTGGTCGCCATCCAGGCCGGCTGGGAGGTCGCCCCGGCCGGGCCCGGCGCCCGGCCGACGCCGGCCGGCGGCGACGTGACGCTGCACGAGGTGGGCTGCACCGCCGAGCTGCGGCAGGTCACCGAGTTGGCCGACGGCGGCTTCGACATCGTGACCGTCGGGCGACGGCGGTTCCGGATCGCCGACGTCGACGAGAAGTCCGCGCCCTACCTGACGGCCGACGTGGAGTGGCTGCCCGAGCCGGGCGGCCCGGACGAGGTCGCCGACCTGCTGGCCGCCCGGGTGATCGCGGTGTTCCGGCAGTACCTCGGTCTGATCCGGGCCGACCCCGAGGAGATCTCCGAGCAGCTGCCGGAGGATCCGACCGTACTGTCCCACCTGGTCGCCGCGACGGCGGCGCTGACCGTCGACGACCGGCAGCGGCTGCTCGCCATCGACGACACCGCGGCCCGGCTCCGGGCCGAGTTGCGGCTGCTCAACCGCGAGGCGGCTCTGCTGCGCCAGGTGCGGGCGGTTCCGGTGCCGCTGGCGGAGTTGGCGTCGCCGCCGACACCCAACTGAGGTCGGCGGCGTCGGGCTCCGGGCGCAGCGACGGCCACCGGGACCAGCCGGCCAGCAGGGTGTACGTGATGGCGGCGCCGAACGCGGGCAGCAGCAGGTTGCCGTGCGGCACCGGCAGCACCCCGAGCACCCAGTCGATCCCACCGGCCCGCAGGTCGGACGGCTTGCCGAAGCCCTGCCCCTCCGGCGCGCTGGCCAGCAGTTGGTCGAAGCGGGACAGCCCGATCCGCCGCCCCAGCTGCCAGGCCACCAGCCCGGCGGCGAAGGCGCCGAGCACGGCGGCGACCAGCCCGACCGGGCCGCGCCGCCGGCGCAGCAGGAACCAGAGGGCGAGCGCGGCCAGCACCCCGAAGCCGAGGCCGAGCAGGCTGAACCAGCCGTCCGCCGCGATCGGCTGCTCCGGTTGCGGCTGGGCGTAGACCGCGCCCTCGGCGGTCTTGATCACGGGAGTGTCCGGAGCGACGGCCGCCCAGAGCAGGCCGAGCGGCGCGCCGAGCACGGCCAGCGCCAGGCCGGCCCCGACGGCGAGCACCGCGGCCCGTCGCCGCGACCCGGTCTCCGCCGTCGGCGTGCGGTCGGCCGGGTAGGCCCAGGCGGGCGGTCCGGCCTCCGGACCGCCCCAACCGGCCTCGGCGCCGGGCGGCGAGACCAGCGGACCGGCCTGAACATTGGGCGGACCGGCCTGCGCACCGGGCGGCGTGGCCTGCGGGTCGGGCCTATCGGCCTGCGGGTCGGGCGGCGTCGGCTCCGCACCGGGCCGGGTGGCCTGCGGACCCGGCAGACCAGCCTGCGGTCCCGGCGTGGCCTGCGGCCCGGGCGGGGGGTCCGCCGGGGCGGATTCGTGGGCGGGCGGGGTGGCGCGGTCGGCCTCGCCGGGCTGGGCGGCGGACCGGTCGGGGTCGGGGGTGTCCGGGCTCACCCGATGATCCTCTCAGGCGGGCGGACGGGCGGGGGCGCCGGTGGCGGCACACACCCTCACCGGGCGAACGGCTCCAACATCATCGCGGCGGCCTTCAGCCAGGCGTCCCGGGTCGCCGGCTGGAGCTGGTGGTACTCGATCGACGACCCGGTCTCCAGCGCCGGGTCGTACGGCACCACCGCGACCGCGCGGGTACGGGTGGCGAAGTGCCGCTCCAGGTCGTCCTGCAACGTCGACCGGCCGGGCGTCGGGCAGGAGATCAGGGTGACCGCGTTGTCGGCCAGCTCGCCCATGCCCACCTCGTGCAGCAGGTCGAGCATCCAGTCGGCGCTGAACGCCGCGTCCTCGCGGGGCACCGTGGTCACCACCAACTGGTCCGCCGCCTGCATCACGGTGCGCCAGTTCGGGCTCTCGACGTTGTTGCCGGTGTCGACGCAGACCACCTCGTGGGTACGCCGGAGCAGCTCCAGCACCCGCCGGACGGTGAACTGGTCCAGCCGCTGGGCGAACCGAGGGCTCTCCTCCCCGGCCAGCACGTCGTAGGAGTTGTCGGAGGCGTGCCGCAGGTAGTCGTCGAGGTGCTCGAGCAGGGTGTTGCCCTCGAGGATCTCGATCTGGGCCAGATCGGTGATCAGGTGGCGGATGGTCCGGGCGTGCCGGGCGCTGCCGGCGCGCAGCCCGAGCGTGCCGCGCAGCTCGTTGTCGTCCCAGGCCAGCACGCCCCGGCCGCGGACGCTGCCGACGGTCGCCGCGGCGAGCACCGTGGCGGTGGTCTTGTGCACCCCGCCCTTGGGATTGGCGAAGGCGAGCACCCGTGGGGTGCCGAACTCCCGGCGCAGCAGCGCGGTGGCCCGTTCCAATTCCGGGTCGGCGGCCGGCGGGCGCCAGTCGACCCGGGCCGGATAGCCCCGGTCGACGACCGCCGGGGGTGGTGCGAGCGCCGGGGGCGGCGCGGCCGGCGGCGCGGGGGCGGGCGGCGGCGCCGGGGCGGCCGCACGGCCCTCGGGTCGGTAGCCGTTCTCCAGCAACGCGTAGCGGGACTCCACCGGCGGATCGGGCCGGTAACCGTTCTCCAGCAACGCGTAGCGCGACTCGACCGGGTCCGGCCGGCGCGGCTCCGGCACCCGGTAGGCCGGCTCGGCGGGGTAGCCGGGCTCGGGCTGGTAGCCGCGTCCAGGCTGATAGGTCGGCTCGGGCTGGTAGGTCTGCTCCGGCTGGTAGGTCGGCTCGGGCCGGTACGCCGGCTCCGCCCGGTAGGCGGGATCCACCCGGTAGGTGGCCTCGGCCCGGTAACCAGGATCCGCGCCGTAGGGCTGCTCCACCGGCGGGCTCACGGCCTGCGCCCGCCCGGCGTAGCCGTCGTGCGACCGCCGCGGCAGCGGCTCGGCGGGAGGCAGTGGATCCTCGACCCGTCGGTCGGAATCGGGCTGCTCACTGCCCCGGCCGGCGAGCCGGGCCCGGTCGAGCAGCGCCCGCCACCGCGGTGCCGGTTCGGCCGGCCGACCCCAGCCGGTCTCGCTGCCCTCCACGGCTCGCCCTCCCCAGCGCGATCAATCTCCATCAAACAGGCTACGAAGGAAACCCTATTCGGACCACACCATCCTGCCCAATCCGCCGGTCTCCGATCACGACGTGGTCGGCTCCGCGGCCTCGGCACCGGTTGCGTCGGGCGAGGTGACGGGGGTCGGCGGCGGGGCCACGGACGGCGTCGTCGACGCCGGCTCGGGTGCCGGATCCGTCACGACCGGTGCGGGTTCCGACGATTCGCCCACCGTCGGGGTGGCCGAGGGCGTCGCCGAGGGGCTGCCGGGCCCGTCC
This sequence comes from Micromonospora sp. NPDC051006, assembly GCF_044456245.1. Taxonomy (NCBI): domain Bacteria; kingdom Bacillati; phylum Actinomycetota; class Actinomycetes; order Micromonosporales; family Micromonosporaceae; genus Micromonospora; species Micromonospora sp. NPDC051006. Next base: position 168,045 of record NZ_JBITFP010000010.1, read on the forward strand.
GCGGTCGCCGTGGGTAGCGCGGTGTCCGCCGGTGGGCGGACCACCTCCTGCTGCTCGGGCAGCGGCGGGGTGAAGACCGTCCGGTCCAGCCGACGCACCTCCGGCGCCGGGTCGACCGACCGCACGGTCTGCCGGCCGGCCACCGCGCGCAGCGCCGCCGGCTGGGCACGGACCACCGCGGCGTAGACGCAGGCGCACCCGGAGCGGTAGGCGTCCGCCTCCGCCGCGGCCACCTCGGCGCCGCTGGCGTACACCTGACGCACGTCGGCGTCGCCGGCGGACGCGGTGGCGCGGGCCCGGTAGTCGGCGGCCTCCTGGTCCTTGCGCGCGGCCAGCTCGGCCATCCCGGCGACCACGTCGTCGGGGATGCGCAGCGCCGGGATCCGGACGATCTCGGTCTGCCGGCCGGGCAGCGGCACCCGCCCGAAGACCTCGGAGACCGACACGTCGCCGAGCACCGCCGCGAGCCGCTGCGGCGGCAGGTAGGTCTCCAGCGAGACCAGCGCGTAGGTGCCGTCGGCCCCGCTCGGCGCGGCCGTGGGCAGGGCCGCCAGGTCGGCGGCCGCGGCCCGCAGGTAGCCCGGCACGGAGTCGCCGTCGACGACCCCGACCCGGGTCACCTCGCCGACGGTCGGGTCACCCACCGGGCGGCGGTCACCGGCGGCCCAGACGGCGGTGAGCAGCACCGCCGCCACCGACAGCAGCGCCGTGGAGGTGAGCATCCGCGGCCGGGACGAGGTGTCGGCGAGGCGCCTGACCGCCCGGGTCAGGGGCGGCAGCAGCCGTTGGTCAAGCTGGCGCAGCAGATCGCCGGCGCGCACGGGCTGGTCCCCTCGTCGGTCGGTGTCGGACGGGCCGCCGCTCAGTCGCGGAGGATCCGGAGCGCGCGTTCCAGGTCGTCAGGGTAGTCGCTGACGAAGCGGACCTCGTCCCCCGTTCGGGGGTGCTCGAAGCTCAACTCGCGGGCATGCAGCCACTGTCGGTCCAGCTTGAGCCGGCCGGACAGCGTCGGGTCGGCGCCGTAGGTGAGGTCGCCCACACAGGGGTGGCGCAGCGTGGAGAAGTGCACCCGGATCTGGTGTGTCCGGCCGGTCTCCAGCCGCACGTCGAGCAGGCTGGCGGCCGGGAACGCCTCCAGGGTGTCGTAGTGGGTGATGCTCGGCTTGCCGCCGGAGACCACCGCCCAGCGGTAGTCGTGGGTGGGGTGCCGGTCGATCGGGGCGTCGATGGTGCCGCGAAGCGGGTCCGGGTGGCCCTGCACCACCGCGTGGTAGCGCTTCTCCACCTCGCGGTACTTGAACGCCCGCTTGAGCGCGGTGTAGGCCTGCTCGCTCTTGGCCACCACCATGATCCCGGTGGTGCCCACGTCGAGCCGGTGCACCACTCCCTGCCGCTCGGCGGCGCCGCTGGTGGAGATGCGGTGGCCGATCGCGGCCAGCGCGCCGATCACGGTCGGGCCGGTCCAGCCGGGGCTGGGATGTGCCGCCACGCCGACCGGCTTGTCCACCACCACGATGTCATCGTCGGCGTGGACCACCCGCAGACCGGGCACCGCCTGCGGCACCACGGTCGGCGGAGCGACGGGCGCGGGCAGGGTCACCTCCAGCCACGAACCGGCCTTGACCTTGTACGAGTTGGCCCGGACCACCCCGTCGACCAGCGCGTCGCCGGAGTCCACCAGGGCCGCGGCGGCGGTGCGGGAGAGACCGAAGAGCCGGGACACCGCCTGGTCCAGCCGCATGCTGTCGAGGCCGTCCGGCACCGGCAGCGAACGGTGGTCGCCCCCGGCGGCGAACGCGGAGGTCACGCGCGCTCCCGCTGCTCGGCGGCGGTCGCCTGACCGTCGCCCGCGTCGACCGGACGCCCCTCGCGGGTCACCCGCCCGCCGTCGCGCTGGCGGCCGGTGAGTTCCAGCAGCACGGCGAGGATCACGCCGCAGACCAGCGAGCTGTCCGCCAGGTTGAAGACCGGGAAGTACTCGCCGAACGGCCCGAAGACGCTGATCATGTCGACCACGTGACCGTGGAAGGGGCTGGGGGCCCGGAAGATCCGGTCCGCCAGGTTGCCGAGTGCCCCGCCGAGCACCAGCCCGAGCGAGATCGCCCAGGGCATCGACCGCAGCCGCAGCGCCATCCAGACGATCCAGCCGATCACGCCGATGGTGATCAGTGGGAAGACCCAGGTGTAGTCGGAGCCGATGCTCCAGGCGGCGCCGCTGTTGCGGATCAGGCTGAGGTAGATGAACCCGCCGAGAATCCGGACCGGCTCGTGGTCGGACAGGTTGGCCAGGGCGAGATGCTTGGTGGTCAGGTCGGCCAGGAAGGCGACCAGCGCGGTGCCGGCGAGGATCGCGACGGCCCGGGGCCGGGGCTTGCGGTCGGCCTCTTCGGCCCGGCCGGATCCGGCGGACGGTGCTGCGCTCATCTGCTCCCCATCGACACTCGGCGGTGATCGTTCACCGTCTCCATCGCCGCCGGGGAACGGACCTCAGCGCCGCTCCTCCAGCTGCTTGCAGGTCACGCAGAGGGTCGCCGACGGGAAGGCGGCGAGCCGCTCCACCGGGATCGGGTTGCCGCACCGCTCGCACCAGCCGTAGCCACCCTCATCGAGCCGCTCCAGCGCGCGCTCGACCTGCGTGATCCGTTCCAGGATGCTGTTGGCGAGAGAGATCTCCTGCTCCCGCTCGAACGTCTTGGTCCCGGTGTCGGCCTGGTCGTCCCCGGCCGAGTCGGTCAGCCGATCGCGCTGCAGCTCGGTGATCTCGCTCAGCGTCTGATCGTACTCGGCGCGAAGCTCGTCCCGCCGCGCCGCCAGGGCCGCCTGGATCTTCTCGGTCTCCGCGGCGCTGCGGGTGGGCCTCGCCACCGGCTTTCGGCCGGCTGTCCTGGTGTCGGCTGGCTTCGCCATCGTCGCTCCCTCGGCCGCGGAACCGCGGCGGTCCGCGGCACCTGGACAGGGGGCACCGACCAGGCACCCCCAGGTACGAAAAGGGGCGCGCGGCGACAACGGCCGCGCACTCCGGAGGTTGGCAAGAATACGGAACGTATCGGCGTCCGACAACGTGCCGCACCGACGCACCGCTATTCAGCCTCGAGTCCCACCTAACCGGGACAAAAGGAACGCTAGCAGATCAACCGTCCCGATCATTGCCGTACTCGCCAAACCAACGGGCCAGCCGACCCCGCCGGCTGACCGCCCGCAGCCGCCGTTCGACCTCGTCGCGGACCCCACCGATGGCCACGATCAACAGACTGTCGCCGGTCTTCAACCGGGTGTCCGGGACCGGCACGAAACCGACCCCGTCGCGCAGCACCAGGGTCACCGACGCGCCCGGCGGCAGCCGCAGCTCGTCGACGTGCACCCCGGCCAGCCGTGATCCCGGCGGCACCTCCAACTGGAGCAGGTCGGCCCGCATCCGCTCCAACGGAGCGGTCTCGACGTGGATCTCCGTCGCCTCGGCCGGCGCGGTGACCCTGAGCCGGCGGGCGAGCGGCGCCAGCGTCGTGGTCTGCACCAGCGTGAAGATCACCACCAGCACGAACACCGCGTCGAAGAGCCGGGCCGCGCCGGGCACCCGCTCGGAGAGCGGAATGGTGGCCAGCACGATCGGCACCGCGCCACGCAGCCCGGCCCAGGACAGGAACGCCTGCTCGCGCACCCCGACCCGGAACGGCAGCGCGGCGACCGCCACCGACAGCGGCCGGGCGGCCAGTACCAGGGCCAGCCCGGCGACCACCGCGGGGAGCACCGCGGCGTCCAGCCGCCCCGGCGAGACCAGCAGCCCGAGCAGCACGAACAGGCCGATCTGCGCCAGCCAGGCCAGCCCGTCGGCGAAGCCGAGGATCGCCTGCCGGTGCGGCAGTCGGGCGTTGCCGAGCAGCACCCCGGCGACGTAGACGGCGAGGAAGCCGGAGGCGTGCAGCACCGCGCCGACGGCGTACGCCAGCACGGTGAAGCCGACCACGGCGATGGGGTACAGCCCCGCCGAGGGCAGCGCCGCCCGGCGCAACGCCCACCGCCCGGCGAGCCCGGCACCCACCCCGACCGCCGCGCCGGCCGCCAGCTCGTAGCCGACCAGCCCGACCTCGTACCACCAGGGATGACCGGCGCCCTCCCGGGAGAGCAGCACCACGAGCAGCACCACCGGGGCGTCGTTCATCCCCGACTCGGCCTCCAGGGTGGCCACCAGCCGGGGCGGCAGGCGCAGTCGGCGCAGGGTGGCGAAGACCGCCGCCGCGTCGGTGGAGGAGAGCACCGCGCCGTAGAGCAGCGCCAGCCGCCAGTCCAGCCCGAGCAACAGGTGCACGGCTACCCCGACCACCACGATGCTGACCAGCACGCCGACGGTGGAGAGCGCGGCGGAGAGCCCGAGCACCGGGCGCAACGTGCTCCACCGAGCGGTCAACCCGCCCTCGGCGATGATCACGATCAGCGCGCAGAAGCCGAGCGCCCGGGTCAGCTCGACGTCGTCGAACCGGATGCCCAGCCCGGCCTCGCCGATCCCCACGCCCATGGCCAGGTAGACGAGGAGGCTGGGCACCCCCAGCCGGCTGGAGAGCCGGACGGCGCCGACCGCCACCAGCAGCACGGCCGCGCCGATCAGCAGCGCGAGATCGAGCCCGGGCGTCACGACCGCCTGGCCCGGGCGTTCCTCACTCGCCGGATCCGTCGCGCAGCCGGCGCAGCACGCCGGGCAGCTCGGGGCCGGGCCGTTCCACGAGGAAGAGCTTGTCCCGGCTGGCCGCGCCGGTGCGCAGCGACACCGCGGCGGCGCGTACGCCGAGCGCGCCGGCCAGCGCCCGGCGGGCGGCCTCGGTGGCCCGGCCGTCGACGGCTGGCGCGTTCACCGCGATCACCAGGGCGGGGCCGTGCGGCCCGTCGAAGCAGCCGCCGACCCGGGCCCGGGCGGCGCCGGGCTTCACCCGTACCGCCACCGTGAGAGTGTCGTCGGCGGGCACGATGAGTTCTCCCGCTCAGTACGGCCGGGCGTCGGCGAGCAGGACGGCGGCCGGCGCGCAGCGCAGGCACGGGGTGAAGCCCAGCTCGACCGCCTCGGCCACCGGCAGCGGCTCGTGCGTCCGCCCGACCAGGTGGGCGCAGTCGTCGAGGTGGTAGCGGGGCCTGCCGTCGACCACCCGGACCTCGTCCACGAGCCGGGCCAGCCGGGCTTCCTCGGCGGGCGTGACCGGCTGCGCGGCCGGCTCGTCGTCGTAGGTCCCGGCGGCGGCAGCGCCCGGGGAGGGTTCGTCGTCGGCCGGGGCCTCGGGTGGTTGCCGCCACCCGGTGCCGCCGGTACCGACAGTCGAAGGAACGTGCTGGACCGGGATCTCCGGCTCCGCCAGCGGCGGGCCGTACGCGACCCGCGGCGCGGCCGGGTCGGCCGGGCGGGAGGCTTCCGGCTGCCACGGACCGGACGGATCCGGGCCCGCCGTCGTCCGGCTGGTGGCTGCCTGGCGGGCACCCACCACCAACGCGACGGCGGCCAGCAGACTGGCCCCGATCGAGATGATCAGCATGAGGCTGGAGCCCCCGGCCAGGCCGAGCACCAGCAGCGCCACGGCGACGAGGATGAGCAGGAGACTTGCGACTATCACGGCTCACCCCCGCCGCGTCGTACCATCCAGACGCGGTCGGCGACCGCCATCGTTCCCGACGGCCGCCGACCGGAGATCAGCGACCGGCCTCGAGAGCACCGGAGCGACCGCCACCGTAGGAGCCGGCGAGGCCGGCGGTGGCCAGCCCGTTGCCGCCGGCGGCCCGGTTGCCCTCGGAGCGGGTCATCTCGGCCTCCAGGCCCTGACCGCGGCCGTCCAGGTCGCGCAGCTGGCTCTCCAGGTAGGCCTTGAGCCGGGTGCGGTACTCGCGCTCGAACTGCTTGAGCTCTTCGATGTGCTTCTGCAGCGCGGTGCGCTTGGCGTCCAGGCCGCCCATGGCCTCCTGGTGCCGCTGGCGGGCGTCGCGCTCCAGCGCGTCAGCCTTCGCCCGCGCCTCGCGGGTCACCTCTTCGGCCTTCGAGCGGGCCTCGGAGAGCAGCTGGTCGGCCTCGCGACGGGCGTCGGAGACGTGGTCGTCGGCCGTCCGCTGGGCCATCATCAGCACCCGCAGCGCCTGCTGCTCACCGTCACCGGTGACGGCCGGGCCACCGGTCGCGCGGACCTGCTCCAGCTCGGCCTGCATCGCGCGGGCGGCCTGCTCGGCCGCTGCCTTGTCACGCTGCACCCGGTCGAGCTGGGCCTTGACGTCGTTGAGCTCCGCCGCGAGACGGGCGTCGCCGCCGGGGCCGGCGGGGGCGCCACCACGGCCGCCGCGCTCCACCTGGGCGCGCAGCTCGTTGTTCTCCTCGATGAGACGGGCGAGCTCGCGCTCGACCTCGTCAAGGAAGGCGTCGACCTCCTCCTCGTCATACCCCCGCTTGCCGATCGGCGGCTTTTTGAAGGCGACGTTGTGTACGTCGGCCGGGGTCAGCGGCATCGAAACTCCTCGGGTCAGTTGCGGCCGCGATAGCGCGTCGGTCATCAGGCGGTCCTGATGATCGACGGCTCTAACACGAACTCCATCAGCACGAACAGGATAACCAGGAGCACAAGGGAGGCCAGGTCGATGCTCACGGTACCAATTCGCAGCGGAGGGATCACACGCCTCAACGCGCTGAGAGGGGGATCAGTGACGCTCCACACGGATTCCAGTCCCGCCGATGCCCCACGCCCCGGTTGCCACCGGCGGCCGTACTGGAGCACGGCGCTCAGGACAAACCGGGACAGAAGAAGGAGCAGGAAGACGTACAGGATCAGGTACAGAACTTGCAGCAGGATCGACAACACGGCAGGCGACGTCCCTCGGGTCGGGCGGGGTCAACTCAGACTGAAAAAGCCGCCCTCAGCGATCTTGGCCTTGTCCTCCGCGGTGACCTGGACGTTGGCCGGTGAGAGCAGGAACACCCGATTGGTCACGCGCTCGATCGTACCGCGCAGCCCGAACGCCAGCCCGGCGGCGAAGTCCACCAGACGGCGGGCGTCCGCCTCGTCCATCTCGGTGAGGTTGATGATCACCGGAACGCCGTCGCGGAAGTGCTCACCGATGGTCCGAGCCTCCCGGTAGGTGGTCGGGTGCAGCGTGGTGATCTGGTAGCGCTGCTCCTCGTCGGCGACCACCGCCCGCTCCCGGGGCGACGTCTGCGGGGCCAGGGCCAGGTTGTCCCGGGTGTGGTAGGTCAGCGCACCCGAGGTGTCGCCGGTCGACCGGGTGATCGACCGGACGCTGGAGCGTTCGACCCGCTCCGGCCGCTCGACCTCGACCCGCTCGGACTCGGTCGCCCGACCAGCCCGCTCGCCGAGCCGGCCACGCTCCCCCACCCGGGGACGCGGCGCCGGCGGCTCCTCGGTGTCGTCCTCGTCGTCCTCGGCGAACTCCTCGGCGTACCGGCTCTGCCGGTAGCGCGACTCGCGGTAGCCCCCCTTTTCGTAGCCACCGTCGTCGTAGGCCCGCTCGTCGTCCTCTTCGACCAGACCGAGCCAGACCCCCGCCTTGCGCAGTGCACCCATCCCGCGCCCTTCCGTCCGCCGTGCGGCACACGCCCCCGTGCCGTGTCGCCTGTCGCGAGTGGACTTCTCTGCCCACTGGACCGGAACGGCAATCCCCTGGCGCGCGATTCGCGTCGCGCGCCACGACCCCCGACAACGGGATGCCGTTCCTGAAAACAACACAGATGTAATTTGCTTCTTTCGCGGTCAGGCTACCGCAGCGTGGGGCGCATTCCGAGCAACGCGCTACCGACGCGGACATGTGTCGCGCCGTATCTGATCGCGATTTCCAGGTCGCCGCTCATACCCGCCGAGAGTTCGGTGGCTCCGGGATGGACCGCGCGGAACGCGGCGGCCACCTCCGCCAGCCGGGCGAAGGCCCGCTCCGGCTCCCAGCCCAGCGGCGCCACCGCCATCAGCCCGGCCAGCCGCAGCGCCGGCGCCACCGCCAGCGCCTCGGCGACCGCGTCCAACCCGACGTCCGGATCGGCCGAGCCGGGCAGCGCGCCGCCCCGGGCCGGGTCACCGTCGACGCTCACCTGGACCAGCGCCGCCAGCGGACTGTCCCGGGTGCTCGCCGCGGTGTCCAGCGCCCGGGCCAGCCGGACGCTGTCCACCGAGTGCACCACGTCGGCGTACCGGACCACCGACCGGGCCTTGTTGCGTTGCAACCGGCCGATGAAGTGCCAGCGCGGCGACGCGCCGGCCGCCGCCACCGCGGCGGCCTTCTCGCCCGCCTCCTGGTCCCGGTTCTCCCCCATGTCGGTCACCCCGAGGCCGGCCAGCGCCAGCACGTCGCCGGCCGGGTAGGTCTTGGTGACGGCGATCATCGTGACGTCGGCGCGGTCCCGGCCGGCCGCGTCGCACGCGTCCGCGATCCGGGCCTGAACCCGGGCCAGGCCGGCCGCGAGTTCGGCCCGGCGGTCCGGCCGGACCGTGGTCGAGCTGTCGGTCATCGGCGGCGCTCAGGACCCGTTCTTGAGGAAGTCGGGCACGTCGACGTCGTCGAAGAGCACCCGACGGGGCGACTGCTGCGGCGCCGGCATGGCGGCCGGCGGCGTGACCGGCGGGCTCTGCGGGGCCGGCTGGTTCTGGTTGGTCTTCCGGCCCGGCTCGGCCGCCTTGTAGGCCGGCGTGCCGCCGTCGAAGCCGGCCGCGATCACGGTGACCCGCACCTCGTCGCCGAGGGCGTCGTCGATGACCGCGCCGAAGATGATGTTCGCGTCCGGGTGGGCCGCGTCGGTGACCAGCTGCGCCGCGTCGTTGATCTCGAACAGGCCGAGGTCGGAGCCGCCAGCGATGGAGAGCAGCACCCCGCGGGCGCCGTCCATGCTCTGCTCCAGCAGCGGGCTGGAGATGGCCGCCTCGGCCGCCTCGACCGCGCGGTTCTCGCCCCGGGCGCTGCCGATGCCCATCAGGGCGCTGCCCGCGCCGCTCATCACGCTCTTCACGTCGGCGAAGTCCAGGTTGATCAGACCCGGCGTGGTGATCAGGTCGGTGATGCCCTGCACACCGGAGAGGAGCACCTGGTCGGCGGTGCGGAACGCGTCCATCATGCTGATGTTGCGGTCGCCGAGCGCCAGCAGCCGGTCGTTGGGGATGACGATCAGCGTGTCGCACTGGTTGCGCAGCTCGTCTATCCCCGCCTCGGCCTGCACCTGGCGGCGCTTGCCCTCGAACGAGAACGGCCGGGTCACCACACCGATGGTGAGCGCGCCGAGCTTGCGGGCGATGTTCGCCACCACGGGCGCGCCGCCGGTGCCGGTGCCGCCACCCTCGCCACAGGTCACGAAGACCATGTCGGCGCCCTTGAGCACCTCCTCGATCTCGTCGCGGTGGTCCTCGGCGGCGTTCTTGCCGACGTCCGGATTGGCGCCCGCGCCGAGCCCGCGGGTCAGCTCCCGGCCGACGTCGAGCTTGACGTCGGCGTCGCTCATCAGCAGCGCCTGCGCGTCGGTGTTGATCGCGATGAACTCGACGCCCTTGAGCCCAACCTCGATCATCCGGTTGACGGCGTTGACGCCGCCGCCCCCGATGCCGACGACCTTGATGACCGCCAGGTAGTTGTGCGGAGGTGTCATCTCCGGTCCTTTCCCCTCGAGATTGGCATGGGCCGGCCCCACACGGCTTGGCCAGGCCAGTGGTCGACGTCGGTGCTCCGGCGGGGGTCAGGGATGGAACCCTCACCCTCTACTAGAGGCTTACAGTTATGTCAACCACTGATCCTCTTCGAGGCAACGTAAGCGCCCCCGCCCGCAGAGCCAAGGACCTGCTCGGCGTGTCGCCGCCCGGAGCGGAACGGCTCACGTCGCGCCCGCCCCGTCAAGCCCTCCGGATCACCGGAAGGTCACCACGTCCGGCGCACTCACGTCGATCGTCTCCGCCCGCTGTCCGAGCAGCGCGGTGGCCACCCGGGCCTTGTCGTCGCCCCGGGACGCGTCGCCCCAGACCACCGTCCGGTCGCCGTCGAGCCGGAGCTTGATCAGGGCCAGGCTCTCCACGGTCACGTCCACCAGCGCGGCGCGCAGCTGCGGGGTGAGCGCGCCGAGCACCTCCACCGCCGCCCGGGTGCCCGGGTCGTCCGGCCCCGGCTCGACGACCCGGATCAGCGGCAGGTCGTCCGGGCGCTGGGTGAGACTGCGGAAGACCGTCCCGCTGCCGTCGATCACCACGAACCGCTCGCCCTGCGGGACCACCGCGACCCCGGTGCGCTCCACCACCCGGACCACCAGCGCGTCCGGCCAGTCCCGGGTCACCGTCGCCCGCTGCACCGGAGCGAGCGCGCCGATCCGTCGGGCGGTGCCGGCCAGGTCCACCCGGGCCAGCGGAACACCATCCGGTATCCCGGCCGCGTCGCGCACCTGCACCGGGTTGACCAGCTCGGCGCCCTCCACCCGCACCTCGCGCACCCCGAACAGCCCGGTGCCGAGCACCGCCCAGGCGACCAGCCCGGCCAGCGCGAGCAGCCCCGCCGCCACCGCCCACGGCAGTGCGGCGCGCATCCGGCGCTGCCGGGCCCGGCGCATGAACCGCCGGGTCGAGGGGGGCACCGCGTCGCTGCCGGCGCGGACCAGCTGCCAACGGCGCACCGCGCCGCGCCGGCCGGCCGCCTCGGCGCCGGAGGTCCGCCCGCGGGCCGGCCCGGGGCTCATCCGGCGGCGGGCGCCGCGCCGTCCGGGGCCACGGCGTCACCTGCGGCCGAGGTGCCGGCGCCGCGCGGCGCGTCGGGGACGGTTCCCCCGATGGCCGCGCTGCCGCCGGAGGAGCCGCCCGGCGGCACCGTCCCGGCCGGGTTCGTCGCCGCGTCCGCCCGGGCCAGCAGCGCGTCCAGCAGCTGGTCGCCCATCAGTGAGATCGGCGGGGCGCCCATCGTCACCACCACGTCACCGGGGCGGGCCCGGCGGGCGACCTCCACCGGCGCCGCCTCCCAGGAGTCCACGAAGACCTTGCGCTCGGCCGGCAGCGACACCGCCTCGATCAGCGCCGCCGAACCCTCACCGGGCTGGCGCAGCTCACCCGGACCGAAGACCTCCAGCAGCACCAACTCGTCGGCGATGGCCAGCGCAGCGGCGATCTCCGCCTGCAGGTCGCGGGTGCGGTAGAGCCGGTACGGCTGGAAGACCACGATCAGCCGGCCGTCGCCGGCCACCTCACGCAGCGTCTGCAGGGCCAGCGTCATCGAGGTGGGGTGGTAGGCGTACTCGTCGTAGACCAGCACGTCGTCCGCGACGCCCTTGCGCTCGAACCGCCGTCGCACGCCGGGGAACGCCGCCAGCGCGGCCTCCGCCGCCTCCAGCGGCAGCCCCAGCAGGTACGTGGTCAGCACCGCCGAGGCGCTGTTGAGCCCCATGTGCCGCCCCGGCACCGGCAGCCGGAACTCGCCCAGCGACCGGCCGTCGATCGCGGCCAGGTAGCGCACGCCCTGCGCCGACGAGGTGACCTCGGTCAGTCGCAGGTCGGCGTCGGCCGCCTCACCGTAGGTGTGCACCCGGCGGCCCTCGGCCCGCAGCGTCTCGGCCAGCCGGCGCCCGCCCGGGTCGTCGGCGCAGGTGATGATGTATCCGTCCGGGTCGGTGAGCCGGGCGAACTCGGCGAAGGTCGCCTCCAGGTTGGCCAGGTCGCCGTAGGTGTTCAGGTGGTCGGCCTCGACGTTGGTGATGACCGAGACGTACGGGCGGTAGATCAGGAACGAGCGGTCACTCTCATCCGCCTCCACCACGAAGTGCTCGCCGGTGCCGTGGTGGGCGCCCGAGCCGACCTCGGAGATCTCCCCGCCGATCACGAAGGAGGGATCCGCGCCGGCCTGCTGGAGCACCATGGTGACCATCGAGGTGGTGGTGGTCTTGCCGTGGGTGCCGGCCACGGCCACCGTCCGGCGACCGGTCATCGCCGCGGCGAGCGCCTCGGAGCGGTGCAGCACCCGCAGGCCGCGCTTGCGCGCCTCCACCATCTCCAGGTGGTCCTGGGGGATGGCCGAGGAGTAGACCACGGTGTCCACGCCGTCCAGGTTGGCCGTCTCGTGGCTCATGTGGATCGTGCCGCCGAGCGCGCGCAGCCCGGCCAGCGAGGGCCACTCGCGCAGCTCGCTGCCGGAGACCGGAATGCCCCGGGTGAGGAAGAGCCGGGCGAGCCCGCTCATGCCGACCCCGCCGACCCCGATCAGGTGGATGGTGCCGAGGTCCTCGGCGGTGAGCGTGCCGGCCGGGGTGAACTGCGCGGTCATCGGGCCACCGCCTCGTAGACGTAGTTCAGCAACGCCACGTCGCCGTCGCGCCGCCCGTACGCCGACGCGGCCGCGCCCATCGCGCCGAGCCGGTGCGGGTCGCGGATCAGCGGGATCACCGTGCGCTCCAGCCAGTCCGGGGTCAGCTCGGCGTCGTCGACGAGCAACCCGCCGCCGGCCTCCACCACGGGCAGCGCGTTGCGCTTCTGCTCCTGGTTGCTGTGCGGGTAGGGCACGTAGATGGTGGGCAGCCCGATCGCGGCCACCTCGGCGCAGGTCATCGCGCCGCCCCGGCCGAGCATCAGGTCGGCCGCGGCGTAACCCAGCTCCATCTCGGACAGGTAGGGCAGGGTCACGTAGGGCACCGGCAGGTCGGTGGGGATCGGCACCGGCTCGTTGCGGGCGCCCATAACGTGCAGCACCTGCACGCCGTTGCGGGCCAGCTCCTTGGCCGCGCCGGAGACGGCGAGGTTGATCGAGCGGGCGCCCTGCGAGCCGCCGGCGACGAAGAGCACCGGCAGGTCGGGACGCAGTCCGAAGTGGGCGCGGGCGCTGGCGCGCAGCGCGGCCCGGTCGAGCCCGGCGATGTTGCGGCGCAGCGGCACGCCGACCACCCGGGCGTCGCGCAGCGACTCGGCCTGCGCCGGCTGGTGCGGGAAGCCGACCGCGACGTGCTTGGTGAACTTCATCCCGAGCCGGTTCGCCACCCCCGGCGGCACGTTCACCTCGTGGATGACGATGGGCAGCTCGCGGCGCCAGGCGGCGAGGTAGGCCGGCACCGAGACGTAGCCGCCGAAGCCGACCACCACGTCGGCCTGCACCTCGTCGATCACCTTGCCGGCGGCGCGGGCCGCGGTCCACATCCGGCCCGGGGTGCGGACCAGGTTCAGGTTGACCGAGCGGGGCAGCTGGTAGGCGGGGATCGTGCGCAGGTCGTAGCCCTGCGGCGGGATCAGTTCGTTCTCCAGGCCCCGGGGTGTGCCCAGGCAGGTGATCCGGACGCCGGGGTCGTGTCGGCGCAGGCAGTCGGCGAAGGCGAGCAGCGGGTAGATGTGCCCCCCGGTGCCACCTCCCGCGAGCACCACCGAACGCAGCGGACCCATCAGCGTCTCCTCTCGTTCGCCGCGCCTCGCCGCGTCCGGGTCTGCCGGACACGGCGGGCCACGGCCTGCTCGTCCTCCCGCCGCTCCCGCGCCCGGGGCACGGGCCCTCGGGCCGCCGGCGGCGACGCCGGTCGGCGACGCCGTCCGGGAAGCGGCGGCAACGGGGCCCAGAGTAGTCGGACCCACCGGGCCGGCGGACGGGCATGCAGGGCTCTGGCCGCATCGGGTTCGGCACGGGCGAAGGAGGCGAGCATGCCGACCGCCGCCAGCGTCACGACCAGGGCACTTCCGCCGTCGGAGATGAACGGAAGCGGCAGCCCGGTGATCGGCAGCAGCCCGACCACCCCGCCGATGTTGATCGCGGCCTGGCTGACCAGCCAGGTGGTCACCGCGGCGGCGGCGAGCCGGCGGAACGGATCCTCGACCCGCCGGGCGATCCGCAGGCCGCTGTAGGCGAGCACGGCGAAGAGGACGAGCACGACGGCGCAGCCGACCACTCCGAGCTCCTCGGCGATGATGGCGAAGATGAAGTCGTTGTGCGCCTCGGGCAGCCAGTCCCACTTCAGGCTGCTCTTGCCCAGCCCGACGCCGAACCAGCCGCCGTGCTCGATGGCCAGGCGGCCCTGGAAGAGCTGGTAGCAGCCGGTCAGCTTGCAGTCCTCGGGCGCCGGGGGGTTGAAGAAGGAGACCAGCCGGGCGAACCGGTAGTTCTGCTCGCCCTGCTCGCCGGAGCCCGCGCCGAGGGAGGCGACCGCGATGAGCAGGCCGACGCCGATCAGCCCGGCCACCGAGAGCGCGCCGAACACCCGCATCCGCACCCCGGCCGCCCAGAGCAGCCCGACCACCAGCGCCAGCAGGCAGATCATGGTGCCCAGGTCGTTGTAGCCGACCAGCACGAAGAGCAGGCCGACCACCGGGAAGAGCGGCGTGGCCAGCTCCCGCCACCAGCCCAGCGCGGCGCCCTTGCGGGCGATCACGTGCGCGCCCCAGAGCACCAGCGCGAACTTGGCCAGCTCGGAGGGCTGCACCTGGATCCCGCCGATGAAGAGCCAGAGCAGCCGTGCCTCGATCGGGCCGACCCGGGCGGAGTCCTGCCCGGTCAGCCGGGCATAGGCGAGCAGCAGGTTGAGCAGCAGCAGCAGGCCGATCGCGGTGATCAGCAGCGGCCGGCCCAGCGCCCGGTAGGTGCTCGCCGGCAGCCGCTGGCAGGCCCAGAACGCCACCATGCCGATCACCGCGAAGATCGCCTGCTTGGTCAGCGAGGTCGAGGCGTTGCCGTTCTCCGCGTAGTCCGTCACGCTGGTCGCCGAGAAGACCATGGTCAGGCCGATCACCAGCAGCAGGCCGGCGCTGGAGATCAGCAGGTAGTAGGAGGCCAGCGGGCGGTCCAACAGGCCGCGCAGCGCGGCCAGCCCGCCTGCGGCGTCCAGGCCGCGCAGGGGCGCCGGTGTCGCCGCGCCCGGCTCGTCGGGCGCACGCGCCGCCGTGGTCGCCTCGGTGCCACGACCACCGCCGGGCGCCCGCCGCGGCCGGGCCTGGTTGGTGCCGTCGGTGTCTCGTCCCTCCCCCACCCGGACATCATCGCCGCTGTGCCGGCTCGCCACCCCCGCAACGGTCCGCTCGGCGTGTCGCCGGAAACGGGCGAGCCCTCCGCCGGGTGGCGGAGGGCTCGGGCGCGCCGGTCCGGGCCGCCCGCCCGGGCCGGCCCGGGCGGGCGCGACACGGTTCGGGGCCGGCCCGGTCGGGGCGCGGATCAGGTCATGTTGGCGAGGAACTCGCTGTAGAAGAGGCCGAGCGCGATGGCCACCCCGATGCCGGCGATGATCCAGAACCGGACCACGATGTTGACCTCGCTCCACCCGGCGAGCTCGAAGTGGTGCTGCAACGGCGACATCCGGAAGACCCGCTTGCCGGTGGTCCGGAACGAGATGATCTGGATCACCACGGACATCGTGATGATCACGAACAGGCCGCCGATGATCGGCAGCAGCAGGATGGTCCGGGTCGACATCGCCATGCCGGCGATCAGACCGCCCAGTCCCAGCGCACCCGTGTCACCCATGAAGATCCGCGCCGGCGAGGTGTTCCACCAGAGGAAGCCGACGCAGGCCCCGGCCGCCGCCCCGGCGATCAGCGCGATCTCCAGCGGATCCCGGACGGTGTAGCAGTAGGCCTGGGTGTAGCTCGGGTCGGCGCACCAGTGCCGGTACTGCCAGAAGGCGATCAGCGCGTACGCGGCGAGGACCATCACCGAGGCGCCGGTGGCCAGGCCGTCCAGGCCGTCGGTGAGGTTGACGCCGTTGGTCGCGGCCATCACCACGAAGATGAAGATGACCACCGCCCCGACCTTGGTGACGTCCAGGGCCGGAATGTCCCGGATGAAGCTCAGCGTGGTGCTGCCGACCGTCTCGGTGTTGGTCACCGCGCCCGAGGAGTCGGTCATGGTGCTCGGGAAGTAGAGCGCCACCACGCCGAAGACCGCGCCGACCAGGATCTGGCCGAGCAGCTTGCCGCGCTTGTTGAGCCCGGCGCTGTTGCGCTTGCGCACCTTCAGGAAGTCGTCGAGGAAGCCGACCGCGCCGGAGAAGACCATCAGCCCCAGCAGCACCAGCGCGGTGATGGTCGGTTCGACCTGGGCGATCTGGGCGTCCGGCAGGGTGGTCAGGGCCAGGTGACCGGCGACGTACGCGATGACCGTGGCGAGGATGAACACCACGCCGCCCATCGTCGGCGTGCCCTTCTTGCCCTGGTGCATCACCGGGCCGTCGGACCGGATCGGCTGGCCGGCCTTCAGCCGGGTGAACACCTTGATCGCGATCGGGGTGCAGAAGAGCGAGATCAGGAACGCCACCCCGACGGCGACGATGACCGCCCTCATCCGGCGCTCTCCCCATTGGCGTCCGCGCGCAGCGCGTCCACCACGTCCCAGGTGCGGTACCGGGAGCCCTTGACCAGGACGACGTCGCCCGGCCGTAGCTCGCCCCGCAGCACCTCGACGGCCGCCGCCTGATCGGTGAGCAGCACCGACTCTCCTCCCCAGTTTCCTACCGCTGTCGCGCCCTCGTGGATCGGCGCGGCCGGCTCGCCCACCACGAGCAGCCGGTCGACACCCAGCTCGGCCGCGAGCCGGCCGACCTCGGCGTGCCCGTCGCGCTCGTACGGACCCAGCTCGGCCATGTAACCGAGCACCGCGACGGTACGCCGACCCTGGCCGAGGCTGGCCAGCGCCTTCAGCGCCACCGCCATCGAGCCCGGGTTGGCGTTGTACGAGTCGTCGATGACCGTCACCCCGTCGGGCCGGTCGAAGACGTCCATCCGCCGGGTGGAGACCAGCCCCAGCTCGCCCAGCGCGGTGGCCAGCTCGGCCAGTGGCATGCCCAGCTCCCGGGCCACCGCCGCCGCGGCGAGGGTGTTGGAGACCTGATGCCGCCCGGTCAGCCCGAGCCGCACCGGCGCGCGCCCGTCCGGGGTGACCAGGGTGTACGACGCCCGCCCCCGCTCGTCCAGAGCGACGTCCTCGGCCCGTACCTCGGCGTCCGGCGCCTCGCCGTAGCGGACCACCCGGGCTGCGGTGCGACTCGCCATCGCGTCCACCAGCGGGTCGTCGGCGTTCAGCACGGCCATTCCGTCGGCGGGCAGCGCCTCGACCAGCTCGCCCTTGGCCAGGGCGATGTTCTCCCGGGAGCCGAACTCGCCGATGTGCGACGTGCCGACGTTGAGCACCACGGAGATCCGGGGCGGCACCACCTCGCAGAGGTAGCGCACGTGCCCCACCCCCCGGGCGCCCTTCTCCATGACCAGGTAGCGGGTTTCCCGGTCGGCCTGCATCGCCGTGTACGGGTGCCCCAGCTCGTTGTTGAACGACCCGGCCGGCGCCACCGTGGCACCGAGCCGGGCGGTGAGCTGGGCGATCAGGTCCTTGGTGGTGGTCTTGCCGGAGGAGCCGGTCAATCCGATCACGGTCAGCCCCGGCAGCCGGTCGACCACCGCGCGGGCCAGCCGGCCCATCGCGGTCAGCGCGTCGGCGACCAGCACCATCGGCACGCCGGGCACCTCGCGGGTGCCGAGCACCGCCACCGCGCCGGCCTCGACGGCCGCGGCGGCGTAGTCGTGCCCGTCGACCTTCTCGCCCGGGAAGGCGACGAAGAGCGTGCCGGCGGAGACCTTGCGGGAGTCGAACTCGACGGGGCCGGTGACCCGGGCGTCCGGGTCGGCGTCGACCAGCCGGCCGTCGACCGCGGTGGCCACCTCGGCCAGCGTCAGCGGGATCACCGGTGGCCTGCCAGGTCGCCGAAGCGGGCCCGCAGCGCGTCCGCCAGTTCGGTGTGGTCGTCGAACGGGTGCACCTCGCCGGCGATCTCCTGCCCCCGCTCGTGGCCCTTGCCCAACACGGCGATGACGTCGCCCGGCTCGGCCAGCCGGACCGCCTCGTCGATGGCCGCCCGACGGCCGGCCACCTCCATGATCCGGGCCGCCGCGCCGGCCTGCTGCGCCCCGGCGAGGACCTCGGCGCGGATCGCCGCCGGGTCCTCGGTACGCGGGTTGTCGTCGGTCACCAGTACCACGTCGGCCCCCTCCGCGGCGGCGGCGCCCATCACCGGCCGCTTGCCCCGGTCCCGGTCGCCGCCGGCACCGATCACGCAGATCAGCCGGCCGCTGCTCAGCTCGCGCAGCGCGGTCAGCGCCGCCACGATGGCGTCCGGCTTGTGCGCGTAGTCGACCACGCCGCGGACCGGAGCTTCCGCCGGGGTGACCAGCTCCAGCCGGCCGGGGACGCCGCCGCACTCCGCCACCCCGGTGACCGCGGTCCGCGGGTCCACCCCTACGGCCACCAGCGCGGCGATGGCCAGCAGGGCGTTCGCCACGTTGTGCCGGCCGGGCAGGGCCACGCCGGCCGGCAGGGTGAGGCCGTCCGGGCCGTGCACGGTGAACCGCTGGGCGTACCCCGCGCCGCCGACCCCGTCGGCCCACCAGGTGGCGGCCGGGTCGCCGGCGGCCGAGTAGCTGAGCGTGGCCGGCTTGAAGAGCGGACGCAGCGCCGGGTCGTCGTGGTTGAGCACCTCGACCGCGCAACGCCCGTCGAAGAGCTGCGCCTTGGCGGCGAAGTAGTCCGCCGCGTCGGCGTGGAAGTCGAGGTGGTCGGAGCCGAAGTTGGTGTAGCCGCCGACGGTGAACCGGACCCCGCCGACCCGACCCATCGCCAGCGCGTGGCTGGACACCTCCATCACCACCGCGGTGACCCCGCGCTCGCGGGCGGCGGCGAGCATGGCGTGCAGGTCGGTCGCCTCGGGAGTGGTCCGGACGCTGTCGATCACCAGGTCGCCGAGGCGGGTCTCCACCGTGCCGATCAGCCCGGTGGTGTGCCCGGCGGCGCGCAGCCCGGACTCGACCAGGTAGGCGGTGGAGGTCTTGCCGGCGGTCCCGGTCACCCCGATGACGGTGAGGTCGGCGGTCGGGTCGCCGTAGACGGCGGCGGCGAGCGTGCCGAGCACCGCGCGCGGGTCGTCCACCACGATCGCCGGCAGGCCGGCCGCGGTCACCGCGGGCACGCCGGCCGGGTCGGTCAGGGCGGCCACCGCGCCGGCCTGGGCCGCGCCGGCGGCGAACTCCGCGCCGTGACGGCGGGCGCCGGGCAGCGCCGCGTAGAGGTCGCCGGGACGGACCTCCTGGCTGGCGTGCGTGACGCCGGTCACCAGCACCTCGACGGCGTCGGCCGGGGGCTCGACGGCGAGCCGGGCGGCGAGGTCGCCGAGCCGGGTGCCGATCACGGTACGGGGGCGAGGATTGCCGGGCACGGCGTCAGACCCTACCCGGTCGCCCGGCGCAGATCGCAAAGCCGCCCCGGTGGTTCGTCCCCACTCACCGATGATGTCCCGCCTTGGCTGCTCAGCGCGGATAGACCACGAACTTGGGCGCTTTGCCCGTGGTCGACGGGGGCACCTTGTTGTGACGCAGGGTGAACTGCATCATCTCCTTGAACGCCGGAGTGGCGACCGCGCTGCCCCCGCCGTCCGGGGTGTACGCGAAGACCGCGATCACGTAGCGCGGCTTCTCGGCCGGGGCCATGCCGATGAACGAGGAGACCTCGCCGGGCTGCTTCTGCCCGTTGACCAGCCGCCAGCCGGTGCCGGTCTTCCCGGCGACCCGGAAGCCCGGGATCGCGGCCTGCTCGCCGGTGGCCCCGTCGACGGTGGTGACCGCCTCCAGCATGGTGCGCAGCGCGGCGGCGTTCTGCGGGCTCAGCACGGAACGGGTGACCGGGGCCTTGCCCGGCGCGTGCTTGCCGTCCGGCCCGATCACCTCCTTGATCAGGTGCGGCTGCACGTACGTCCCGTCGTTGGCGATGGCGGCGTACGCGGCGGCCATCTGCAACGGGGTGGCGTCCACGCTGTGCCCGATCGGCACCGACCCGTGCGACGAACCGCTCCACTCGTCGGCGGGCAGCAGCCGGCCGCTGGCCTCGCCGGGCATCCCCTCGCCGGTGGGTTGCCCGAGCCCGAACCGGCGCTGGTAGTCGATCAGGCGGTCCCGACCCAGCCGCTCGGCGATGGTGATGGTGCCGACGTTGGAGGAGTAGGCGAGCATCCCGGGCAGGCTCATCCGCCGGCCGTTGGCCGGGTGGGTGTCCGAAAACCAGGTGTCGCCCATCTTGATGCTGTTCGCCAGCGGCAGCGTGGTGTCCGGGGTGATCACCCCTTCCTGCAGGGCCGCGCCGAAGGTGATCGCCTTGTGCACCGAGCCCGGGTCGACGACGAAGCTGGTGGCCACGTCCTCCCGGGCGACCGGGTCGCTCGGCACCGGTTTCGCCGCGTTGTAGGTGGGGTGGCTCGCCTGGGCCAGCACCTCACCGCTGCCGACCTCCATCACGACGGCCGCGGCGGTGCCGTTCTTGACCTGCGCCATGTGCCGGCTGAGGATCACCTGCACCATGTACTGCAGGTCCCGGTCGACGGTCAGCCGCAGTGAGCTGCCGGGCTTCGGCTGGGTGGTCCGGCTGTAGCCGCCGGGGATCGGGGCGGCCAGGTCGCCGAGACCGGCCTCGTAGACCCGCTTGCCGTCCTCGCCGCGGAGCAACTCGTCGTAGCGGGCCTCCAGCCCTTCCAGCCCGTTCAGGTCCTGGCTGGTGAAGCCGATCAGGTTGGCGGCCAGGTCGTCGCCGGGCACCTCACGGCGCTCGTCGCGGTGCACGCCGATGCCGGGCAGCTCCAGCGCCAGCACCTGCTTGGCGGTCGGGATCTCCACCCCCCGGGCCAGGTACTCGAACCGGGACGGGTTGCCGTTCTCCAGCTTGCGCTGGCGCATCAGCTCGGTCAGCTTGGACGCCGAGATGCCCAGCAGCGGCGAGAGCGCCTTCGCGGTGGCCGGGGCGTCCTTGATCATCGTCGGGTC
Organism: Micromonospora sp. NPDC051006; assembly: GCF_044456245.1. NCBI lineage: Bacteria > Bacillati > Actinomycetota > Actinomycetes > Micromonosporales > Micromonosporaceae > Micromonospora > Micromonospora sp. NPDC051006. The sequence continues at coordinate 188,780 of NZ_JBITFP010000010.1, forward strand.
GGCGAAGACGTACCGGGCCTCGACGCTGTGCGCCAGCGGGGCCCCGGTGCGGTCGTAGATCGCCCCGCGGGGCGCCGGCAGATCGACCGTCCGGGTCCGGTCGGCCACCCCGCCGCCGGCGTAGGCCGGGGTGTCCACCGCCTGGAGGAAGACCAGCCGGATGCCGATGACGGCGAAGAGCGCCAGGGTGAGCGCGGTGCCCAGCCGCAGCCTCAACCGCGGGTCGGCCAGCTTCGGCGGCCGGGGCGGCTTGCGCGACGGCCGCCGGGCGGCCGGTCGGTCCGACCGGCGCGGGGCGCGCGGAGCGCTGGTCCGCCGCCGCGGCGCGGGCGGCTCGTCCGAGGGGGTACGCGGGTTGCGCGGCTGCACGGTGCGGACCACGCCGGAGCGGCCGGCGGCCGGCGCCGCCCGACGGGCGGCCCGAGCGGCCCCGGCGCGCCCGCCGTCGAGCACCTGCAACGCCGGGCGGAACGGGTCACCGGAGCGGGTGCTGCGCGGGGTACGCCGCTGCTCCGCGCCCCCGCTGCCGCCCCGGGCCTGCCCACCGCCCTCCTCGCGGATGGTGCGTCCGCGCGGCGTGTACGCGCGGGCGCCGGAGATCCCCCCGACGCCCTGCTCGCCGGCGCGCGGCTCGGCGCCCCGGCCCCCGGTGTCCCGCGACGAGCCGCGCCGGGATCCCGTGGGGTCCCGGCGCGGTTCGTCCGACCTCGGCGGCACGGATCAGCCTCCCGCGCCCTGCTGGCTGGTCACCGACGGCTGGCCGGCGGCCGGCTGCGGCACGCCGATGGTCCGGCCGTCCGGCAGCCGGACGTAGCCCGGCTCCCCCGACTCGACCAGGCCGAGCTTGCGCGCGGCGGCGACCAGGTTGCCCGGCGCCTCGAAGTCGGCGATCTGCTTGTTCAGCTGCTCCTGCTCCACATCCAGCTTGGCCTGCTGCTGCTGGAGCTTCTCGATCCGGATCGCATTCTCGTTGATCTTGGTGTTGACCAGCAGGACGCCGAGCACCCCACCGACCACCAGCACCACGATCAGCGCCGCGAACGGAGCCCGCGGAACCGACACCGGCGGCGGCGGCGCCACCCGCAGCCGCGGTGGGCGGGCGCCGGTGACGGCGCTGCTCTCCTGCGGCCGCAGTGCGGCGTTGCCCTGGGTCGGAAACTCGCGCGCCCCCCGCGCGCGGTTCTCCCCCTGCCGGCTCTTTCGGTCCGTGCGTGCCGTACCGTTCCCGACGCGCGTGGCCCGCTCCGCCGCGGTCCGGCCCCCCGACCGCGGTGCGCGCTGCCCGACGCCGGTGATGTCCCGACGCTCGCGCCCGTCAACGTTCATGTCCCCTCCCCCTCTTCATCCGTCCCACTGCCGTCCCCCGACGCCCGCGGTGGATCCCCCACGGATCGCGCGTTCGCCGTTTCCGGTTGGTGCATCGCCTTCACCCGCCGGCGGTACCGTTCGCGGTCGGTCCGCCCCTGCTGCTCCGCATCCGGGTCGATCCGCTCCGCGGCCCGCAACCGCACCGAGGCGGCCCGCGGGTTCGCGGCGACCTCCCGCTCCCCGGGCAGCTCCGCGCCCCGGCTGAGCAGCCGGAACGTCGGACCTTTGCCGGGCAGCTCGACCGGGAGGTCGACCGGGCCCTTGCTGCGGACCCGGTCGGCGAGCGCCGCCTTGGTGAGCCGGTCCTCCAGCGAGTGGTAGGACAGGACCACCATGCGGCCGCCCACGTTGAGCGTGTCGAGCGCGGCCGGCAGTGCTGTCTCCAGCACTGCCAGCTCCTTGTTTACCTCGATCCGCAAAGCCTGAAACGTTCTCTTTGCCGGGTGTCCCCCGGTTCGTCGGGCTGGTGCCGGAATTGACTCCCTGACCAGCTCCGCCAGTCGGGCCGACGAGGTGATCGGAGCCCGCTCGCGCTCCCGGATGATCGCCGAGGCGATCCGCCCGGCGAACTTCTCCTCGCCGTAGACCCGCAGCACCCGGGCCAGCTCCGGGTGGCCGTAGGTGTTGACAACCTCCTCGGCGGTCACCCCCCGGGTCTGGTCCATCCGCATGTCCAGCGGGGCGTCCTGCGCGTAGGCGAACCCGCGATCGGGCGCGTCCAGTTGCAGCGACGAGACCCCCAGGTCGAACAGGATCCCGTCGATCCCCGGGTAACCCAGCCGGTGCAGCACCTCGGGCAACTCGTCGTAGACCGCGTGCTCCAGGTGGATCCGGTCGGCGAACCGGGCCAGACGGACGCGCGCATGAGCCAGCGCCTCGGTGTCCCGGTCCAGCCCGATCAGCACCGTCTGCGGATGCGCCTCGAGCACCGCCTCGGCGTGCCCGCCCAGGCCCAGCGTCGCGTCGACGTGGACCGTCCGCCCACCTCGCCCCAGCGCGGGGGCCAGCAGCTCGAGACACCGCTCGAGCAGCACCGGCACGTGCGTGCCGCGTAGCTCCCCCATGTCGACCCCCACCGCTGGTTAACCGTTCTTCCGACTCGCGCTCCGTACCGGACGGCCCTTGCCGCCGTACCGCCAGATCCCCATCCGCTCCCGCCCGTCGCGGGGCCGAGGCCCCCCGAGAGATCGTGCGCCTGGCACCGGGGAAGGGATGCCAGGAACTCGAAAGCGGCTGGAGATCTCGCAGTACGCCGGGCGCCGTGCCGCCCTACAGACCGCCGGGCAGCACCCCCTCCTCGATGTCGGCGAACTCGTCTTCGCTCTCCGCGAGGTAGGTCTCCCAGGCGACCCTGTCCCAGATCTCCACCCGGGTGCTCGCGCCGATCACGACCAGGTCGCGGTCGAGCGCGGCGTAGTCGCGCAGGTGTGCCGGGATGGTCACCCGGCCCTGCTTGTCGGGCACCTCGTCGTGGGCGCTGGCGAAGAAGACCCGGCTGTAGGCCCGGGCCGCCTTGTGCGTCATCGGCTGGGCGCGCAACTGCTCCGCGATCCGCTGGAACTCAGGCGTCGGGAAGACGTAGAGGCAGCGCTCCTGCCCTTTGGTGATCACGACACCCCCCGCCAGCTCATCCCGGAACTTCGCCGGAAGGATCAACCGGCCTTTGTCGTCCAGGCGTGGGGTGTGGGTGCCGAGGAACACGGCCCAACCCCCTCGCCCTTGAGCGGCGTTCGCGGCGCCGCTGACCCCCCGGGCCGGTGCGACCCTCCCGGCCTCACCATTGGGCCCCACTCTACTCCACTTCCCTCCACCTGCAACCAGATTCGCCCGCGTGGCGCGCCCGGCCCGCGACCAAAACCGCACGTCACGGGGGGTGGGGCGGAGTGGAGGGCCGCGGCGCCCCCCGGGCGGCGTCCGCTTTCCGACATAGATCGACTCCGGCCGGCCGAGCCGGAATCGGCCGGGCGAGCCCACCCCCCGGCCGAACGGTTCGCCCTCGGCGGCGATCTGGTGGAGCGGGTGGTCCGGTAACCTCGCTCGGGTGACGGACGCGAAGATGCCCCTGCGGGCGAAGGTGGCCAGCTCCGTGTCCCGGACCGCTGCGGCGTTGTCGCGGGCGGCGGGCCGGGGCGACGGCTCGGTGATCGGTGGTTGGATCGGCCTCAAGATCGACCCGGACCTGCTCGCGCACCTCTCTGCCGGCCGCGCCATCGCGCTCGTCTCCGGCACCAACGGCAAGACGACCACCACCCGGCTCTCCGCCGCCGCGGTCGGCGTGCTCGGCCGGGTCGCCACCAACTCGTTCGGCGCCAACATGCCCACCGGCCACACCTCCGCGCTGGCCAAGGCCGGCAGCACCCCGTACGCGGTGCTGGAGGTGGACGAGCACTACCTCGCCCAGGTGCTGGAGGCCACCGAGCCACACGTGGTGGCGCTGCTCAACCTCTCGCGCGACCAGCTCGACCGGGCCAAGGAGGTCGCCATGATGGCGCAGCTCTGGCGCGCCGCGCTGGTCCGGCACCCGGACGTGCGGGTGGTGGCCAACGCCGACGACCCGATGGTGGTCTGGGCGGCCTCGCCCCCGGCCAACCACGACCACCGGATCACCCCGCCGCACGTGACCTGGTTCAGCGCCGGCCAGCGCTGGCACGACGACTCGTGGGTCTGCCCCGAGTGCGGCTCCACCATCCAACGCTCGGGTGACCAGTGGTGGTGCACCGGCTGCCCGCTGCGCCGCCCCGAGCCGCAGTGGACGGTGGAGGACGACGGCGTGCTCGACCCGACGGGCGCCTGGCACAAGGTCGCCCTCCAGCTGCCCGGCAAGGTCAACCTCGGCAACGCGGCCACCGCGCTCGCGCTGGCCGCCGAGTTCGGGGTCCGGCCCGTCGACGCGGTCTCCCGGCTGGGCAGCGTCACCTCGGTCGCCGGGCGCTACGCCCAGGTCGACCGCGACGGGCGCAACATCCGGCTGCTGCTGGCCAAGAACCCGGCGAGCTGGCTCGAGGCGTTCGACATGGCCGACCTGGCGCCGACCCTGCTGTCGATCAACGCGCGGGACCCGGACGGCCTCGACACGTCATGGCTCTTCGACGTCGACTTCGCCCCGCTCCGCGGCCGGCAGGTGCTGATCAGCGGCGACCGGGCGTACGACCTGGCGGTCCGGCTCGACGTCAACGACGTGCCGTTCCAGCACGTACGGACCTTCGACGAGGCGATCCGCGCGGTGCCCCCGGGGCGCCTGGAGGTCATCGCCAACTACACCGCGTTTCAGGACATCCGAGCGGAGTTGGACCGTGTCAACTGAGAGCCTGCGCATCGTCTGGATCTACCCCGACCTGCTCTCCACCTACGGCGACCGGGGCAACGCGCTGATCCTGGCCCGGCGGGCCCGCCAGCGTGGCATGCCGGTCGAGGTGCTGGAGGTCCGCTCCGACCAGCGCCTGCCCGCCACCGCGGACATCTACCTGCTCGGCGGCGGCGAGGACGGCCCGCAGGCCCTCGGCGCGCAGCGGCTGATCGCCGACGGCGGCCTACACCGGGCGGTCGCCCAGGGCTCGGTGGTGTTCGGCGTCTGCGCCGGCTACCAGCTCCTCGGCACCTCCTTCTTCGCCAAGGGCACCCGGTGCCAGGGGCTGGAGCTGCTCGACATCAGCTCCGACCGGGGCGACACCCGGGCCGTCGGCGAACTGGCCGGCGACATCGACCCGCGGCTGGGGGTGCCGCCGCTGAGCGGCTTCGAGAACCACGGCGGGCGCACCCACCTCGGGCCGAGCGTCTCCCCGCTGGCCCGGACCACCGCCGGCATCGGCAACGACGGGGCCACCGAGGGCGCCTGGCGTGGCAAGCTGCTCGGCACCTACTCGCACGGCCCGGCGCTGGCCCGCAACCCGGCCCTGGCCGACCTGCTGCTGCGCTGGGCCACCGGCGTGCACCAGCTCCCGCCGGTGGACGACACCTGGTCCGACCGGCTCCGGTCCGAGCGCCGCGCCGCGGTGGCCGCCGCCGCCCGGGCGTGACACCCGCCGTCCGGCGGCTGCTCCGGCAGCCGTCGGTCGTCCGGTTCGCCCTGCTGCTACTCCTGCTGGCGGCCTGCGGCGTGCTGCTGCTGACCGTGCCCCGACCGGCCCCGTCCGAGCTGCCCCGACTGGCCGACCAGCTCGGGGAACTCGCCCCGGTCGCGGCGGTCTTCGGCGGCGCGCTGCTGCTGGTGGCCCTCGTCCCGCGGACCTTCATCACGCTCGCCTCGGGCGCGATCTTCGGCCCGCTGGAGGGCGCCGCGTACGCCCTGGGCGCGGCGCTGGTGGCGGCGGCGGTCGGTTTCGCGGTCGGTCGCCTGCTCGGCCGGGAGTTCGTCGCGGAGCGGGTCCGCGGCCGGCTGGCCCGGCTGGACGGCTGGTTCGCCCGGCAGAGCGTGCTCGGGGTGATCACCGTCCGGCTGGTGCCGATCGCCGGCTTCGGGCTGGTCAGCTACGGCTACGGCACCACCGGCGCGCGGGTGCTGCCGTTCCTGGCCGGCAGCGTGATCGCCTCCGCCCCGACCGCGTTCGGCTACGCGGCGGTCGGCGCCGCGGTCTCCTCGCCGGGCGAGGTGAACTGGTACGCCGCCGCCCCCGCCGGGCTGGGGTTGATCGCCAGCGTGGTGCTGGTCCGGCGCTGGTGGCGCGCCGAGCGGCAGAGCCGGACCGCCGGGCTGACGAGATGAAGCAGGAGTCGGAACCGGGCCGCCGGGCCGCCGGCGTCGAGCATCAGCCCGAATCCGTCCGCCGGGCCGACGTGGTCGCGCACCCACCCGAACCCGGCCGCCATGCCGACGGCGTCCACGCTGTCCCGCCCCGAGGTCGACGTGTCGAGCATCCGTCCGCCTCCGGCCGCGGGACCGACGACATCGAACATGCCCCCCAACCCCGCCGGGCGGACGACATCGCGCCCGAATCCGGCCGCCGGCCGGACGGGGCGGCGGCGAGCGGCACCGAGGAGCGGCTGCCCGGTGGCTTCATCGCCGAGGTGGTCCGGGTCGGGGACACCGTCCGGCGTACCCCGCCGGCCAACGCCGACTTCGTGGCCGCCCTGCTGGCCCACCTGGAGCGGGCGGGCGCCGACCTCGCACCCCGCTACCTGGGCGTCGACGAGCGCGGCCGGCAGGTGCTCAGCCACCTGGCCGGTCGGGTGCCCTGGCGGGACCGGGAGGACCCGGCCTACTTCGCCGATCCGGCCCTGGTCGAGCTGGCTCGGCTGATCCGTCGGTTGCACGACGCGTGCGCCGGCAGCTCGCTGGCCGGCGACGCCGAGACGGTCTGCCATTGCGACCTGTCGCCCAAGAACACGGTCTACCGGGGCTCCCCGGACGGGCTGCTGCCCGTCGCTTTCCTGGACTGGGACCTGGCCCGCCCGGGCCGGCGGATCGAGGACGTGGCGTTCGCCTGCTGGCACTGGGCCGAGCTGGGGCCGGGCGCGGACCCGGCGGAGCTGGGTCGCCGGTGCCGGCTGATCTGCGACGCCTACGAGGGGTCCGACGCAGGCAGAGGGCTCCTCCCCCGCCCGGAGCTGGTCGACGTGATGCTGGCCCAGCTGGACACCACCTGGCGCGGCATCAGCGCGGACGCCGACCGTGACCTGCCGGGGATGCGCCGGCTCCGAGCCGCGGGCGTCGTCGAGCTCATCCACGGCTGGCACGACTGGCTGAGCACCCACCGCCCCACCCTGCCCTAACCCCCACCCCGCTGCCCCCACCGCCCCTGCCCCCACCGCCCGACCCCACCCTCGCCCCGCCCCGCCCCGCCCCGGCCCGTTCCGCCCCGCCCCGGCCCGGCCCGCCCCGCCCCGGCCCGGCCCGGCCCGGCGATCATGCAGTTGTGGTGGGGGACGAAGCCCTCGTGCCGGAACGTTCCGGGCACCACAACTGCATGATCGACGCGAGCGGGGGGCGGGCGCGGGGCGAGCGCGAGCGCGGGGCGGGCGCGGGGCGGGCGCGGGCGTGGGCGTGGGGCGTGGGCGGGTGGGTGGGTGGTTGAGGCGGGGCGGGTGGGTCGGGTCAGGCGACGATGGAGACCATTCGGCCGGGGATGACGATGACCTTGCGGGGCTCCTTGCCGGCCAGGGAGGCGGCGACGGCGTCCAGGGCGGCCGTGCGGACGGTGTCCTCGCCGGCGTCGGCGGGGACCTCGATCCGGCCACGGACCTTGCCGTTGATCTGCACCGGATAGGTCACCGAGTCGGCGACCAGCAGCGCCGGGTCGGCCACCGGGAAGTCCGCGTAGGTCAACGAGGTGTCGTGCCCCATCCGCCGCCACAGCTCCTCGGCCACATGCGGGGCGAACGGCGCCAGCATCAGCACCAGCGGCTCGGCCACCTCACGCGGGGTGGCCGGCAGCCGGGTCAGCCCGTTGGTCAGCTCGATCAGCTTGGCGATCGCGGTGTTGAACCGGATCCCCTCCATGTCTCCGCGGACCCCGTCGATCACCTTGTGCAGCAGCCGCCGGGTCGCCTCGTCGGCCGGGTCCTCGGTGATCCGCAGCGCGCCGGTCTGCTCGTCGACGACGGCACGCCAGACCCGCTGCAGGAACCGGTAGGAGCCGACCACCGCCCGGGTCTCCCACGGGCGGGACACCTCCAGCGGGCCCATCGACATCTCGTAGACCCGGAAGGTGTCCGCCCCGTACGCCGCACACATGTCGTCGGGGGTCACCACGTTCCTCAGCGACTTGCCCATCTTGCCGTACTCGCGGTTGACCACGGCGTCACCCAGGTAGTAGCCGCCGTCGCGCTCGACGACCTCCTCGGCCTGCACGTAGCTGCCCCGGTCGTCGGTGTACGCGTACGCCTGGATCATGCCCTGGTTGAACAGCTTGCGGAACGGCTCGAACGACGACACGTGCCCCAGGTCGAACAGCACCTTGTGCCAGAACCGGGCGTACAGCAGGTGCAGCACGGCGTGCTCGGCGCCGCCGACGTACAGGTCGGTGCCGCCGCAGTCGCCCTCGCCGCGCGGGCCCATCCAGTAGCGCTCGTTCTCGGCGTCGACGAACCGGTCGGTGTTGGTCGGGTCCAGGTAGCGCAGCTCGTACCAGCAGGAGCCGGCCCACTGCGGCATCACGTTCGTCTCGCGGGTGTACCGCTTCGGGCCGTCACCCAGGTCCAGCTCCACCTCGACCCAGTCCCGACGGCGGGACAGCGGGGTCTCGGGGTTGGAGTTCGCGTCCTCCGGGTCGAACGTCTTCGGCGAGAAGTCGTCGACCTCGGGCAGCTCGACCGGCAGCATCGACTCGGGCAGCGCGATCGCGGCGCCGGTCTCGTCGTAGACGATCGGGAACGGCTCACCCCAGTAGCGCTGGCGGGAGAACAGCCAGTCGCGCAGCCGGTAGGTGACCGCGCCGCGGCCGTGCCCGTTCGCCTCCAGCCACTCGATGATCCGGGCCTTGGCGTCGGCGACCCCCAGGCCGTTCAGGTCCAGGCCGCGGTCGGGCGCGGCGCTGTTGATCGCCGGCCCGTCGCCGGTGTACGCCTTGCCGGCGAAGCCCTCGGCCGGCTGCACCGTGCGCACGATGGGCAGGTCGAAGACCTCGGCGAAGGCCCAGTCCCGCTCGTCCTGGGCGGGCACCGCCATGATCGCGCCGGTGCCGTAACCGGCCAGCACGTAGTCCGCGATGAAGATCGGGATCTGCCCGCCGGTGACCGGGTTGGTGGCGTACGCCCCGACGAAGACGCCGGTCTTCTCCTTCGTGTCGGCCTGCCGCTCGACGTCGGTCTTGGCCGCCGCCGCCTTGCGGTACGCCTCGATGGCCGCCCGAGGGCTGTCGTGCCCGCCGGTCCAGGCGTCCTTCGTCCCGGCCGGCCAGGCTGCCGGCGCCAGGGTGTCGACCAGCTCGTGCTCGGGCGCCAGCACCATGTAGGTGGCCCCGAAGACGGTGTCCGGCCGGGTGGTGAACACCTCGATGCGGGCTGCGCCCGCGGCGTCGGAATCACTGGTCGAGGCCGGGAAGGAGATGTGCGCGCCCGTGGAGCGGCCGATCCAGTTGCGCTGCATCAGCTTGATGGCTTCCGGCCAGTCCAGCGTGTCCAGGTCGTCCAGCAGCCGGTCGCCGTACGCGGTGATCCGCATCATCCACTGCTTCAGGTTGCGCTTGAAGACCGGGAAGTTGCCCCGCTCCGAGCGGCCGTCGGCGGTGACCTCCTCGTTGGCCAGCACGGTGCCCAGGCCCGGGCACCAGTTCACCGGCGCCTGCGAGACGTACGCCAGCCGGTGGTCGTCGACGATCGCACGCCGCTCGGCCACGGTCAGCTCCGCCCAGGCGCGCCCGTCCGGGGTCGGCCGGTTGCCGCCCTCGAACTCGGCGATCAGCTCGGCGATCGGCCGGGCCCGGCCGGCGTCCTGGTCGTACCAGGAGTTGAAGACCTGCAGGAAGATCCACTGGGTCCAGCGGTAGAAGTCGGTGTCGATGGTCGCCACCGAACGGCGCTCGTCGTGCGCCAGGCCCAGCCGGCGCAGCTGCGCCTTGTAGCGCTCGATGTTCTGCTCGGTGGTGGTCCTGGGGTGGGTGCCGGTCTGCACCGCGTACTGCTCGGCCGGCAGGCCGAACGCGTCGAAGCCCATCGCGTGCAGCACGTTGCGGCCCGCCATCCGCTGGTAGCGGGCGAAGCAGTCGGTGCCGATGTAGCCCAGCGGGTGCCCGACGTGCAGGCCCGCCCCCGACGGGTAGGGGAACATGTCCAGCACGTAGAGCTTCTCCGCACCGGCCCGGGGGTGGCCGGGGTCGGCCAGCGGCCCGGTCGGGTTGGGGGCGTGGAAGGTTCCCTCCCGCTCCCAGATGTCCTGCCAACGATTCTCGATCTCGTCGGCCAGGGCCGCGGTGTACCGGAACGGGGGAATGTCGCCCGCCGGTGCGGCTGCCTCACTCATCGTGTCTCCTCGCGTCACTCGGCGCGGTCGTCTCGTGTCTGCTGGCTGCTCGCCGCCCGGCGCCGGCCGGCTGGCGACGGGCACAAAAAAGCCCCTCACGCAGGAGGGGCAGCCGTGCTGTCGCGCGTTCAGCGCATCAGCACGGCTCGGTAAGAAGCAGGAAGACTCCGACCATGACGGCAGTGTACCCCCAGGCCGGGAGCCGACGGGGGCCCGCTACCACGAGTCGGGACGGGGCAGCCGGTCAGCCGGCCGTGGCCGGCCAGGGACCGGGCTCCGCGAACCGGTCGGTGGTGGTGACGAAGCCCCAGCACTGCTTGGCGTTGAAGATCACGGCGTCCGTGCAGTACGCCGGGCTGGAGGTGGCGGTGGCGCCCTCGAGGAGCACCGCCGCGTAGTCCAGGAAGTAGGCCTCCTCCATCGTCGCGCTGACGCACTGGTCGAGGTTCACGCCGGCCAGGAAGAGGGTCCTGATGCCCTGGCTCCGCAGCACCTGGTCCAGGTGCGTGCCGTGGAATCCATTCATCCGGAACTTCGGCACGTGGACGTCGTCGGGCTCGACCAGTTCCTTGAGCTCGTCGACCAACTCGGCGCCCCATGAGCCGGCGATGAGCACCCGCCCCTGGTCGAGTTCCTCCCCGATGCCCCGCTGATCCAGCCGGTGTTTGAAGGACCAGAGCGTGGGAGCGCCGAGGTTGCGCAGGTCGGATCGGTTGTGCCAGTAGACCCACAGGACGGGCATCCCGTGCCGGCGGGCCGCGCGCACCGCACGCACCGTCCCCGGTATCGCCGCCCGGCAGGCCGTGTGGTCGAGGCCCGAGCGGTCGGTCCAGCCACCGGGTGAGCAGAAGTCGTTCTGCACGTCGATGACGGCCAGCGCGCAGGCGTCGACGTCCGCCACGAACGGCAGGAGCTCCGCCTCGAAGCGGGCGAGTCGCCCGGCCGGGTGATGCGGCGTCAGATGGACGTGATCGGGGTAGAGGTGCCAGCGGGTGGCACCGGCGCCGAGCCGGACCCCGCCGTCACCGGTGTCGCCGTAGATGTCCCGTTCCCGGTGCACAACCTGCCCTTTCGCCGTCCGGCCCGCGTACCCCCGTCAGTGCCGGTGATGTCCCCCGGGACGGCGAATATTCGGGGCGTAACCGGCGGTCTGCCTGCGGGGGTCGGCGATCACGACAAACATGGTTAGCCTGAGAGGCCCATGAGATTTCTGCGGCAGACGAGGCTCGACGTCGCGAACCCCACGGCGGGTCCAGCTGCTCTTTACAGAGCTGCCGTTCGGCGACGAGGAGGAGGCCCGTGACACAACAGACCTGGGACGAGGTGGGTGGACTGCTGCCCCACGACGAGTTCCGCGCCGCCAGCGAAGCCATCGTGGCCAACATCGAGCAGGTCATCGAGGGCAAGACCGCCACCGTGCGCCTCGCCCTGGCCGTCCTGCTCGCCGAGGGCCACCTCCTCATCGAGGACGTCCCCGGCGTCGGCAAGACCAAGCTGGCCAAGGCCCTGGCGCGGTCCATCGACTGCTCCGTACGCCGGATCCAGTTCACCCCCGACCTGCTGCCCAGCGATGTGACCGGGGTGAGCGTCTACAACCAGGAGACGCACGACTTCGAGTTCCGCCCCGGCGCGGTCTTCGCCAACCTGGTCGTCGGTGACGAGATCAACCGGGCCTCGCCGAAAACCCAGTCCGCGTTGCTGGAGTGCATGGAGGAGCGGCAGGTCACCGTCGACGGCGTGACCTACCAGCTGCAGACCCCGTTCATGGTGATCGCCACCCAGAACCCGATCGAGATGGAGGGGACCTACCCGCTGCCCGAGGCGCAGCGCGACCGGTTCACCGCCCGGATCGCGATGGGCTACCCGGACGCCGGCGCCGAGCTGGCCATGCTCGACGGGCACGGCGCGACCGACCCCCTCAACGAGCTGCGGCCGGTCTCCGACGCGGCGATCGTCCGGCAGCTGATCGCCACGGTCCGCCAGGTGCACGTCGCCGACGCGGTCAAGCAGTACGCGGTCGACCTGGTCACCGCCACCCGGGAGGCCCCCGACCTGCGCCTCGGCGCGTCCCCCCGGGCCACCCTGCAGCTGCTGCGCACCGCCCGCGCGGTGGCCGCCTTGGAGGGGCGCGACTACGTCCTGCCCGACGACCTCCAGGCCCTCGCCGTGCCGGTGCTGGCGCACCGGATCATCCCGACCGCCGACGCGCAGCTGGCCCGGCGCACCACCGACGCGATCGTCTCCGAGCTGGTGCACCGACTTCCCCTGCCGCACGACCGCAAGCGCTCCCCCTACGACACCCGGCCCACCCAGGGCAACGGCCGCGGGCCGTACGAGCCGCGGAGGCCGTGACGTGCGCGAAGCGCTCCGCGGGCTGACCACCCGCGGCCGCTCCTTCCTCGCCGCCGCGGTCGCCGCGGCCATCTCCGCCGGGATCCTCGGCGAGAAGGATCTGCTCCGGGTCGCCGTGCTGCTCGCCGTGCTGCCGCTGCTCGCCGCGGCGTACGTCGGCCGTAGCCGCTACAAGCTGGCCTGCAACCGGTCGCTGGACCCGCACCGGGTGCCGGTCGGGGCCAGCTCCCGGGTGGTGCTGCGGCTGCAGAACATGTCCCGGCTGCCCACCGGCACCCTGCTGCTGGAGGACCGGCTGCCCTACGCGCTGGGCAGCCGGCCCCGGGTGGTGCTGGAGCGCCTCGGCGCGCACCAGGCCAGCTCGGTGGCCTACACCGTGCGCGCCGACGTGCGTGGCCGCTACGAGGTGGGCCCGCTGGTGGTCCGGTTGACCGACCCGTTCGGTCTCTGCGAGCTCACCCGGGCCTTCCCCAGCACCGACCACCTGACGGTGATCCCGCAGGTCACGCCGCTGCCCTCGGTCCGCCTCCCCGGCGAGTACGCCGGCAGCGGCGACAGCCGGGCCCGCTCGGTGGCGGTGCACGGCGAGGACGACGCGGCGACCCGGGAGTACCGGATGGGCGACGACCTGCGCCGGGTGCACTGGAAGTCCACCGCGCGCACCGGCGAGCTGATGGTGCGCCGCGAGGAGCAGCCCTGGGAGAGCCGGGCGACCGTGCTGCTGGACACCCGCGCGTACGGCCACCGCGGCGACGGCCCGACGGCCAGCTTCGAGTGGGCGGTCTCCAGCGCCGCGAGCGTCGCCGTGCACCTGCGCCAGGCCGGCTACAAGCTGCGCCTGGTCACCGGCTCGGGGGCGGACGTGGACGCCTCCGAGGCGGCCGGCGACGGGCTGCTCCTCGACCAGCTCGCCGAGGTCCGCCTCGATCAGCGGGCCGAGCTCGCCGAGCTGGTGCAGCGGGTCCGCCAGCGCTCCGACGGCGGCCTGATCATCGGCGTGTTCGGCTCGCTGAGCACGGCCGAGGCCGAGCTGCTGGCCGGCCTGCGGGCCAACGGCGCGACCTGCGTGGGCTTCCTGCTGGACAGCTCCACCTGGATCAACCTGCCGGAGAAGGCCCGCGCCGAGGCCGAGCACGCCCACGCGGCCGCCGCGCTGGCGCTGCTGCAGAGCGGGTGGCGGGTGATCGGCGTCGACCACGGCAGCCGGCTGCCGGCGATCTGGCCACAGGCCGGCCGGGGATCGCAGGGTTTCGCGATGCGCGCCGCGCTGGCCGAGACGGTCGCCGGGGGCGTGCGATGAGCGAAGGGACGTGGTGATGGTCGGCCAACGCAACCTCGGCCTGGTGGCCGCCGCGGCGACGCTGCTCGCCGCGGCGCCGCTGTCCGCGATCTTCGAGCGCTGGACCTGGCTGATCCAGTCGGCCCTCGCGGTCGCCGTGGTCGCCGGGGTGGCCGCCCTGGCCCGGGCGCTGCGCGCCCCGCTCTGGGGGCAGGTGCTGGCCATGCTGGCCGGGCTGACCCTCGCGCTGACCTGGCTCTTCCCGGGCGGCACCGAGCTGCTCGCGTTCCTGCCCACGCCCGAGACCTTCAGCCACTTCCGGGCGCTGATCGGCGGCTCGGTGCAGGACATGCGCTCCTACGGCGTGGAGGTGCCGGACACCGACCCGCTGCTCTTCATCACGGTGCTCGGCGTCGGCTCGGTGGCCGTCGTGGTCGACGTGCTCGCCGTCGGGCTGCGTCGCCCGGCGCTCGCCGGCCTGCCGATGCTCGCCATCTACTCGGTGCCGGTCGCGGTCTACGTCGACAGCGTTCCCGCGGTGCCGTTCGTGATCGGCGCCGCCGGCTACCTGTGGCTGCTGGTTGCCGACAACGTCGACCGGGTCCGCCGGTTCGGCCGCCGGTTCACCGGCGACGGGCGCGACGTGGACGTCTGGGAGGCCTCCCCGCTGGCCGCCGCCGGCCGCCGGCTGGCCGCGGTCGGCGTCGCGGTGGCGGTGCTGCTGCCCCTGGCCGTACCGGGGATGACCGGCGGCCTGCTCGACAGCCTCAGCAACTCCGGCAACGGCAACGGCACCGGACGGGCCGGCCAGGGCGGCACGCCCGGGCGGATCGACCTGTTCGCCACGCTGCGCGGTCAGCTCAACCAGTCCGAGGTGGCCGACCTGGTCAAGGTCACCACCAGCGAGCCGGACCCGTTCTACCTGCGCTTCGGCGTGGCCGACGAGCTGCGACCGGAGGGCTTCCAGGTCCGCAACCCCACCGGTCGGCCGATCAACCGCGACCTGCCCGACCCCTCCGAGCGGACAACCGGGGGCGTGCAGCGGAACCGCTACCAGGCGACCGTCGAGGTCACCAAGAACCTGGCCATGCCGCTGATGCCGGTCTACGCCGAGCCGGTGCAGGTGGAGGACCTGAACGGCAACTGGCTCTACGACCAGAACCTGCAGATCGTCTTCTCCAACCGGGAGAACTCACGCAGCAAGAAGTACACCTTCGACTACGTCCGGTCGACGTACACCCCGGCGGCACTGCGGGGCGCCGCGTCGCTGCCGGCCGACCACCCGGTGCGGCGACAGCAGACCGCCACCCCGGTCGTGCCCGAGGTGGAGGAGCTGGTGAAGCAGCTCGTCCAGGGCAAGAACACCGACTACGACCGGGTCCGGGCGATCTACGACTACTTCTCCTCGGACAACGGCTTCTCCTACCGGCTGAGCACCGAGGAGGGCAGCAGCGGGCAGGACATCGTCGATTTCCTCACCAACAAGGTCGGCTTCTGCCAGCAGTACGCGGCCGCGATGGCCTGGTTGGTCCGGGCCGCCGGCATCCCGGCGCGGGTCGCGTTCGGCTTCACCAACGGCAGCAACCGCACCGGCGACACCTACACGCTGACCAACCGCAACCTGCACGCCTGGACCGAGGTCTACTTCAACGGGATGGGCTGGGTGCCGTTCGACGCCACCCCGGCGTACGGCGTCACCGGCTCCACCCGGTCGGCCTGGGCGCCGGACACCGACGCCCCGGAACCGACCACGCCGGAGGCGGGCACGCCGACCACTCCGGAGGACACCGAGGCCTCCGCCGGCCCCACCGGCCCGGACGCGGCCGACCAGGACACCGACTCCGGGCTCGCGGTCGGCGCCGGCACGCCGACCGAGCAGGCGCCGGTCTGGCCGTGGTGGGCCGCCGCGGCGCTCGTCGTCCTGCTGCTGCTCGCCGTGCCGGCACTGCGCCGGATGGCGCTGCGCCGCCGGCGCGGCCGCCCCACGGCGGCGGTCGTCACGGCCAGCTCGCCGGAGGTCGGCGCGGCCGCCGCCACCGGCCCCCGGATGGTGGTGCTCGGGGCCGACGCGGACCGGGCCCGGGCCGACGCGCACGCGGCCTGGGACGAGCTGCTCGACACGCTGGTGGACTTCCGGGTCCGGGTCGACCGGACCGAGACCCCCCGGGCGACCGCCGACCGGCTGGCCGGCGACACGCTCACCGAGCACCCCGACGCCGCCGGCGCGGTACGGCTGCTCGGCCGGGCGGAGGAGCGCGCCCGCTACGCCCGGGACCCGCTGACCGGCGAGGCGCTGACGCCGGCGCTGCGCGCGGTCCGCGGCGCGCTCGCCGAGACCGCCGACCGGCGGACCCGGCTGCTCGCCGCGGTGCTGCCGCCGTCGGTGCTGCTGCGCTGGCGGATCGCCGTGGCGGACGCCTCGGCCCGGCTGGTGTCGGCGAACAGCCGGGCCCGCTACCGGCTGCTGCGGTGGAGCCCCCGCCGCCTGCTCGCCGACCGGGCGGCGCGCTGACCCCGGCCGTCAGTTCCACCGGGCCCGTCACCGCGACACGCGGTGACGGGCCCGAACACATCCCGGCCCCGCCGAGACGCGCGCGGCACACGGGCGCGGGCACACGGCCCGCGGGTGGGCGGCGCGGGCGGCGCGGGCGGGCGCGGCGCGGGTGGGCGGCGCGGGTGGGCGTGGCCGCGCCAGTCGAGCGAGATCCACTCCAGTTCGGCGATATCGCGGTTTCCGCCGCGCTTGGGTTCAAGGGGTTGTTGCAACGGGGTGGATCTTCGTGAGGATGAGGGTTCATGTCGGGGAGACGGTTGTCGTCCGGGGAGCGGGCGCAGAT